>NZ_JBFRSD010000037.1:0-205970 GCF_041473395.1 Vibrio sp. 10N.222.55.C6
CCAACTGAGCTAGTATCGCAATCTGAAAACGTCTTTCTCCGTTCAGGGCTGCGAATTATAAGAGCATTTTTTTGTGATGCAAGTCCTTAATGCAAAATTACGAAACTTTTTACTCAACTGCTGTAAAAGCACACAGATTTGCAAAAAAAACGGCTCTTATGTCCCTGAAAAGTTAGATAAACGTGATCATTTTATTCGACTAGATGTTAATAATCGTTTTTCGGTAGTACTGCAGCTCGGCGATCGACTCTCGAATATCGTCTAACGCAAGGTGACTTCCCGACTTAGAAAAACCATCTAACACTTCAGGTTTCCAACGACGAGTCAGCTCTTTCAGAGTGCTTACGTCAACATAGCGGTAGTGGAAGTACTCTTCTAACTCTGGCATGTGCTTGTATAGGAAACGGCGGTCTTGACCAATGCTGTTGCCACAAATTGGTGACTTACCTTTTGGTACCCATTTTTCAAGAAACTCAATGGTTTGTTGGATGGCATCTTGCTCTGAAACCGTGCTTTCTTGAATTCGCTTCACAAGGCCGCTGCCAGTGTGCGTCGTTGTGCACCACTCGTCCATCTTGTCCAATTCACTCTGAGGTTGGTGAATAGCCAAAACAGGTCCTTCAGCCAGGATGTTAAGCTCACTATCAGTAACGATAGTAGCAATTTCAATGATTTTATGAGTTTCAGGATCAAGTCCTGTCATCTCTAGATCAACCCAAATAAGGTTCTGATCGCTAAAGGACATAAGGCGTCGCCTATTTGTTTATGTGTAAAAGAGGTACTATACCCAAATAACTATACTCAAACTAGCTTTAGGACCATCGAAATCACGTGGTACCAGCAACATCCTGTTTGAGTCCCCAATCATCAAGTTAGATGTGTTAAGTGAAAAATTGTGGCTAAAAAAAAGAAGTTAACCAAAGGTCAAGTACGTCGTGTACGTAGCAACCAGAACAAGCGACTCAAGAAAGAAGATTCTATCCAATGGGATGAGAACATGCTTGGCGGAACCAAAAGCGGACTCGTGATTACGCGCTTTGGCCAACATGCTGATATCGAAGATCTTGAAACTAACGAAGTTCATCGTTGTAACTTACGCCGTAGTATCGAGACTTTAGTTTCTGGTGACCGAGTGACTTGGCGCGCAGGCTTAGAATCAATGGCCGGTATTTCTGGCGTTGTGGAAGCGGTTGAGCCGAGAACTTCAATGCTGACTCGCCCTGATTACTACGATGGCCTAAAGCCAGTAGCTGCGAACGTCGACCAAATGGTTATCGTATCGGCTGTGCTACCAGAGCTATCACTTAATATTATCGACCGTTACCTAATTGCTTCAGAAACGGTAAACATCGCGCCGCTTGTTGTACTGAACAAGGTCGATCTACTGACTGATGAGCAGATTGCTGAATACCGTGAAACACTTAAAGAGTACGAGAAGATCGGCTATAAAGTGATGTTCGTGAGTAAAGAGTCTGGCTACGGCATCAAAGAGCTGGAAGCTGAACTCAAAGACCGTATCAACATCTTTGTTGGTCAATCGGGTGTGGGTAAATCAAGCCTAGTGAATGCATTAATGCCTACGCTAGACATTGAAGAAGGCGAAGTCTCTGAGAACTCAGGTCTTGGTCAGCACACAACCACGGCAGCTCGTTTATACCACTTCCCTTCTGGTGGTGATCTGATTGATTCACCAGGAGTGCGTGAATTCGGCCTATGGCACCTAGAGGCCGACGAAATCACTGAAGCCTTTATCGAGTTCAAGCCTTACCTTGGCGGTTGTAAGTTCCGTGACTGTAAACACATTGATGACCCAGGCTGCATCCTGCGCGTAGCGGTAGAAAACGGAAAGATCAGTCGATTACGTTTCGACAACTACCACCGCATCATTGAAAGCATGGCGAGTAACAAAGATAACCGTCAGTATTCACGCAACAAAAAAGCCGATCTCTAATCGCGTTTTTGTGAACAAATGTGTGCATTTACTGACAATTGGCGCGAATTTAAGTAACATCTCGCGCCCTAAACCGTCATCGACAGATTTAATTGAAAAACAATTAGCATTGGAAAATTAATACAATGGATAAGATTAAAGTTGGATTGCAGTACTGGATTCCACAACATGGATTAACTCGCCTAGTCGGCAAACTTGCGTCTGCTAAAGCGGGCGGCTTAACGACAGCGATCATCAACTGGTTCATCAAGCAATACAAAGTGAACATGGATGAAGCTCTGCATAGCGATCCAAAACACTTTAAAACATTCAATGAATTCTTCGTGCGTGAATTGAAAGAAGGCATGCGTCCTATCGCTGAAGGTGAGTCTGTTATTGTTCACCCTGCAGATGCACGTGTGAGCCAATTTGGCCCAATTACTGACGGTCAACTGATTCAAGCGAAAGGCCATAACTACTCAGCTCGCGAGCTATTGGGTGGTGATGCTGCGCTAGCGGATGAATTTAAAGACGGTGAATTCGCAACGCTTTACCTGTCTCCAAGTGATTACCACCGCGTGCACATGCCATGCGACGGCACACTGCGCCAGATGATCTACGTTCCAGGTGACCTTTTCTCAGTTAACCCGTTAACGGCAGAAAACGTTCCAAACCTATTCGCACGTAATGAGCGTGTCGTTTGTATCTTCGATACGGAATTTGGCCCAATGGCACAAGTGCTGGTTGGCGCAACGATCGTAGGTAGCATTGAGCAAGTATGGGCAGGTACCATCACCCCACCTCGTGGTAACTCGGTTTACAAATGGGATTACCCTGCACAAGGTGACAAAGCAATCATCTTGAAGAAAGGCGAAGAGATGGGCCGCTTTAAGCTTGGTTCAACCGTTATCAACCTGTTCGCTAAAGATGCGATCAAGTTTGACGACACTATGCAAAATGGCGAGAAAACGGTTCTTGGTACACCTTTCGCGCACATTGCTGGCAAAGAAGCGCAAGCAAATGACGATGTTGTTACCGATTCTGCTGAGAACACTGACCAAGCTTAACAATTTGAGTTAACTCATTTAAGCTTTCAAGGCGCGTTACTTTTTCTATTTCAGAGAAGAACGCGCCTTTTTCTTAACTCTACCGATTCATTTGCTACTCAAGCTCTAACAACTCAATCTTTCAAACCCTGCCCAGCCACCTGATGCTTCTCACTCTTGTCTCTAATTGCCCAGATAAAAGATTGACCAAAAACAAAACAACTGTCGAAACCTTAAACAACTTTTTGATTTTCCAACCCGTCTCCAAGTACCAGAAATCCAGATAACTTACTCTATTTGAAGATATTTTATTTATAGGGTCTTTGTACATGCCTAAACTCAATGTTGGCGTTCTGGTCAAGCTGTTGATTTGTTTTGCGATTCCCTTAGGCGTGTTATTCATGCCGATAGATTCAATACCAATCGATGATCTCACGCTGATTCAACACCGCCTGTTGGCGATATTCTTATTAGCAGCCCTGCTGTGGGTGCTTGAACCTGTTCCGGTATTCGCCACTTCCATTTTGATCATTGCGCTTGAACTGGTGATGATATCTGACAAAGGTTTACACCTATTTAGAAATCCACCAGCGGGGCACGATCTCGGTGAGTTAATCAAATATACCGACATCTTCGGTGCATTTTCGTCACCGATCATCATCCTTTTCATGGGTGGTTTTGCTCTTGCGATATCCGCATCCAAGTATGAACTCGATAACAACCTAGCTCGAGTGCTTCTCAAACCATTTGGTACAGAACCGCGCTTCATTATGCTCGGCTTAATGCTGATCACCGCCGTGTTCTCAATGTTCATGTCAAATACCGCAACGACGGTAATGATGCTTGCACTGCTCGGCCCTATCGTGGCATCTGCACCAAAAGGCGATATGGGTATCAAAGCGCTCGTGTTGTGTATTCCAATTGCTGCCAATACTGGCGGTATCGCAACCCCAATCGGTACACCGCCCAATGCCATCGCGCTGCAATACCTAACGGGTGAAAATACCATCGACTTCCTCAGCTGGATGATGATGGGCTTACCCTTTGTGATCATCCAACTCACCATCGCTTGGTTTCTTCTACAAAAACTCTTCCCTTCTAAAGAAAGAAACATGGTGCTCAAGCTTGATGGACAATTTAGAAAGAGCTGGCGAGCGATTGTGGTTTACATCACCTTCGCTGCGACAATCTTATTGTGGATGACCACCAAACTGCACGGCATGAACACCTATGTCGTGTCTATCATTCCACTGGCTGTGTTTACGCTCACTGGCATCATGGGCAAAGAAGAACTCAAGCTGATTAACTGGGATGTGTTGTGGCTGGTCGCAGGTGGTATTGCGATTGGTATTGGCTTAGATAAAACAGGCTTAGCCGCTGCACTCGCACACGCAATTGACTATGAATCGCTGTCACCTGCAGCTGTGGTACTGACATTGTCTATCGTGTGTTGGTTAATGGCGAACTTCATGTCAAACACTGCGACGGCCAACTTGCTGATGCCGATAGCCGCTGCAATTGGTGCTTCCATGGAAAGCCTAGTTGCGATTGGTGGTCTGCAAGGCTTGCTGGTTGTGGTCGCCTTCTCTGCGTCACTTGGCATGATTCTGCCCGTATCGACACCACCAAACTCACTGGCCTACTCGACCGGGCTTATCGAAAGCAAAGACATGGCGAAGATGGGCATCATCTTAGGTATTGTGGGCTTGCTGATGGTTTACCTCGCCCTGTTTATCATCACCTAGTACGTTAATCCCTACTAATGCCCTTCCAGATAGTAATCACGTCTTTGCTATCTGGAAGGTTTAGTGCATATTGAATCCCCCACTTCTACATTTTGACACGGACGTACACTTCAATGGGATTCGAATGGCTGGCTCTTGCTGCCGCTTTTCTTTGGGCTATCGCGAGCCTGATGTCAGTAAAGCCTGCTCAACACTTAGGTTCTTTCGCCTATAGCCGTTGGCGCATGGGTTGCACTGCTATCATCTTATCGAGCATGGCTTGGTTTACTGGTGGCTGGTCAACGGTCGAAGCAGACCTAGTCACGCCGATGATGCTGTCTGGGCTAATTGGCATCTTCATTGGTGATACCGCCCTATTTGCTTGTTTGAACAGAATGGGACCGCGCCAAGCAGGTTTGCTGTTCTCTTGTCACGCCGTGTTCTCGGCAATTCTTGGTTACTTCCTATTTAGCGAAAGCATGACTTCGGTGGAGCTGATTGGCTCGGCTTTGGTGTTCAGTGGTGTATTAACCGCGATATTCTTTGGTCGTCGAGGACAAGCCAACAACCAACTCGAAACCATCAAGGGCACCGTGTGGATTGGTGTAGCTCTCGGAATCACTGCCGCTATTTGCCAAGCCTTGGGCGGTATTATTGCAAAACCCGTGATGCAAACCAGCATAGACCCTGTTGCCGCTTCAGCGATTCGTATGATTACCGCTTTTGTTGCTCACTCCGCATTTCGTCTAACTGGCGCTAAGCTCTCACGCGCAATTAACCCGATGAATGGTCAAATATTCGCGATTACCGCAGTGAACGGCTTTCTTGCTATGGCGGTGGGAATGACGCTGATCTTGTATGCACTGCAAGAAGGAAATGTCGGCATGGTTGCTCTGTTGTCTTCAACCACACCTATCATGTTGTTACCAATACTTTGGCTGTACACCAAACAGAGACCAAATGCCTACGCTTGGATCGGTGCCATTGTTGCCGTAGTGGGTACTGGTATTCTAGTCAGCTAGCTAGTGAAGTTAATTGGCAGCTGATTGGAAACTGAGAGTGAATAGCTAATGACTATTCACTCTCAGTAAAAACAAAAGCAAAAAGTTAAGAACGTGGGAAAGGAAAAGCCGTCACGTCATCGATGTGGTCATAACCTAACGCCAGCATGATCAGACGATCAATACCTAAAGCAACACCCGCACAGTCTGGTAAGCCCGCTTTTAATGCCTCAATCAAGTGATGGTCAATCGGTTGAGGCGATAAGCCCATCTCAATACGTTTGGCATTGTCATCTTCAAAACGCTTGAGCTGCTCTTGTGGTTTATCTAGCTCATGGAAGCCGTTTGCTAACTCGATGCCTTTGAAATACACCTCAAAGCGATCCGCCACTCGCGAATCCTCAGGATTAATCTTAGCCAATGCCGCTTGTGAAGCCGGAAAGTCATAAACAAACGCAGGGACTTGTTGGCCTATTTTGGCTTCAACCCCAATACTAAACAGCAACTGCAGCAAGGTATCACGATCTTCTTCAGGGTCAGCTATATCGCTGAGCCCAAGTTTTGCTGCGGCTTGCTTTAGCGTAGCCATCGAATCTTCCAGGGGACACACACCTAACACGTCAATAAAGGCTTGTTGGTAAGTCATTCGCTCTGCTGAGCCCGATTTAAGTACCTGCTGTAACAGCAAATCCATTTCATCCATCAGGTCATGGTGATCAAAGCCAACGCGATACCACTCCAACATGGTGAACTCAGGGTTGTGGTAACGGCCATTTTCTTCGTTACGGAAAGACTTACAAATTTGGTAAATACAGCCACTGCCCGCCGCTAATAGACGTTTCATATGAAACTCAGGGCTAGTCATAAAGAACAGAGGCTGACCGTGCGCATAACCCGGCCCTACGAATTCAGTTTTGAAAGTATGCAAATGCACGTCCGTCACCGTGGCGTGGCTCATCGCAGGCGTATCCACTTCCATCACGTTTCGCTCAACAAAGAACTGACGAATTTGATTAAGGATATCAGCACGTTGCTTTAACTGTTTAATGGTTGCGGCCGGTTGCCATGTAGAGTGCATTATTGAGTTCCATATTACTGAATTCTAGGCGACGGAAATTACCACCTTTCATCGCTTTTGTAAGCTTCTATCTTTCTATTCGTGAAAGCAAAATGTTGTTTTAATGAAGCCAGAAAATTACGTTCTACAATACAATTATCAATACAGATTTCACATCAACATTGATAACAAAAATCATACTCAACAAGCCGTTAACACCCACCCTGTGGGTTAAACGTTATCAACAATTCATTGCCGTGATTGCAGTCACATAACCTATAATTTCTATGCCTCCATATGCATTACCGACCTAAAAACCCAAATGCATCAACTTTTCGAATACCTTCCTCTCTTACACTGAACCTACCACTTAAGGCTTAGGGGTGATAAACGGTTGATGCCGTTTAAGTACTCTCTAAATGCTTTTTATAATAACAAGCGGAATACTCCGCATCACACTGGAGAATAACTGTGAAGACAATTACCACAGATATCGCAGTCATCGGCGCAGGCGGCGCTGGTCTTCGTACAGCTATTGCTGCGGCTGAAGCTAATCCTGAACTGGAAGTAGCACTGATTTCTAAAGTTTACCCAATGCGTTCGCACACGGTAGCGGCAGAAGGCGGTTCAGCAGCAGTAATTAAAGACGAAGATAGCTTAGATAACCACTTCAACGATACTGTTGGCGGTGGCGACTGGCTATGTGAACAGGATGTTGTTGAATACTTTGTTGAAAACTCGACTCGCGAAATGATCCAAATGGAACAATGGGGCTGCCCATGGAGTCGTAAAGAAAACGGTGAAGTAAACGTACGCCGATTCGGCGGTATGAAGGTAGAGAGAACGTGGTTCGCAGCGGATAAAACCGGCTTCCACATGCTTCATACTCTGTTCCAGACTTCGATGAAGTACGACACAATCAAACGATTTGATGAGTACTTTGTGGTGGACCTTCTCGTAGAAAACCAGAGCGGCGTTGAAGATGGCGAAGTACAAGGCCTAATCGCGATTCATATGTCTGAAGGTGAGCTTGTTACCATCAAAGCAAAATCTGTTGTTCTAGCAACCGGTGGCGCAGGTCGTGTTTACCACTGTAATACCAACGGCGGCATCGTAACTGGCGACGGTATGGCAATGGCTTATCGCCACGGTGTACCACTGCGTGATATGGAGTTCGTTCAATACCACCCAACAGGCCTACCGGGCACTGGCATCTTGATGACCGAAGGTTGTCGTGGTGAAGGCGGTATCATCGTCAACAAGAACGGCTACCGTTACCTACAAGATTACGGCATGGGCCCTGAAACTCCAGTGGGCGAGCCGAAGAACAAATACATGGAACTGGGTCCTCGTGACAAAGTTTCTCAAGCATTCTGGCACGAGCAGCAGAAAGGCAACACCATCAAGCACCCACTTGGTGATGTCGTACACCTTGACCTTCGCCACCTGGGTGAAGAGTACCTGCAAGAGCGTCTTCCGTTCATCTGTGAGCTTGCAAAAGCGTACGTAAACGTAGACCCGGCAAAAGAGCCAATCCCAATTCGCCCTACCGTTCACTACACCATGGGTGGTATTGAAACTAACGGTACGTGTGAAACTCGCATTAAAGGCCTATTCGCCGTTGGTGAATGTGCTTCAGTTGGCCTACACGGTGCAAACCGCCTAGGTTCTAACTCTCTGGCTGAGTTCGTAGTATTTGGCCGCGTTGCTGGTGAAGAAGCAGTGAAACGCGCTGCTGAATTCAAAGGCTGGAACGAAGAGTCTATCGCTAAGCAAGTGAAAGCGGTTGAAGATCGCATCGCAGGCATCTTGGCTCAAGAAGGCGATGAGAACTGGGCTGACATCCGCACTGAAATGGGTCACACCATGGAAGCGGGTTGTGGTATCTACCGTCAAGAAGACTTGATGCAAAAGACCATCGACAAAATCACTGAACTGAAAGCTCGCTACAAGAAGATCAGCATTAAAGACAAAGGCAAAGTGTTCAACACTGACCTACTTTACGCTATCGAAGTGGGTTACGGCCTTGAAGTTGCAGAAGCGATGGTTCACTCAGCGATTCTTCGTAAAGAGTCTCGCGGTGCACACCAACGTCTAGACGACAACTGCACAGAACGTGATGACGTGAACTTCCTGAAACACTCTCTATCTTTCTACAACGAAGATGCAGCACCAACCATCGACTACAGCGGCGTTAAGATCACCAAATCTCAACCTAAAGCTCGTCTGTACGGTGAAGCTGCAGAGAAAGCCGCTGCCGCTGAAAAAGCAGCAGAAGAGAATGCTAAGAAGAGCGAAGAGGAGCAAGCATAATGTCAGCGAATCGAATCCAAAAAATTGAAATCCTGCGTTATGACCCTGAGCACGATGCAGAACCTCACTTTCAAACCTTTGAAGTTCCGTTTGATGAAACCATGTCAGTACTTGATGCGATCGGTTACATCAAAGACAACCTAGATAAAGACCTGTCTTACCGTTGGTCTTGTCGTATGGCGATTTGTGGTTCTTGCGGCATCATGGTTGATGGCGTGCCAAAACTGGCGTGTAAGAGCTTCTTACGTGACTACCCGAATGGCTTCAAGATTGAGCCTTTGGCTAACTTCCCAATCGAAAAAGATTTGATTGTCGACATGACACCGTTCATCGAACGCCTTGAAGCAATCAAGCCTTACATCATTGGTAACGACCGTAAGCCAGAAGACGGCACGAACATCCAAACTCCAGAGCAAATGGCGAAATACAAGCAGTTCGCTGGCTGCATCAACTGTGGTTTGTGTTACGCAGCATGTCCTCAGTTTGGTCTAAACCCTGAGTTCATCGGCCCTGCGGCACTTGCTCTTGCTCACCGCTACAACCTAGATAGCCGTGACAATGGTAAAGCTGAACGTATGAAGCTTATCAATGGCGACAATGGCGCTTGGGGCTGTACGTTTGTAGGTTACTGTTCTGACGTATGTCCGAAGAAAGTAGACCCAGCGGCTGCAGTAAACCAAGGTAAAGTTGAGTCTTCAATGGACTTCGTTATCTCGATGTTCAAGCCAGACGGATCGCAAGTAAAAACAGCAGAGGAGGCATAATATGAGCAATCGTAAGCCTTATGTTCGTGAGATGAAGAGAACGTGGTGGAGCAACCATCCGTTCTACCGCTTCTACATGCTACGTGAAGCGACTGTACTGCCTTTGATTCTATTCACTCTGTTCCTAACCTTCGGTTTGGGTGCACTAGTGAAAGGCCCTGAAGCGTGGGTGGGTTGGTTGAGCTTTATGGCGAACCCTATCGTCGTTGGTATCAACATCGTGGCACTGCTAGGCAGCTTGCTGCACGCTCAAACCTTCTTCAGCATGATGCCTCAAGTAATGCCAATCCGTCTTAAAGGCAAATTGGTTGATAAAAAAATCATCGTACTGACCCAGTGGGCAGCGGTGGCTTTTATTTCTTTAATCGTTCTTGTTGTGGTGTAAGGAGCTTTCGTTATGAACACAAATTACAAAGTAAAACCTGTTAACCACAACCCACAACGCTCTGATGAGCCAATCTGGTGGGGCCTATTTGGCGCTGGCGGTACTTGGTTTGCGATGATCACACCAATCACGGTTCTAGTGTTAGGTATCTTAGTGCCAATGGGCATCATCGATGCGGACGCAATGAGCTACGAGCGTGTGTCTGAATTCGCCACCAGCATTATCGGTGCGCTATTCATCATCGGTACGCTAGCACTGCCAATGTGGCACGCAATGCACCGTCTTCACCACGGCATGCACGACCTTAAGTTCCATGTCGGCGTTGCGGGTAAAGTGGGCTGCTACTTCGTTGCAGGCCTAATCAGCGCATTGTCTGTTATTTTCATCTTTATGATTTAAGAGTTAAGGGCAGATTCGAGATTCGGGTAAACGAGTATCGAAGAGCTTAAGAGCAGAAAACAAAAGCAGAGCTAGGTTATCCAGCTCTGCTTTTTTGTTATTTGTTGAATATCTTATCTCTCTGACTCGGCTCTGATCTTCCTGCTTTTCGTATCTCGCATCTCGTTCACACATATCTGCTCTTCCAGCTCTTCGTATCTCGCATCCCGCATCTCGTTTACGCGAATCTGATCTTGGGATACAAAAAAAGGCCGCCTAAGCGACCTTTTTCAGATACTTGAAGTCAATTACTTCACACGACCAACGTATTCGCCAGTACGAGTATCAACTTTAACAACTTCACCGATTGCGATGAATAGAGGTACGCGAACTACCGCGCCAGTTGCTAGAGTTGCAGGCTTACCGCCAGTACCTTGTGTGTCGCCTTTAAGGCCAGGATCGGTTTCTGTTACTGCGATCTCAACAAAGTTTGGTGGAGTTACTGTGATAGGGTTATCATTCCACAACGTTAGAGTACATACGTCGTTTTCAACTAACCATTTAGAAGTCTCGCCTACTGCTTTTGCATCAGCAGCGATTTGCTCGAATGTTTCGTTGTTCATGAAGTGGTAGAATTCGCCATCGTTGTATAGGTAACCTAGTTCAACGTCAACAACATCTGCAAGCTCGAAGCTTTCGCCTGATTTGAATGTTTTCTCTAACACTTTGCCTGACAGCAGTTTACGAAGTTTTACACGGTTAAACGCTTGGCCTTTACCTGGCTTAACGTATTCATTGTCGATAATTGCGCAAGGCTCATTATCTAACATGAATTTTAAACCGCCTTTGAATTCATTGGTGCTTACTGACGCCATGATTTTCTCTTCCACATCTTTGAGTTAATTTCAATGCCGCATATCATAACCCGAAAAGTCGAATCTGTTGAGCAAAACTGGCTCAAACAACTATCGAATGCGATCTCTGACCCGACAAAACTGCTTGAGGCATTGGAAATAGACCCAACACCGTGGCAAGCAGGCTTCGCTGCTCGTGAGTTATTTGCACTTCGGGTACCTCTTAGCTTTGTCGAACGAATGGAAAAAGGCAACCCACACGACCCATTGCTACGACAGGTTTTACCGCTAAGCGAAGAGTTTGAGGTACACCAAGGCTATTCCGCCGATCCTTTGGAAGAACAAGAAAATGCAATTCCGGGCTTACTGCACAAATACAAAAACCGCGCACTGATGATTGTAAAAGGCGGTTGTGCGATTAACTGCCGCTACTGCTTCCGTCGTCACTTCCCTTACCAAGATAACAAGGGCTCGAAGTCTGTTTGGCAAACCAACCTAGACTATGTGGCGGCTCACCCAGAGATCAACGAAGTTATCTTGTCGGGTGGCGATCCACTGATGGCAAAAGACAGCGAACTAGAGTGGCTAATTCATGCTATCGCACAAATTCCACATGTGAAAACAGTTCGAATTCATAGCCGATTACCGGTTGTGATTCCCGCTCGAGTAACGGATGAACTATGCCAATTGTTAGCTCAAACTCGCCTTAATGTGGTGATGGTGAGCCATATTAACCATGCCAACGAAATTAACTTAGAGCTCAAACAAGCTTTCCACAAGCTTAAGTTAAGTGGTGCGACTCTGCTCAACCAAGGCGTGATGCTTAAAGGCGTAAATAACAGCGCTAACTCATTGAAAGAATTAAGCGAAAAGCTATTCGACGTCGGTGTTTTACCTTACTATATGCATGTACTTGATAAGGTTCAGGGCGCAGCGCACTTCTATATTTCAGATGAAGAGGCGAAGCATCACTTTAAAGGATTAATCTCTGAGGTTTCAGGCTACCTAGTACCTAAGTTAACCCGTGAGATTGGCGGGCGCAGCAGCAAGACACCACTCGACCTACACATTGAATAGAGAAGTTGTATCAATGAAACACAATACCTCAGTTGCTCCACCAGCAACCACATCTCAACCAGCGCTTAGGTTCAGCTCAAGAGGTTTCACCATCATCGAGCTGGTCGTGGTGATCGTGATTCTAGGTATTGTGTCGGTCACTGCAGCTTCTAAGTTCCTCAACCTTCAAACCGATGCTCGTATCTCGACATTAAACGGCCTTAAAGGCGGAATGGAGGGCGCAAGTGCTATGCTTTATGGTAAGACATCAGCATTGGGCTTAGATAAAGCAGCTAGCGCATCGATTAATGTTGAGGGTGACAATATCTCAGTGGTCTATGGTTATCCTGCAGCGATGAACGATCAAACTTGGTCACAGCTCATCGAATCAACCTTTCTAGATGCTGTTTGGGATACGGGTCGAGCTGACTGGTTCTTTACCAACACAGATGCGAATGATGGCATTATTCTTTATGCGCCTTCTAGCCGAAAAAAACAGGCTGATAACTGCTACCTTGAGTACCAAGAAGCGACAGAGACCACGACACCAGCCTTCACCTTAACAACAAGCGGCTGCTAGGTTTTAAGTAATCTTTATCAATCGTTAAGACAAAAAGTTTTTGTTCGATCGTCCGGTCTATTATTAGCATACTCGGCTCTATTCTAAATTTTTAGGAGGGGTGATATGTCACAATTTATAGAACAAACTCTCAACCTTGCCCCCTTTAGCTGGGCAGGCCTCGCTGCATGCATGCTGTGTGGTTCTTTAATCGGAATCGAAAGGCAAACACGCGGTAAACCCGTCGGAATCCGAACGTCGATTCTGATCATCAGTGGTACCTATTTCTTCCTCACCATGGCGATCAGCCTATCCCCCAACACACTCGATCAAGCTCGTGTGCTTGGTCAGATAATTACGGGTGTTGGATTTCTTGGGGCTGGTGTAATGATGACACTGGATGGCAAGATTCATGGCGTGACTTCAGCCGCAATTATCTGGGTACTCGCAGCATTAGGTATGATGATCGCACTAGGGCATCTTTCCCAATCGGTCATTATCACGCTAATGGCGCTAGTGATTCTGCTTGGTGTCGATAAAGTGGAAAACAGCTTCCAGAGCCTGCGTCGTGGTGTGCATCAGAAGTGGATGAGAAAAGGCCGCGTGAAGAAGTAACCTCAACCTGAAACAGACATTAAAAAGGCCTAGTCACACGACTAGGCCTTTGTGTATCCAACTAATTAATACACCTGAATACACACCTGATTCTTACCCGCAGCCTTTGCCTTATAGAGCTGCTCATCAGACGAACGAATACTCTGGTTTTCCCACAAGTGCCCTACGCTGTCGAACTTATACAAAGAGTAAAGCGTCGCGCCACCAGACACTGAGATACTAATCTTGTCACCTGTTGGGCATCGATAACTTTGCAGGCTAATATCATTTTGAATTCGCTCAAAGATCGACGAAAGCAACTCAGAAGATTCACCCGTGATCGCGACAACAAACTCTTCGCCACCAAACCGTGCCACGATATCTTGCTGTCTAACGCTATTCAGCATCACCTGAGCAACATGGCAAATCACCTCGTCCCCCACTTTATGGCCATGCTGATCATTAACGACTTTGAAATCATCAATATCAAACACGCCAACACCAATAATCGGCTCCTCATCTTGCGCCAGTAATCGAGCCTCAAAACCACGTCGATTCAGCAAGCCCGTTAATGGGTCGCGCATTGCTAGCTCATTTAAACGCTGGTGCTCTTGTCTTGTATAGAAGCGCCATAGCCATAAAACTAAGAGCAGATACAAAACCAACAGTATCGAAAGCTGAATCTTCTCCATCTCCAATACATGCAGAAAGCGCTCGCTCTTATCTTCTTCAATACTCAGATATAACTGGGTGTCAATGTCATTGACATACAGAGGCTTGGAATACGTAAAATCCATAAACCCGTATTTGTTTGCGCCTCGAGTACTTGTGACTTTATAGCCATGGGTAGGGTTCGATACTAGGTTCGAGACATAACCATCGACACCCAATACCCCTTTAAACTCACCATTAACGTAGATTCCTTTGGTTAAGGTCACCACTTTCTGACCTGTTAAGTAATCATCATATTGGCCGGTATACACCACTTGGTCTTGCCCTTGAGCTAAGCCAAAGCGAATCGTGTTCACCCAATAAGGCCTGCTATTCACAACCGAATCAAAGGTGTCGCCCTTAATGTAACTGGCAAAATCAGAAGGCGAAGAGATAATGAATTTCTCTTTTGAAATGAAATAAATCGCAGAGATGGTATCAATGGTATTGGCAAAATAAGCCATGGTCGGCGCGATGAACAGGCGCTTACCCGCTTCGGTATAAAGGTCCGATTCCGGGTTGCACATCTCGCGAGGGCCAGAGAACATAAAATCAAAACGAGGGGCATGTTGCTCCTCACTGGTGAAGTAACACGTCTCACCCTCGATCTTTTTGTCATGCGAGAATACGTAGGTATCCCCATGCAGTGGATAAAGCGCAGTGATGTTGTACTCAAGCGCATTTATGATCTGTGTGAGCTCCGCTAAAGAGCGTGTTACGCCTTGGTTTTCCATTCCATACTGTTTATCTGATTCTTCCGCTGAATCAACGAGCAACAAGCTCAAAACTACTAAAAAACTGGCGGTCAGGCCTAAGAAAGCCTTTTTAAAATCGACGGTATGGTGGTTAATCAAAGCATATAAATCATCATTAGGAATTTATCGCACATTGTACTCATAAGTAAAAATACTGCAATAGAAAATATAAAACAATATGCTTATCTATTTTGGAGGGGCGTTTGGATATCTATAAGAAAATGTTGAGTTGCAATAACGCCTAAGTCAGATGCACTTAGGCGTTATGAATCACTATAGTAACACTAAGCCTTACTTAGCAAAGTTTACAATCGGGAAGCACGGGAAGAAACCGTTGTCAGCACAGTTGATCAGACCAACTTGTACGCCTTCGATTTTGTTGGTTTTGTTGAAGATACCAACCTGAACCGTAGACACTTCTGAAAGGTTCGCTGCACCAACATCAACCATAGTGTTACCTTCTGAGTAGTTGACGAAACTCACGTTCGCGCCTTTCACATCATTAGTAATGTTCACAGCACCAAGGTTAACACCCGTTGTTTTACCCGTGTTCCAGTTGAAGAAACCTAGAGATGCACCGGTCATTTCTTGGTTCACTTTTGATGCACCCAAAATACCCAGGTTCACACCTGTGGTCGTTTGCGTCTCAGACATACCAACAACAGCAAGATCGACACCTTTAAGGTCGTTCACTTGTCCGTGAAGTAAAGCCAAGCGCACACCGCCAACAGCATCTGAGTCAGGTGCGTTGAAGCCATTGATCGTTGAAAACATAACAGGCGAAGAAGCAAATACCGCCGGTGCCATTACTGCTGCAGACACAGCAAGTACTGAAAGTAGTTTTTTCATTGGGGAGTCTCCACTGACTTATTGTTCACTTGATTAATCCATTTTTAATCAAGCATTTATTGTCCTTTATTCAACAGCTACCCATGTTAAATCAATGTAATAACTGTACTGTTGAATATAAGCCGCTAAATCATAAAGAGCAATGGTTAAGAGCAGATGCGGGATTCGAGTGAACGAGATGCGAAAAGCAAAAAAAACAGAGACCGAAACCTCCGCTCTAATGCTTATTATTCCAAACAAAAATCTAGGCGAGAAAATCAACATGTTTCACAAGCTTATAGCCCACACACTTATTGCCGCATCTAAAGCGATGTCATCCTAAAAAATTTATTGATAAAAGCTCAACAGACCTCAGGTATTCAAAAACTAATGTTCGTAAAATTCTGAAAATAAACTAAATTCTAATATAGGAATAGAACGATATGAAACAGTGGGAATAGCATGGTTAAGGAACCTACGAATAAACAGACCATTAAAGCAATTATTTCGCGTGGTTTTTTGGCTATCGTGTTATTTTTAGGCCTCTATATCTATGTTAGCCATGCTCTGAAGAACAAAGAGCAGGACATGATTAATCTCCAGCTCAGTCTTTCTGAAGCTTATAGCGTTATGCTCTCTGTCAGACGACAAGAGCAGCAGTTTGTTTCCACAAGGCAACCAGAGATTCAAGAACAACTCAATATAAAGCGAAGTCAGCTGATCGAAAAGCTGGCTGAGATCGATGGGAAAATCGTACGAAGCGACCTCAATATTTCTTTTAATTATGCCAAAGTTGTCGAGTATCTCGACGAGTACCACACCGCCTTTACATTATTAGCCCTTGAGTTAGTCAGCATACATGGCAAGAGGGACCAAATTGGGCTCATTGAGAAACTAAAAAATGCAGCGTTGACACTTGAGCGCTTCGTACATGAATCCAATAATGTGCAGCTTGAAGAATTGACTTTAGAAACACAAGATCTCATGTATCAGTTCTTTACCGATTTTGATCAGACAACATTAGATAAGATTGTCGATTCATTGTTCAAAATCCAAGATGAAATAGAACAGAATTCCCGAACGATCAGTGCATTAGCTTCGTTTAATAATTTTAAACGCCACTTTTGGCGATTGCAGCGAGGGTTAAAGAGTGTCGGGTACAGCTCTGATAGCGGCCTCAAAGGAGAACTCACCAGCAGTATTTATCATGTTGAAGATGAGCTCAACTTACTTTTCACCGAAACACCCAAGCAGATCGCAGAGAGCCTGACGCAGATAAAGTCGTACAGCTACTTATCGACAGCCGCATTAGGAGGGGTGACGTTACTGGTGCTGCTTTATGTTGTGTGGCGTGCCAGTCAACTTGAAACTCAATTGATTGTTTCACAAGAGAAAGCACGACAAGCAAACCGCGCAAAAAGTGCCTTTCTTGCCAATATGTCTCATGAGATACGGACACCGCTTAATGGCGTGATTGGTATGTCAGAAATACTGGCAGAAACCAAACTATCCGCAGAACAGAAAGACTGCCTTGGGACTATCTATACCTCTTCTCAAACCTTACTTATGTTGATCAACGATGTTCTCGATCTGTCCAAAATTGAATCGGGTAAACTGGAAATTAATCCACATACGACAGACTTAAGAGAGCTGCTGTTTGATAGCGTGACTCTGATTTCTTCTAAAGCTTATCAAAAGCAGATTAAGTTGGAAGTTGAAATTGATGGCGAGCTCCCAGAGTACATTCATGTTGATGGGAATAAAATTCGCCAAGTGTTGATGAATTTAGCCTCAAATGCGATCAAATTTACAGAACAAGGCTCTATCGTATTCACCGCTAAACGGCTTCCATCATTGGAAACAGAGTGTGTGGTCGAGTTTTCTGTTCGAGATACGGGTATTGGTATCGCAGCAGACCAACAAGAGCACATTTTCAAAGCGTTTTGCCAAGAAGATACCAACATCACCTCCAATATTGCGGGGACCGGATTAGGGCTTAGTATTTCGTCACGTATGGTGGAAATGATGGGAGGCTCGATAAACGTTGAGTCAGAGAAAGACGTGGGCAGTTGCTTTCATTTCCAATTAACCGTAGTGCCATCAGATCATTCTGAACATAAAAATCGTAAACAAACCGTTGTCTATTATTCAGATGCGCCATCGAAACTTTTACTCGATGACTTGTTCCGCCTTGGTTACTCACCACAACTAAAATCAATCGAAACAAACTTGGCGGCAACTGACCTCCCAGAGATCGCTTTGATGGAAGATATTAACCAAGCCAAAACACTGCATCGCTTAGCACCAGAGGTGAAAATCATCATAGTGAAAGATAATCTTAGTGATCCTATGAGTGAGTGTCATTTTATCTCAGGCTATGTGACTCTTCCTATGCTCGGTTCCCGCTTAAGTAGCATGTTGAACTCCGTGCTTGAAAGGTCACAGCCACAACCCCCTCAACATCAACCTGAGCCGATAGAAGCGACTGTACGTCAAAAAGTCCTCGTAGTTGAAGATAACCGCGTAAATCAGAAGGTGGTATGTATCAATTTAGATAAGTTAGGGATTGAATATTGGGTTGCCAATGATGGACAAGAAGCGATTGATTTATATAAAGAGCATCATCAAGACATCGGCCTTATCTTGATGGACTGCATGATGCCGAATGTAGATGGCTTTGAGGCAACAGAGCGAATCAGGCGCTATGAAGAAAACCTGCAACTTCAGGCAACACATATCCTCGCTTTAACGGCATCCGTGCTCGATGATGATATTAAACGTTGCTTCGAGTGTGGAATGAACGATTATCTTCCAAAACCATTTAAGCGTGACATGATGCTGCAAAAAATTGATGAACAACAGTTTACGCACAAGGCAGGCTGACCAAGGAGCTTTGGAAAAAAGGGTGATGGTGAAGCTGAAATACAGATACGGGATGCGAATAAATAAGGCTTAAGAGCAAAAAAACGGAGACCGAAGTCTCCGTTTTCTAAAGCTTATGTGTGACTTTCTCTGCTATAGAGAAAGGGGGATGATTACATCATGCCGCCCATTTCGCTCTGTGAACCCCGTCATACCGTATTATCAGGGCTTTGAGGTAACATCGCTGTCTACAAATTTGTCTACAACGGTGACTACATGGCACAGAACATCAATCGGCATCTAAAAAAGCGAGGAAATATCTGGTGGTATCAAAGACGTGTACCTGCAGCACTACAAGACAGATATCCTAATCGATCAATGATATCTGAAAGCCTAGACACTGGAGACTTGAGAGAAGCTCGTAGAAAGCGCGATATCATCAACGGCAGACTTGCAGAGCATGAGCTTGTTACTCCTGATGCCAGTCGTTATCGATTCCAAGAGCTTGTTCGCACACTTACGGAAGACAAAGAAAAATATCCTTATCAATGGGATGAACCCTACGACTATGACCAAATAGCAAAGGAAGATGAGGTCATGCTTCACGCCTTAACAACAGTTAACGGACGCAAAGACCAAAGTGCTCGCTACGCAATTACTCTCAAGCAGGCTACAGCACAATGGGTTAAAGACAACCAAGCATCTAAAAGCGCCGTAACTACAGCTAAAGTAAAACGTTCAGCAGATGAATTACTGAAGTACTTGGAGCACTACGATATCAAGCTGGGAGAAATTAGCACGCGTCATGTTTACCAGTTTATTTGCCACCAGCAACAAGCAGGATACAAGACTAGTACTATCCAAGGTAACATTAGTCGTCTGCGCTCCATCTGGCGACACAGTGCACGTATGGGCGAGGTCTCAGGTTCATCACCTTTTGATGGGCACGAGTTTGGCAAATCAGATACAGATAAAACCCAAGCCTTCACCGCTGAAGAATTCACATTGCTGCGCACAAAAGTAGCTGAGAGTGACTCAACTCTGCAGCTATTTTTCAAACTTGGAGCTTTCACAGGCTGTAGACCTTCAGAACTTACTAACCTACGTTGTGAGAACATAATTGTTAGCGATGACATTACTGCTATTTTCATCGAGAGAGGTAAAACCAACGCTGCTACTCGAACAATCCCACTCACCTCAGACTTAGGTGCTGAACTTAGACGCATCAAAGCTAACCAAGCTGCAAGCTCACTAGTTCTAGGCAGTGATGCTAAAAAGATGGGACGTCAGTTCTCTCGAATTAAAACCGAGCAAATTTCAGATAATCCCGCCAAGTGCTTCTACTCGCTTAGAGTGATGTTTGCTACTGCGCTACAGCAAGCAGGGGTCACTGAACTACACGCTGCAGCGGCGTTGTTGCCTAAATTAGTTGAACCTTTTCCAAGTCCTGTGATCTGATCATTTGAAACGATTGGAATGGTGGTGATATGGGTAAAGCAAACAAGAAGATAACTAACTGGACGGAGTACAATAAGGCTCTTTGTAAACGTGGTTCGGTTACATTCTGGATAGATGATTCAGCCGTAGATGCATGGCGATGCAAAACTCATCATGGTAAGCGTGGGAGAGGCTTTCAGTACTCTGATACAGCGATTGAAACCGCCTTGATGATTAAGGGCATCTTCTCTCTTCCTTTACGTGCTCTTCAAGGCTTTATCGACTCTATCTTTGAGCTATTAGATGTTCCACTAACGTCCCCTGACTACACCTGTATCAGTAAACGCTCGAAGACAGTTCAGGTCAAATATCGCAATAAATCGAGAGGGGCTATTCGCCATATAGCCATTGATTCTACTGGCCTCAAAGTCTTTGGTGAGGGGGAGTGGAAAGTGAAAAAGCATGGTACAGAAAAACGTAGGACATGGCGCAAACTGCACTTAGCTGTGGATGTGGATACTCACGAAGCGATTAGTGCGGAAGTCAGTCTTGTAAATGTAGGCGATAGTGAAGTGTTACCGACGTTACTCAACCCACTACGTAGAAAGGTCGCTGCCGTATCCGCCGATGGAGCATATGACACAAAAAATTGCCACGAGACTCTGAAAAATAAAGGCTGTACTCCGTTAATACCGCCTCGAAAGAATGCAGCTCTTTGGGAAGACGGTCATCCCAGAAACAAAGCGGTAATGGCTCTGAGAGATGGAACAATATCGGAATGGAAAACAGAGTCTGGTTATCACTATCGTTCAATATCTGAGACTGCTATGTCCCGATATAAAGGACTAACAAGCGATAAATTGAGCTTGAGATGTTACAACGCTCAAGTGGGCGAAATCATGGCGAATGTCAAAGCGATTAACAAAGTCATAGGACTAGGTATGCCCGTTAGAAGCTAACGGCTAGCTACATATGGTGTCGTTGATCTTCAAGCTGATTTGATCAACAACGCCCGCTGCAGCTCTACTCGGTCACAAGCGAGGGAATACAATGAGCTATGGCTATTATTCCAAAGGATACGAACTAGAACAGCTAAAGGAAGCCTACGATTTAGGGCTAACGAAATTGCTCTGGTAATGCCAATAGGGTTAGACCCTATGACAAAACCTTCCCAAAACAATAAAACCCACCCTAAAGACACACTCTGGGGTGGGTTTTCTGTTTGTCACAAGGGTATAATCTAACGATATAGATTTACTAGGCTTAGATTTTAAAATGAGTTCACCTAAAAACTTCCACCTTCTTGACCTATCTAGGTTTATTGCCGCTATGGCAGTTTTGTTTTGGCATTATCAGCATTTTTACATGATAGAGGGAGTTTCTTTCATTAAGCAAGAACAACCTTTTTATAATGTTTTTAGTCTATTTTATAATTATGGTAATATTGCCGTACAATATTTTTGGGTTTTATCCGGATTTGTTTTCTTTTTTACCTACAGTAAGAAAATAAGTTTAGGAAAAACACTACCATCTGATTACATAAAAGACAGGATAGCTAGACTTTATCCTCTGCACATACTAACACTTATAATAACAGCAGTTGCTGCATATTATTTTAATGAAAAAAATGGCTATTACTTTGTATATTCATTTAATGATTTAAAGCACTTCATTCTTAATGTATTCCTTATTTCTCACTGGGGCCTTCAAGATGGCTGGTCATATAATGCTCCTATATGGTCGGTATCTGTGGAAGTTTTTGCATATATAGCTTTTTACTTATACTGCAAATTTATTAAACTAGATTCAATTCAACTAATCGTCACATTGGCTTTAATAACTGCTCTTAATAGCTATATTAAGACTGATCTATTAAACTGCTTATATTATTTTTTTATTGGTGGCTTAACCTATCACGTATACAACCTAATACTTAGCTGCAGAAAAGACAGATTAAAAATAATCACTCTTACGTTGTTAGGTTTTGCACTTGCATCAACATCCCCTTACGGCCTTGAGTTTGCGCTACTAACCATTTTTCTAGCTTTGTTACAGTCACACAATGTAAACTATGGCAAAAAATACAAAACTCTAGGTGACTTGTCTTTCGGAATGTACCTTTGGCATTATCCTATTCAACTATTTTTCGTTTGCTTCGTTAGCCAAGAGCATGACTTTTATCAATCAAGAATAACAATAATAACATTTGTCACCATTACAATTATTTCATCAGCGATTAGCTTTAAATACTATGAAAAACCTGCAAAAATTAAAATAAGAAATTCATTTCGATAAGTTAAGGCTGCAGCATTGGCAGCCTTGTAAGTTATAATTTATTATTTCTATAAACACTTGATAAACTGATATTTAGTTCTTGAGCAACTTGCGGCTTACTCAAACCTTCGGATAGGAGTTTTATCACTTTTTCTTGCTTTGCTCTTGCAGTCGGCTTACGACCTTTGTACTTCCCATTACCTTTAGCGATCGCAATACCTTCGGCTTGTCTTTCCAACAGAAGCTGACGTTCAAAACTAGCTACTGCGCCTATCATAGTAAGCATCAAACGACCCGTTGGTGATTTCGTATCGATGTCGAGATTAAGTACCACCAGCGATACGCCTTTCTGTTCAAGATACTCAACAATCTCGAGAAGATGTTTTGTATTTCTAGCCAAGCGACAAAGCTTGGTTACCGTTATAGTGTCTCCATCTCGCACGTAATCAAGCATAGTAACGAGCTGAGGACGCTCAGCCTTAGCACCTGACTCTTTTTCTTGAAAGACCTTGTCACAAGCTCTCAGAGCCTCTAGTTGAGACTCTAGACTCTGCCCAGCAGTGCTCACTCGAGCGTAACCAACGTTAGCCATACTCACACCTCTTCATCCTGATTAATTTCCAGAATCAGAGATAAGACTGTGATAAGTAAGGTAAGAATAACTTTTAACGATATTTTCATGATTATTTCTCCGTAAGTTTTCATCAACTTACTTATAACAATCATATAGTTACATATTGATAGGCATATGCCGATATGTGCATATCCGTTCATTTGAGTGCTATCAACTTAAAATCTAGGTATGAATCACCAGACTTGGAGGAAAATATGCTAACTAACCGAATCACTCGTACCAAAAGAGAAAAAATAATCAGGCTGAGAGATGCCAACCTCACCCACAACGCTATCGCTGAAAGAGTGGGATGCCATCGCAATACCGTTGGCAAGGTTCTGAGACTGGCAGGCTTGAAATAGCTTAAACGGCTAAATGGAGCCGTTGTCCCTCACTGACTAACCGAAAAGCCGCATTTTTACTGGCCTAAAGCCGTAATTTACTCAATCTACCCCACTCTACCTTTCAATATATCTATATCTGTGTGCGTATTTATATTTGGAAATTGCAATGTTGCAGATTCCGTAAGTCATTGTTTTTAAATGAAATAGTAAGAAGGCCAGATGTAGCACCCATGTAGCACCACGTAACACTCTGTTTTAAAAGGAATTAGCATGACCCGACTCAAGAATGGCTACGGACGCCATAAGAAAAACATTCAGATTCTCAACATCGACAATCACATTGTCGCCAAAGTTGGTATCGGTAAGAACCAAACAACACTTATCAGCCTATGCGATATCGACATCCTGAAAGAACACAGTTTTCATGCTCACAAGCGTAAAGATGGGAAGTATGTTGCCAGAAGCAACAAAAACAACGCCTACCTTCACCGCTTACTGATGAATCCCGACGATGAACAAGAAGTTGATCATGTTGATGCTAACCCGCTTAACAACACCAGAGGTAATCTACGCCGTTGCACCACAAGGCAGAATAATCTTGCGAAAAAGACGCCTACGCTTAAAGGGTTTAGTGGAATTCACAAAAACAAATGGGGTTGGTATCAGGCTTTAAGTGGTGATGGGAAGAAATACGGAAAATTCGATTCAGCTAAGCGCGCAGCACAAGCTAGAGACAATATGATGCTTGACGATTACTTCCATAGCTATTCTGGAGAGGAACTGCATACCTACAGTTTCATTGATTGGAACTTCGAGAATCCCGAACGAGCAAATGAATCAGAAGACTTTCTGTTTGATGAAATTCAAGAGGCACAATGGCAGTCAGGACTGGTATTAGAAGAGAAGGGGTGGAGTTGCCATTAAAAAGGGATGCCGGCGTCTAAAACAGGGCATCCCTTACTGTCTACATTGATGTCTACATTGATGTCTACATTGATGTCTACATTGATGTCTACATTGATGTCTACACGTATTTTTAAGCTATTGTTTATTAATAACTTAAATCAGCATAGGTGGCTCACATCATGCCGCCCATGCCACCCATACCGCCCATGCCACCCATATCAGGCATTGCAGGAGCTGAATCTTGAGGCTTGTCAGTGATCATCGCTTCTGTTGTGATCATAAGACCAGCAACTGACGCTGCGAACTGAAGTGCAGAGCGAGTTACCTTAGTTGGATCTAGGATACCCATTGCAATCATGTCGCCGTATTCGCCAGTCGCCGCGTTGTAACCGTAGTTACCTTCGCCAGCACGAACGTTGTTAGCAACAACAGATTCTTCATCACCTGCGTTCTTCGTGATTTGACGGATAGGCGATTCCATTGCACGTAGTGCAACACGGATACCGACGTTTTGCTCTTCGTTGTCGCCTTCAAGGCCAGCAACTTTAGATGCAGCGCGGATAAGTGCAACACCACCACCAGCAACCACACCTTCTTCAACGGCAGCGCGAGTTGCGTGAAGTGCATCTTCAACGCGGTCTTTCTTCTCTTTCATCTCAACTTCAGTTGCAGCGCCCACTTTGATTACTGCAACACCGCCAGCTAGCTTAGCTACGCGCTCTTGAAGTTTCTCTTTGTCGTAGTCAGACGTTGCATCTTCGATTTGTTGACGGATTTGAGAAACACGACCTTGGATCATTGTTTCTTCGCCCGCGCCATCGATGATGGTTGAGTTTTCTTTAGTGATAGTTACACGCTTAGCTTGACCTAGGTCTTCTAGCGTTACTTTCTCTAGGTCTAGGCCGATCTCTTCAGAGATAACCGTACCGCCAGTTAGGATAGCGATGTCTTGCAGCATAGACTTACGACGGTCACCGAAACCAGGCGCTTTAACAGCAGCCACTTTAACGATGCCACGCATGTTGTTCACAACTAGAGTTGCAAGCGCTTCGCCTTCTACATCTTCAGCGATGATAAGAAGTGGACGAGATGCCTTAGCTACTGCTTCTAGAGTCGGAAGAAGTTCACGGATGTTCGAAACTTTCTTGTCGATAAGAAGAATGAATGGGCTTTCTAGATCAACAGAACCCGCTTCTTGGTTGTTGATGAAGTAAGGAGATAGGTAACCACGGTCGAACTGCATACCTTCAACTACGTCTAGCTCGTCTTGTAGAGCCTGACCTTCTTCAACCGTGATTACGCCATCACGACCTACTTTTTCCATCGCTTCAGCAATGATGTTACCTACTGTCGAATCAGAGTTCGCAGAGATAGTACCTACTTGCGCGATAGCTTTTGTATCTGCACATGGAACAGAAAGGCCTTTTAGCTCTTCAACTGCAGCGATAACTGCTTTGTCGATACCGCGCTTAAGATCCATTGGATTCATGCCAGCAGCAACGGCTTTTAAGCCTTCAGTGATGATTGCTTGAGCAAGAACTGTTGCTGTAGTCGTACCGTCGCCCGCCGCGTCATTCGCTTGCGAAGCCACTTCTTTAACCATTTGCGCGCCCATGTTTTGGAACTTGTCTTCAAGTTCGATTTCACGTGCAACTGAAACACCATCTTTAGTGATAGTCGGTGCGCCAAATGATTTGTCTAGAACAACGTTACGGCCTTTAGGACCTAGCGTTACTTTTACTGCGTCAGCCAGAACGTTTACACCTTCTAGCATTTTAATACGTGCGTCATTACCAAATTTAACGTCTTTAGCAGCCATCTTAATTTCCTTTCAAATTCTTTGTTTCGGGGCGTCTCAGCGTTATCGCGTCATTCTGAACAGTGAGGGACGAACGTGATTCAGAATCTACTCAAATCGCACTCTGTTTAGATTCCAGATAATTCGTTCCTCATTTCTGGAATGACGATATGAATCATCCAATACTGGCTCTGATAACTTTTACTGAGAGTTAAATGAAAAATAGATTACTCGACGATCGCCATGATGTCGTTTTCAGACATAATCAGAACTTCTTTGCCGTCGATTTTTTCAGTTTTCGTGCCGTAACCTTCAGCAAAGATAACGGTATCGCCAACTTTTACGTCCAACGGTTGCACTGAACCGTTTTCTAGAATGCGGCCTTTGCCGACAGCTAGAATGATACCGCGAGTCGATTTTTCTGCGGCAGAACCAGTTAGAACGATGCCACCAGCAGATTTAGATTCAACTTCTTGGCGCTCAACGATAACTCGGTCATGTAGAGGACGGATATTCATCGGTCTTATCTCCTGATAATTTCCATTTAAATTTTGATAGTTGCCACGATTAGCGTGGGTCAAACAATATGTTGGGGACAATGTGATGAATCCCAAGGGGGGAACGGAAAAATTGTGAGCTAAAGTGCAGATTCTCACCCCTCATCTTTCCCTGCTTTTCGTTTACTCGTATCCCGCATCTGTTTATCCTACGCTTTTGGTTTCTATCGGCGTTTTGCATGCAAGATAAGCACGGGCTATTAACTGCCCCAATTGAGAGTACATTGCGTACCATGACCATACCGACCATATTCGGTATGGTGGCGATCTTGATGTTTAACCTCGTCGATACTTTCTTCATCTCATTGCTTGGCACCCAAGCCTTAGCCGCGGTGAGTTTTACCTTTCCAGTCACCTTTGCCATCAACTGCATCACCATGGGGATTGGTATTGGCTTATCGACATGTATCGGTCGATTGCTTGGCCAAGGCAGCGCACAAAATGCAGCACGCTTTACCTGTCATGGCTTATTGCTAGCTCTGCTTCTGGTCGGCTGCGCGTCTACATTAGGTATTATCGCCTTAGAACCTATGTTTACCCTGCTAGGAGCAAAGCAAGAGTTGCTGCCGCTGATATCGGAATACATGTCGGTGTGGTATCTCGCGATCCCATTTTTGGTCATCCCCATGGCAGGCAACAGCGCCATTCGTGCCAGCGGCGATACTAAAACACCCGCCAAGATTATGCTACTGGCTGGCCTTATCAATGGCGTTTTAGATCCGCTACTCATCTTCGGGTATGGGCCTTTTCCTGAACTGGGGATTCAAGGCGCTGCGATTGCCAGTGGTTTCAGTTGGTTTGGTGCTTTGTGTGGCTCACTCTACGTATTGATGGTGCGAGAAAAACTGCTTGCGCCGCCTAAGCTGACAAACATCGTCAGTGACTGGCGACAGATCCTGAAAATAGGCACCCCAGCGGCTTTGTCTAACGCTCTGAACCCACTTGCCGGCGCTATCATCATGATGATGCTGGCCAAACAAGGGACTGAAGCCGTGGCGGCGTATGGCGCAGCGCAACGTATCGAGTCCATTCTTATCATTGTGTTGATGTCTCTTACTTCGGCGCTTACGCCTTTCATGGCGCAGAACTTTGGCGCAAACAACCCACAACGCAGTTTTAAGGCACTGTTTCTGAGTATGCGTTTTGCTGTGATGTTCCAAGGTTTGATTTTCTTAATGATGGTGCCGTTGAGCATTCCTTTGGCTGCCCTGTTCTCTCAGGAAGAATCCGTCCGAGGCATATTGTGGCATTACCTGTTAGTCGTGCCCTTTAGCTATGGATTCCAAGGCATTGTGATGATGCTGATCAGTGGGATGAATGCCATGCATCAACCACTCAAAGCCTTTCAATGGAGCTTCATGCGTTTGTTTGTCTTTACCTTGCCATTCGCTTGGATAGGCAGCCAAATTGATGGTGTCGAAGGGCTGTTTATAGGCTTAGCCTTGGGGAACATTGTCGGCGGTATTTCAGGGTACTTGTTTGCGCTTCGTGTAAGGGGTAAAGCAGATGCGGGATACGAAAAGATATAAGAGCAGATACGGGATGCGAAAAGATATAAGAGCAGATACGAGATGCGAGTAACCGTGATGCGAAAAGATTTAAGAGCTTAAGAGCAGTTACGAGATTCGAAGAGCTTGAGAGCAGAAAAAGACTAAAAAAAGGAAGATGACATGGAAGACACCACTTACAAAATGTTCTATGACGCGCCGATTGGCAAGATGATCATTGTTAGCAATGGTGTGTCGCTTATTGAAATTGACCATATAAATCACGAAGAGCTAATGATTAGCAATCCAGATGACCTTTGCCAACTGGCAGCGAAACAGTTAGATGAGTACTTCGCAGGTCATCGAATAGAATTCGATTTGCCATTAAGAGCGATAAAAGGCACTGAGTTTCAAAAAGTAGCTTGGCAAGCTTTAACAACCATTCCTTATGGCGAAACCATCAGTTACGGTGAACAAGCAAAGAGAATGGACAACCCAAAAGCAGTAAGAGCTGTGGGTGGTGCAAATGGCAAGAACCCATTTAGTATTGTTGTGCCTTGCCATAGAGTCATCGGCGCGAATGGAACATTAACCGGCTACACCGGCGGTATGAATCGCAAAGAGTGGTTGTTAGATTTTGAGCGTTCGATCTTAAATAAAAAGAAGTAAACCTTATCTCACTAGATCAATAATATAAAATTTCGCCATCAAGAAGCGCCATTATCACCAGACAACATATAGTCTATATTTAAAATTTCATACAAAGAGGTGATGGTAATGTCCACTGATACGATTGAATCTTATGAAGATCGAAAGCGTAGAGATGGAGCTATAGCGCTAATGAAACTATTATCGTTTTCTATTGATGATAAAAAACATGACCGAGTCAATTCAGGTACTCAGATTCGAGATAAACTGGCAAAACGTAAACAATCGGTTCAAGAATCAACATCACCGTTACGCTGATAATAATACGTTCGGTTACTTTAGTTTAATCCCATAAGTGTCAATATGGGCAAGTAACTCGCTTGATGTAATTCTATGCTTAACGAGCAAGTCAACCTTGAATGGAAGCGACGACTGTTCTAAACGATCTTGCAAGCCTGCGACGACACTTAACGAAATCCCATGCCCCTCGATAACAATATCGATGTCGGAGTTATCTTTATAAGTTCCAAGGGCTCTAGAACCGAATACCCAGGCATGAATGACTAAAGCATGACTCAAAACAATATCCTCAATCAACTGATACTGATGAGGCTTAAGGCCGACCGAGTCTGGTTTAACCAAATAACTATCGATCACATTTAACCTCTTGTTCGCATTGACCCTCTTGATCACATTTAAGCTTTAAATAGAGTGTGACTTGCCCTATCACTGGTGAAAATGACTCTAAGATCAGTGACTGAGCTTCAAGGACATTTTCCTCATCATAGGTGTGGGACAATAAATTTCGTTTTATGAGTGCTTCAAGCATAATCTCACACTGCTCCGAAGACAGGTGCTTAGCTTCTAAGGCCGTACGAAAAACGCTCCTCGGCGAAGCCACATCAAACCCTTCAAACTCAAGTAAGTCTTTAAGGGTCTTCCATGTCAGTTCGAAAGAAAATTCAAAAGTTTGTACTAACCCAGCGAGCTCTAACTCATTGTAGCTATCTTGTGAGCACGCTCTCTCAAGCCTTTGCTGCGCTTTCATTAAGTTTTGCAGTCGTTGCTTCCAACGGTCTGGGTTTGAGTTCATATAAACAGCCTAAATATAAGGTAAAAGACAAGTATAGTATGAGCCTTAAGCTACCTAATCATTCAAGAAATGTCACTCTTTCGATATTCATCAAAACTGTTCTTTTCGTCTTTTGTTTAAGGTCGTGCCCTTATGTTCTCCCCTGCATGTTTTTCTTACCCAATACCTGTCCTTAAGCTCTTCGCTACTCGTTTACCCGTATCTCACATCACGCATCCGTTCTTAAGCTCTTCTCATCTCGCTTACTCGTATCTCACATCTATAAAAAAGCCCGCACTTTGAAGTGCGGGCTTTCAAAATCGTTAAAGCTCAGTGAACCGCTGAGCCAAACAACTATTTAACTACTGACTATTTAACGATCACATCACCTGACATCTCAGCCGGAATTGCGATACCAGACAGAGAAAGCATCGTTGGTGCTAAGTCAGACAGCTTACCGCCCTCTTTGAACTCAACGTCTTTGCTGCCCACGTAGATAAGTGGCACTGGTAGGTTAGTGTGCGCCGTGTGGATGCCGCCCGTTTCTGGGTTAACCATCATTTCTGCGTTACCGTGGTCCGCTGTGATTAGCAGTTGGCCGTCAGCTTCTTTGATTGCTTCAACCACTTTACCCAGACATTCGTCTAGCGACTCTACCGCTTTAACCGCTGCATCATAAACGCCAGTGTGGCCAACCATGTCACAGTTAGGGAAGTTACACACGATAGCGTCGTATTTGCCGCCTTTGATCGCTGCAACTAACTTTTCAGTTAGCTCTGGTGCGCTCATTTCTGGCTGTAGGTCGTAAGTTGCTACTTTTGGAGAAGCAACAAGTTGACGCTCTTCGCCTTCAAACTCGTCTTCTTTACCACCGTTGAAGAAGAACGTCACGTGCGCGTATTTCTCTGTTTCAGAGATACGTAGCTGTGTTTTACCTTCCTTCGATAGCCATTCACCGTAAGTGTTCTCTAGAGAAGCCGGTGGGAATGCACATAGAAGTGGAATGTCTGCCGCGTATTGAGTCAGCATCACGAAATCGATCGCTGGGAATACGTTACGAGCAAAACCATCGAAATCAGGAACGAATGCACGTGTAATTTCACGAGCACGGTCGGCACGGTAGTTCATGAAGATAACCGCATCGCCATCAACGATAGCGGCAGACTCTTCGCCTTCAGCTTTGATTTCCGTCGCTTTTACAAACTCATCGTTTTCATCACGAGCGTAAGCCGCTTCTAGGCCAGCAACCGCTGTATCAAACGTGAATTCTGCTTTTGCTTGAGTCAGCAGGTCGTAAGACTCTTGAACGCGATCCCAGTTGTTATCACGGTCCATTGCGTAGTAGCGACCAATAAGCGAAGCCACACGGCCTTTGCCTAGTTTAGTGAATAGCTCTTGGAAACGCGCTAATGTGTTTTCTGCGCTACGTGGCGGTGTATCACGACCGTCTAGGAATGCATGCAGGTAGATTTTCTCTGCGCCACGCTCTGCTGCCATTTCAACAGCTGCGTAGATGTGATCTTCATGAGAGTGAACGCCACCTGGAGACATAAGGCCCATGATGTGAACCGCTTTCTCAGCTTTCACCGCTTTATCGATAGCGTTCACTAGCGTTTCAGTTTGGCCGAACTCACCATCTGAAATTGACTTAGTAATACGAGTAAGATCTTGGTATACCACGCGACCCGCACCAATGTTGGTGTGACCCACTTCAGAGTTACCCATTTGGCCATCAGGTAGGCCTACATCTAAGCCAGAAGCCGAGATTAGCGTGTTAGGTTGGTTAGCAATAAGACCGTCTAAAACTGGAGTCTTAGCGTTCGCGATAGCGTTGTCTTGGTTGTCTTCACGGTAACCGTAACCGTCAAGGATCACTAGAGCCATTGGCTTCTTAGCTGACATAGGACTGACCTCGTTCAATTCAAAATAAATCGGTATAAAAACAAATTAGCGTAATTTTACTACAGTTTACAGTCAAAACTGTAGCGGAAGATCAAGAAAGGGCGCAGGTAGGATGATCGAATGTGAAAAAAAGCGTCATTTGATGGTGACCAATGCTTTATTTCCAAATTAAAGTTTTTATAAATAATTCCGCAGAGGCTAAGTATTCGGTGATCGCTAATCCATCAGGCCAGCTTGCTTAAAGCTTTGTTTATCGGATAAGTCTAACAAACTTGAGTGTTGTTGCTTCTTAAATTCACGCATCAGCACGTAAGGTTCTAACTCTTCATACAACGCTATCTAAAAGAGAATACTTATGATCGAAGCACCCTTTTTACCAATGCTAGTTTGAAGCATATAAATTCTGACAACTAACACCTAGCTCCCGATGATAACCAATTCCCAGAATGCTGGCCTCCATTATCGGAACTAGTAACAATGCACGCTTGGTTAATGAGCTAGTTCGCATGAGTCAAACTAGATCCGCAATGGTTGTGTTGTTGTCATTGTTAGCATGCTCCTTCACCAATCCAAACGTCAGTGACCCAGGATTTACTAAGTTTGGTCATTAATCTAGATCTTGGAATGAAAGCTGAGTAAAACAGGTCGAAAATTGAGATTAAGCTCCCTAAATTTAGGAAAAACCTGCACCTTATAACCTCGCTGCTAACCTAAAATTTTGATACACTCCACCACAGGAAATACAATATACGAATTACTATGAAGCTTTATACGATCCAACATTCATTGGCACTTCTTAGCATTCAATTAATCATAACAAGTTGGTGTCTATTCACATACTCTCATTTACCAAACACTGTTCTTAATTCTATGATTTTGGTTATGTTTGTATTTTTATTAACTACTTATACTCTTCCGTCAAAAAATAGACTATTTTCAAATAAACAGCATGAGTTCATTATTACACTTATAAGTAGTTATGGCGTTTCAGCTCTATTTATTACACTCATCCGAATAGATTACTCTCGTCCTGCTTTGCTTATAGGGGCTGCCTTAACCTTTATTTGGATTCTCATCTATTATCGTTTACATAAAAAACAAAAAATTACACTATATTCTCTTACTGGATCAGTAGATAGTGTTGACTCACGTTATAAAAACATTACCATATATCAGTATCAAAAAGACATATCACTACATCAAATCAAAAAAAACTCCGATGGACTGGTTACTAATCTCCATGAAATACACTCAAGAGATACAGCTCAATTCCTTGCAGATTGTGCTCTTGCTCAAATACCCGTTTATCATTCGGAAGTGATTACTGAGCGATTAAATAAACAAGTATCAACTACTCATTTATCCGAAACCACCTTACAATCTCTCATCCCAAACTCTAGATACTTAAAAATAAAGCCCGTACTAGAAGCAACTCTTATCTTACTATTTTTGCCTATAACTCTTATTTTATGCTCTATTATTTCAGCTCTACTTTATATACAAGATCCAGGAAAAGTAATATACACCCAAACTCGAGTTGGAAAAAATGGTACAACATTTACTCTGTATAAATTCAGAACCATGTACAATTCAGCATCAATCAAAAGTACACAATTTGCTACTCAAGAAAAACATCGAATTCATATTATTGGTGCTTGGTTAAGAAAATTTAGATTGGATGAAATACCGCAGTTTTATAATGTATTAAAGGGAGATATGTCCCTAATTGGCCCTCGACCTGAGCAACCTGAATTTGTTAAGTCCTACAAACAGCAAATCCCATTTTACAACTATCGCCATACGGTAAAGCCAGGAATCACCGGCTGGGCACAGATAAATCAAGGATATACCGACAATTCAGAATCAACGCAGACAAAGCTAGGCTATGATATCTATTATATTAAGCACTACAGCTTCGAGTTAGATTTAACTATCGCAATAAAAACGGTTAGGACCTTACTAACAACTGATGGATCTGCGTAATGAAGCAAAAAAAAGTAGTACATATACTCATTGACAATGCCACTCGACTTGAATTTTTCCAACGAGTCCTTAAGAATAAAAATACTACACCCTCTTATGTACTTCATTCGAACATCTATACCTATGTGCTAGCAAAAACAAAAAAGTATCCTGGCAGCCATATTTTACTTAGACAAAGTAAAGTTAAGAAAAACACAGTACAGTCAAGCATTGAAGAGATTAAGGGACAAAGAGAATATCACTATGGTATTAACCGAAGTAACTTTAAAAAATTAGTAGAACCAAATGATGAACTATGGGTATTCTCAGGATTTCAATACGTCGCTTTAGAAATAAAGACTACACATCATAATATTCGTTACTTTGAAATAGCTAATTTCCCGAATAAATACCAGTCAAGTTATACAGGGGTAAATGCGGATGCAGATCATCATCATAAAATAGAAGAATTGCGAAGAACTCGTACTGTGACGCCTAGAGAAATAGAACTGCTAAAAAAACGATTACTAACTTTTCGTCCACCACACGTTGACTCATCAATATTAAGCAAAGCTCTAGAACAGTTTGTGAACCTGATAGGTTTTTATTGCCTAAAAACAACAGCACCTCATTCATCACCCTTGCAGCAATTAAAAACAGCAATAGAGATCTATCGAGTTAGAAAGGTAATTCATAGCCATAAGAGCTTACAACACCCAAGTAACTTCAATTTATTCATAGGTCAAGTAGCACAAGATTCACAAACCCTATTTCAATCTAATACAAATGCCATTGATTCAATTAAAAAAGCACACCAAGACTCAGAATCAAAAGGACTCCCCCTTATCGTTCGGCTTCACCCTGGAGAAAAACAACTTTGCGTAATACAGGAACAAATCCATTTTTGTAAACAAGAAGGCATCCTCATTTGCAACCAAGGAGCTTTACTTGAAAGCGTTCTTCAAAGTGAGCATATATATACAATAAACTCCACTGGAGGGTTACATTCTTTACTCCTTGAAAAACCAGTAACCCTTTATGGCAACAGTTTTTATCAAGATTGGAAAGCCAGCGATGTTGTCCTTTACCACCAATATTTACTTCAAGAGCTGTACTCTCCTACCCCATAAAAGGAAACAATAGTGAACATAATTACTACATCCACCAAAGTTGGGGATAATGCTCAACTCTCATTTAAGAAAGTAGGGGTACTAGATATCCGACGCAAATCAATCCCGGAACTATGTGAAGATAAGCGAGTTTTAGTTGTTGGCTGTGTAGATATGATTGATATGCTCTCTATGCAAAAGTACATAGAACAAGGAGAACATCAATTCCACAATATTTCCCAGAAAGCCAGCTATACGGCAGGACTTGATATCAATGAAAAGGGCGTTAAATTACTGCAAGAAAAAGGATACCATGTTGATCATTGCGACATATTCAACGGTCAAAGTAAGTATCTAGAGGAAGAGTATGATTATGTCGTTTTGTCTCATGTTTTAGAGCATATGATTGATTTAACGGGCTTCATAAACAAAGTAATGAACACTGTAAAAACCAAACAAGTTATTTTTGCGGTACCAAATGCATACAATATAAAACATGCGCTCCCCGCTCTATTACTACAAAGAGAAAAAGTCAGTAATGACCACTATTACACTTTTACACCAATCACCTTTGTAAAGCTTATCAAAGGATTGAACTTTGAAGTAAAAGCACTATATTTTGATCAAGATAGAAGAATAAAATCAGGTAAAAAACACCGAGTATTGGGAACCTTATGGTCAATAGTAAAGTCAAAACTATTCACACACAGCGGTGATATTGTTTTAATTGCTCAATATAAGAATTAACTTTTCTGTACGCTCCTTTGAAAATTACATGAAAAGTAAGCCGTGAATAAAGTATAAATAGTTTTTCCTCCAATCGAGGTTAACACAGCCCCCCATACTCCATAGTTAATAGTTAACACAGCGAGTAAAACAAAAACGACTAGTGCTGACATAATTGTTGAAATAGTAATATAGCCTAATTTATTTTGGGCTATTAAAAAGCTTTCAGTCCACCCCAAAAAAGCTGCAGGAATCAGCAATAGTGAGCTATAAATCAATAATTCATGAAAAGATACATACTCCTCCCCAAACATCCTCATAATATCTTCACTGGAAACAAATATAATCATTACACCAAACAGCATGGTAACGACAGGAAAGAATGCCCCCACATAACCCAACTTCAATACTGCTTTTGAATCTTTAAGACTCACCGCTTTAGTAAAACGAGGTAAGAGTAATATTCTTGCTCCAACAACTACAAAGAACAAAACATTCATTAAACGAGCAGTAACTCCCATCACTGCAATACTCTTATCATCTAACCAAAATGAAGATAAAGGCAGCACCAGATGTGTAACCGCAAGACCAAGAACCATAATCGACAGGTATGGCAATGTGCTTTTGAATGTCTTATTTAACTCAGCAACTGATATTCGACTAAACCCTATATCACCCATTTTAATCAAATAACCTAGCGCAATAACTAGCGTCAAAAAGACACTAAAAGAATACAATTTAATAAGAGAATATTTAGGTACACTCAGAACTAAAACAACAAATATAAAAGGTTGTAAAACAAATTGAAAAAACGCCCCCAAAGGAGCTTTATTATGACCTTGAAATATAGTCATCGTTAAAAAAAACAATGACATTGCGTATATTTCAAATAAACCTAGTTCAACAGTTAAGTCAAGCAACCTAACTAACACCCCAAAATACAATCCAAAACAGATCAATGCACCCAATAAGGAAAGCAAAAAAGCAGCAGAAATAGCGCAGTATTTTTCTTTTAAGTCATAACTGGCGGCAATATTCTTTACGAGTAATCGCCCCCCTCCCAATGTAGCCAATTGTGATACAAAAACAAGAATACCGAGAGAAATAAAATATTGCCCAATAATCTCTGGTTGATATAAGCGAACCAGTAATAAGTTAACTAGTAAAGCCCCGATTGCCCCTGTAACCTTAAGAGAACCAAGTTGAACCCCCTGCTTAATTAATCCGCTCGACTTACCTAGGCTATTCCTCACTACACCCTATCTCCAGAACCCTTGCCTGAAACTGTCTGTATAATATAAAGAAAATAGAGTTTTACTGATAACTTTTGAATCATCTTTTTATCCCACTCCGCCAGCAACTTAGGTGTCGACATATCGATATCATTAATTTGAGCTAAACCCGTTACACCAGGCCTAACAGAGAGAACCCCTCTTGATTCTCTCTCGTCAATCAGTTTTTGTTGGTTAAACAAACATGGCCTTGGACCGACTAAGCTCATTTCACCTTTAAGCACGTTGTACAGCTGAGGCAGCTCATCAAGTTTGGTTTTACGCAGGAATCCACCAAGCTTAGTCACTGAACTCGCTCCAACTAAATGAGTCGCTACAGACTTGGTTTCGACTGGCATGGTGCGGAATTTGACCAAGGTGAAAGGTTTTTTGTTACGACCTACACGGGTCTGAAAAAAGACAGGCGACCCCGTATCAAAGTAACCAAGGATACAAATAATGAGAAATACTGGCCATAGGAACAGCAGGCCAAAGAAAGCAAAAACAAAATCTAACAAACGAATCAAAATATGTGTCCTATCAAATTCGGATTGAAAACATGGGGCGCTATAAGCACCACTAATCAATAAAGGATACCTGAAGAATTTATGGATATGAAAGCCATAAGCTACCTAAAACGCATCAATGCGACTTCAAGTAAGCTTCTACGGTTCTTTTGATCCCTTGTTCAAAACTTACAGGAGGTTTCCATCCCAAGATCTCTTTCGTCAAACCTATATCCACTTGGAGGTTGCCGCATATTCTTTGCGCTATGTGCTGTTTATTTAAAACTGACGATCCAGCTTGTATCCAAGACATTGGGATTGGAATTAATCGCGGTGATTTCCCCATAGCATGAGCGATGGTTTGCATCAATTGAGTTGTCGATACATCCTGATCATCAGAAGCTAAGAAGGTATAGCCCGGAGCTGAAGGGTGCTCGCAACAAGTTAGTATCAAATCGGACAAATTATCCAAATAAACCAAGCTTCTCTGGTTCTTTATAGCACCAAACGGTAACGGAATGCCTTTATCAATCAAACGCATCATAGATAAGAAATTTACTTTGACGCCAGGCCCATAAACTAATGGAGGCCTAATGATAACCACTTCTAGCCCTGTCTCTTTTGAAAGCTTAGCCAACTCAACTTCAGCTTCATACTTGCTCAAACCATAAGGGTCTTGCGGAGTATTCTTTAAATTCGGTTCAAAGGGTAAATTTGGCTCACTGAATTCACCGTTAACTTTAATAGAGCTGACAAATACAAACCTTTTAACGCCCGCTACAGCGGCTTGCTTCGCTAGGTTCAAAGTGCCAAGGGTGTTGATATCTCGATAGGCAGTTAAAGCACCTTGCTCACTCTCATTCATTTGATGCACTCGAGCAGCACAATGAACAACACAATCCACACCTTCGAATGCACCAGACCAATCGGTAGAAGCATCAATGGAAGGGATAACCAAGCTATTAGTTAGTGGCTCTATTTGCTTACGCACAACCGGAATGACTGCCCAGTCTCGCTTTTTGGCCAACTCAACAACTCTAGAGCCGACAAAACCAGTACTACCTGTAACCAAAAGTTTCATAAAACAAACCGCTCAACAATCGAACAAATAACAAACAAAATAAACAGTAAACCGATTAGGTAACACATAACAACCAATTACATCTAGCTTACCGCACTTAAGAACATTAAAATACACGCTAAAAACTAACAACAATCAAACTCAAGACGCTCAGTGACACGTTAAGGAATATCATGATCAGACCAATACACATTTTGCTAAATGCTAAACGCAAGCATAAGCGTTTCATCAGTATTGGCTATGATATTTTTGCTATCGTTATTTCACTCTATTTGGCGATTGTCTTACGACTTGGAAATGCATTTTTTGAAGTCGAAATAGAGGAAATAATCACTCTTTTCATTACTGTTTCAATCACAATTTATAGTTTTGTTAAATTAGGAATGTACCGAGCAGTCCTGCGCTATATGATGATACCTGCCGTGGGCAACATTTTCTTTGGCGTTATAATTTCGACCTTAGCTTTAGTAATGAGTGGATTTTTTTTCCACTCATTCATACCTAGAAGTGTCCCGTTTATATATGCTGGTTTGGCAACCCTAACGTTAGGCGGCCCTAGAATACTCATCCGCTCGATCTATTATCACTGGTTTAAACGTCAAAAACCCAATGTATTTATTTATGGCGCAGGAGCAACAGGTCGCGACTTAACATATGCTCTCATTCAAGGTGACGAGTACAACCCAGTAGTTTTACTTGATGATGACCCTACAAAGTCAGGTCAAATATTGTTTGGACTAAAGGTCCATCACCCAAGTGAATTTGAACACCTTCAATCCCTTTATCAACCCGTAAAGCTGCTTTTAGCCATTAATGGAATAAATAAAGGGGAGCGCTTGAGGTTGGTTGAAAAGTTGTCACATTGGCCAATCGCAGTACAATCCGTTCCATCAGTAGAAGATATTGCTGCAGGAAAAGCGACAGCAACTGACGTAAAGGACTTAGACGTTGCAGATCTACTTGGAAGAGCTGCAGTGGACCCTGACAAGGCACTTTTAGCACAAAATATTTTTAATAAGAATGTCCTTGTCACTGGTGCTGGAGGCTCTATTGGCTCTGAGCTGTGTCGTCAAATCATGTCACAGAAACCCAAAACACTTGTGCTGTTTGAGTTAAATGAATACAACCTTTACAAAATCGACCAAGAACTAAATTCGACAAAAATAAACTTAAAAAGCGAAACTCGAATTGTTGCAGCTCTTGGCTCCGTTCAAAGACAAAACCGCTTAGAAAAAGTGATGGCAGCGTATGGAGTTGAAACTGTTTACCATGCTGCAGCATATAAACATGTTCCATTAGTTGAAGATAATATTGTTGAAGGTGTTCGTAATAATGTGTTTGGCACACTTGCTTGCGCTGAAGCTGCGATCCAAACAGGGGTAAAAAATTTCACTCTAATCTCAACAGATAAGGCAGTGAGACCAACCAACGTAATGGGGGCAACCAAGCGCATGGCTGAGTTGGTTCTTCAAGCGTTGGCAGATAAGCAAAACACCACAAATTTCACAATGGTACGTTTTGGTAATGTCTTAGGCTCTTCAGGTTCGGTTGTTCCATTATTCAAAAAGCAAATCAAATGTGGCGGCCCTGTAACTGTCACTCACCCTGATATCATTCGTTATTTCATGCTGATCCCCGAAGCTGCTCAGCTTGTTATACAAGCTGGTGCCATGGGGCACAACGGACAAGTATTTGTTCTTGATATGGGTGAACCCGTCAAGATTCTAGACCTTGCAAAACGCATGATTCATTTGATGGGTATGCAAGAGCATGTCGACGGGGATTCTCAAGAAGGCGATATATCTATAAAGTTCACCGGATTACGCCCAGGAGAAAAGCTTTATGAAGAGCTTTTGATTGGAGATAATGTGGAGGGAAGCGGCCATCAAAAAATCATGACGGCCAAAGAGCAGATGCTAAGTTGGAGTGAAATGCAGCCACTTTTGGAACAACTCGATGGTTGTTGTCATAACTTTGACGAAGAATGTATTATGCAAATATTGCTAAAAGCCCCAACTGGATATAAACCTAATTTAAGTTGATGGATTAAAAAACTAATGAAAGTACTACATGTTTACCGCACTTGTTACCCAGAAACCAAAGGAGGCTTAGAACAAGCAATTCGCTATATTTGTAAAGGTAGCAGCGAGCAAGGCATCAAAAATACAATCCTAACTTTAGGCTCAGAGAATAAAGAGTATGACTTTGAAGGTAGTCAAATCATTGTTGTCAAAAAAGATTTCGAGATCTCGTCTAACGGGTTTTCATTTAGTCTAATTCGCCGTTTTAGAGAGTTAAGTAAGCAACACGATATAATCCATTATCAATACCCTTGGCCTACTGGTGATTTGCTCAGCCTCGTCGCACCTAAAAAACCATGTTTAGTAAGCTATCAGTCCGACATAGTTAAACAAAAGTTACTAAAGAAAATTTACCAGCCCCTTGAGCAACATTTCCTGACTAAAGTTGACCGAATCATTGCCAGTTCACCTCAATATGCGCAGACAAGCGAAAACCTGATCAAATATGCGAATAAAGTCGATGTTATTCCTCTTGCAATAGATGAATCTACTTATCCAACTGTAAATGAAAACGCACTGCAAAAGTGGGAGAACCGCGTTGGTAGAGGTTTTTTCTTGTTTGTAGGTGTACTTCGATACTATAAAGGACTGCAATACCTTCTTGAGGCGGCTAAATTAAATGGATTACCTATTGTGATTGCTGGTGATGGTCCAGAAAGGGGTAATCTAGAAACGTATATCAAAGAGCACTCACTCACGAACGTGAAACTCGTTGGATTCATTTCTGAAGAAGATAAAGTCGCACTTCACTCTTTGTCAAAAGCCTTTGTCTTTCCCTCCCACTTACGCTCTGAAGCATTCGGGATTTCATTAGTAGAAGCGCAGATGTTTGGTAAGCCTATTGTAAGTGCCGATATAGGAACCGGCTCTTCTTATGTGAATGCAAATGGAGAAACAGGGCTCACAGTTCTACCTGCAGATGGTTCAGCATTTTCAGAGGCTATGCAAACGTTGGACAATGATGAGCAGCTATGCCAAAGGCTCGGACAAAAAGCACGCCAACGTTTTGAAAAAGAATTCACAGCAAAACGCTATGCAAATAATTATATAACGCTATATAACCAACTCATTGCATCGCATAAGCTTACAAGGAACTAAGTTATGAACTTCTTGAGGTAACAGACGCTATCTCAAGGAGTTGTTCAACCGTATGTGGCCACTTAAACGTTGAAGCTCTGTCGATACCGCACTTGGACAAGTTAGCTTTGTCTCCAGGGCACTGAATAAGCCTTAAAATCGCCTTGGAAATAGCAACTTCATCACAAGGGTTGACAAGAAGAGCTCCACTTGCAGCCACCTCAGCTGTCGCGCCAATATTAGACGTAATAACCGGAGAGCCAGACGCCATAGCTTCAATAACCGGTAATCCAAAGCCCTCATATAGTGACGGGTAAACAAAAGCAGCGGCCGATGCATACAAATGCTTTAAGTCATCATCAGCAAGGTAGCCTGTAAAAATAATTTGACCACGCTCAACTAATTCTTTCGCATTATTCATAAGTTCTATATTTTTCCAGCCTTGATCTCCAGCCAAGACTAAAGGATATTGATTACGAACCGAACTGGGTAGGAGCTTATAAGCATCAATCAGCTTACTTAAGTTTTTCCTAGGCTCTAACGTCGCTACGCTGAGAACAAAATGATTATGTTTTATCTTCAGTGAACGAAGTAACCCATAACACTCGTCTTTCGCATAAGGTCTAAAGCTATCGGCTACGCCCAAATACAACGTCGAGCTCTTCTCTTTGCTATCAGGAAAGAAGTCATGAAGCTCCTTCAAAATAAAATCAGAATCTACAACTATATGATCAGATTTAGTAATTGAACTCTGCATTTTATTCGTTAAGTATGAAACTCTTGTTGCAGGATGGAAGCTAGGGTGAGACAGGAACGACAAGTCATGGACAGTGGTAATGGTCACTCCCTCGTAATCAAAGGGCACGAAACTTGGTTCAAAATAAACATACCCTTGGTTTGCCAAATTTTTTAACTGCTTTTGTGCACGCAAAGACAACAAATAATTCTTAAGTTGATAAACACCAGGAATCGCTCTTAAAAACTCCACAACCAATCGTTTCTTACTGCTTAGAGGCTTATCATTAGACGTCGGATTTTGAAATTGAGAGACAAGTTCAACCAGAACTTCTGGAGTTAACAACTTACCATTCCTTATACCAATAACATCCATATCACGCGAGAGCAGTTCATTAAGGATATTAAGGGTATAGTAACCTATACCCGTCAATGGTTCCCTGATTGGTGATACGTTAATCAACAATTTATTTTGCATGATACATGTCAGCCAGAGTTTTCTCGATCGTGATAGAGGGAGCCTCACCTGTTAATGATGTAAGTTTAGTATTATCACCACCTAATATTTTTATCTCATTCTCGCGAACGAAGTCAGGGTTAACTCGAACGTTGATATCGTAACCAGCAATCTTCTCCATCATCGAAATGATCGATTGTAGTGAAGTAACTTGACCAGAACACAAGTTCACGATTTCAGATTGAGCGTCAGATTCCAAGAGGTTTGCATAGGCTAATGCTATATCACGAACGTCGCTAAAGTCCCTAGACACATCGGTATTACCTAACTCAATCTCAGAAGCCTTTTTCTGAAAGTGAGACACAATTTTCGGGATCAAAAACTGCCCAGCTTGACCAGGGCCGGTATAGTTGAATGGCCTAGTAATGATCATGGGGTACTGGCTAAACCATAACTTCGCCATATGCTCCATCGCAAGTTTGCTCATTGCGTAATGATTTACTGGCGAAGGCGTAATCGACTCAGATATACGTGTTACATTCTCTGGATTACCGTAGATGTTTGCACTACTTGCAAATACCACTTTCTTTAATTCTAACCCAAGTTCTTTAGCGGCCTCTAGCAAATTCAAGGCGCCAAAAACATTAACATCATAAAATGCTTTTTGGTCTGCATGACCAACAAAAGATAGTGCTGCAAGATGGATAATATAATCAGGCTTTACTTCTTTAAGACACTCCACCACTGCTTTACGATCAGTTAGATCACAAGCAACCTGCCCCTCTTTAGCTTGGCGGTAAACAAGCCCAACAACAGAGTAGCCTCTTGAGAGCAGCTCACTTTCAACATACTTGCCAGTGAAGCCATCAGCGCCAGTTAACAATACTTTTTTCATAATTTAATCTCAAAAAAAATGGCAACAGAAAACTGCTGCCATTTTACACAAAACGTCAAATACTAGAATGAGAAACCTTGCTCATTACGACGAAGGTCCGCTTCAACCATCATTGCACACAATTCTTCAAGTGTCGTTGTAGGTTCCCAACCAAGCTCTTTCTTCGCTTTTTCTGGGTTACCAATCAACAGCTCAACTTCTGCAGGGCGGTAGAATTTAGGGTTGATTCTCATAACCACTTTTCCAGTCGCTTTATCTGTAGCTGTTTCGTTCTCTTCAGAACCATTCCACTCTAGTTCAATGTCAGCAGCTTTGAATGCCATCGTAACAAAATCACGAACTGTTTCAGTGCGATTGGTAGCAAGAACATAAGTGTCAGGCTTGTCTGCTTGTAGCATACGCCACATGCCTTCTACATAATCTTTAGCAAAGCCCCAGTCACGCTTCGCATCCATATTACCAAGCTCAAGTACATCAAGTTTGCCTAGCTTGATTTTCGCTACAGAATCAGTGATTTTACGTGTAACGAATTCTTGACCACGCAACGGTGATTCATGGTTAAACAAAATGCCACTAGTAGCAAAAATGTCATATGACTCACGGTAGTTAATCACCATCCAGTGAGCATACAGTTTTGCAACACCGTATGGGCTACGTGGGTAAAATGGCGTAGATTCACGTTGAGGGATTTCTTGTACCTTACCAAACATCTCTGAAGTAGATGCTTGGTAAAAACGAATCTTAGGATTAACAATGCGAATAGCTTCTAAAAGATTAACCGGACCGATACCTGTAATCTCTGCAGTAGTGAGTGGTTGATCAAATGATACGCCCACAAAACTTAGTGCAGCAAGGTTATACACTTCATCTGCACCAGTATTTTGTAGTAAACGAATACTGCTAGAAAGATCTGTTAGATCGTACTCAACAAGTTCCAGGTTAGGGTGGTTCTCAATCCCTAACTCTTCGATACGCCAAAAGTTTACAGAACTTGTACGACGGTATGTGCCGTAAACTTTGTAACCTTTGTCCAGAAGCAGTTCTGCTAAGTAAGCGGCATCTTGACCCGTTATACCGGTAATGATTGCTGTTTTCATATATCTAATCCTAATATCTTTTTATATACTTTTTCGGTTTTCTTTGCCATTTCGACCGAAGATAACACTCTTACGCGTTCAAGAGCACCTTTAGAAAGTTGCTCTAATTTACATTTGTTTTCATATAGCTCTTTTATAGCTTCACATAACTGCTCTACATCACCATCGTTAAAAAGTAATCCACAATGATCATTTTTGACAACTTCCGGTATGGCTCCAGCATTAGAAGCAATCACAGGTTTACCATGCACAAAGGCCTCCAAAGGTACTAAACCGAAAGATTCATATCGAGATGGGAATGCAACGACATCTGTATAACTATATAGCTTATCCCTATCCCAAAGACTTACCTCGCCAAGCAAATATAGGTTCGAATTTAAATGGTCTAAGCTATTGCTCTTGATAAAGTTAGGTACATTAATGATGTCCTTACCTGCAACAATGAAGGATATACAATCCTCTGGATATCTAGACTGATACAAGTCTGCAGCTCTAAGTAAGATATCTATTCCTTTTCGAGCCTCAAGGCGACCGAAGAAAAGTACTTTAAATCTGTCTTCCGTCCCCTCTAGTACATCGAAACCTTTTAAATCATTGTAGCCTTGAGATACATCATAAGTTGGCCAATATGCTATACCAGCTTCGACTTTATCTATTCTACCTGCGTGCTCTAAGCCGTACTTGTTTTCGAATGTTTCAAGTATCGCCTCGCTAATAGGAATGATAGAATCTGAGTGTTCTAGAAGATTTTTCTCAAGAGCCATAATGTTGGACAGTTCTGAGCCACTGATACCCCATTCATTACTTTCATTGGCTACTGCAAATGGCGTGACTAACCTTGTAACGACTTTGATATTAAGCTTTTCTTTCAGTCTAGAAACTGCATATGCTTCCACATCCCAGATGCATGAGTCAACAATATCTACACTTTGGTTTTCATTGATCTCAGCAACGCGATTTCCAGCGAGCATAGACCAGTTAAGATTGGAATCAATAATATGCGAACCAGATGCGAAATCATAGACATTGCGATCATCGATGAAGTGTATGGTGAAATTTCCTTTCGTTACTGCATCCGATTTTCCTTTGGCAATTACAGTAACCTTATGCCCCATAACTAGTAGTTCACTTGCGAGATTATAGTATAATGTACCAACGCCACCAGAAGGGGTAAATGGAGGAAACTCGGACGAGATAATCGCTATATGCTTCTGCTTAAATTTTTTACCACTGATTAAAAACTGTTTAAATGGCGTACTATTGAGTTCGGTTGTGAGTAATTTCTTTGTTTCGCTAGCTCTTTTCTCACCAGCAGAAAAACCATCCCAAACATCTTTAACAAGTTGTTCGCCTTCTCTCGACGAAAGGACTCCAACGCTGACACCCTCGTTAATATAGTCGACACGCATTCGCTGGACTCGACTTCTAACCTCACTCAGTATGTCCTCTTTATTATTTCCAGCGAAGTTCAATGCGAAATAAACAGTATTTTTAACAATTGAGTAGTAGTTATATTTATATTTATTTGTTCGATTTCCACTCTGTGCAAACTCATGTCTCAGATATAGTGAGTCATGGTGACAGTTTCGGAACCCTGCATCCTCGAGCCTAAAACAAACATCCGTTTCGTCAAGAAAATAGTCATACTCTTCATCAAAGCCTCCAATCGATTTAAGGTAGTCAGCTCTGAAAGCAGAGTTTGTTCCAAGGAGTGACCGCTTATAAGACGATGAACTTTTAATAGATATATCAGGGTTTACGATACCATCTCCGTATTTGTCGACTGCAATATCGACAGCTTGGAAATCTAGAGTACCTGAGTAATATGTAGGCCCGCCTAGACCAGCTGCTAATTGATGCCGTGAGTTGAATCCTATTAATAACTGATCGACCCAATCATAAAATGGTAACGCGTCATCATCAATAAAAGCGATAATGTCGCCAGAAGCAAGCTCAATCCCCATATTCCTAGATATTGAGAGATTTGCTTCAGAGTTATTCGCAACCTTGATCTTGTCTTTCCATTTCAGAATAACATCTTCAGTGTTATCTGTTGACGGACCATTGACAACTATAACTTCAAAGTTGGCGTTATATTGATCGCAAAGATAGCTTAACGCACGTTCTAAGTAATCTGCTCGGTTGTACGTACATATAACGATACTTACCGTTTTAAATCTATTTTTCGAACCAATTACTTTGTCTAGAGCTCTATCGGCAAGATCTAGCCAGGACTCTTCTGAATAGCGTTCAAAATTAGATTCTTGACGATTAAGTACGCCAGAAAGTAAACTCTGAGAAAGGGGTAACTGCCCCAAAAGATCTATTAACTCGCCATCATTGCTGAACAAATAAGGGCTATCACCCAAAACTTCACCAACGGCAGCTTTGTTAAGAGCTATGACAGGGACCCCAGCAACTGATGCTTCCAATAATGGAACACAGAAACCTTCATGTTCACTCCTTGAAACTAAGGCGTCAGAAGTTATCAAAAGTCGATTAAGCTCTTCCTGCGTAATCTTGCCGGTTACAACAACCCGGCCAGACATGTCCAAACGTTTAATCTCACGATTAACTTTGGCACCATATTCTGAGTTCTTGTCATAGCCACCAACAAGGTAAAGCTTACCGTTGTAATCACTTTTACTGAACGCTTCAATTAGCTCAGTCTGACATTTATTCTCACAAACTCGACCAATAGAGATAATGTGCTGCTCTGAAGTTTTTTCCACTTCATAATTTAGCGTGAACTTATCCTTATCAATTATTATTGGCAATAAAAATGATTTGTACTTGTCAAAACCTAAAGCTACAAGTTCAGCCAAATTGTAGTTACTGTCACCCCAGGCAAAATCAAAACTCTGCAATACTCTTCTGAGTTGTTCACGCCCTTTCTTACAGAGTTCATACAGTTCTGACCCTTCGGAGAAAAACTCATGCGGTGTGATATTATGATAGAGTATAACCTTAACAGCTTTACTAGTGATTACTTTATCAATACAACTTTCAGAAAAACCACTGTGATGATAAATGATAATATCATCTTCCGTAGCATCCAAATTATCAATATTTGTGTAATTCCTAATTTTAACTTCAGGATGAATGTGCTTCGAGCATATAATGGAAGTCAGACCAAAATGGTCAGAGAAATACCTATCGATATTCAAAACTTGATTAGAGCATGCATCATAGATATCAACAGCCTCTATAACTTGTATCACACGCCCTGTAAAATGTCTAAATTTCATCTAATCCTACTTAAAAAGTTTCTGTATTTTTTTTGCGAAATTAAACATGACCTTATTTTTATTCAAGGCTCCTATTAAAATCCGACGATAAAATCCTGAAATCGTAACATTCCCTTGAGGATGAACCATACAAACAGCACAGAAAATTAGTGGCCTTGAATAAGAATCAACCAAAAAACGATTAAATCTTATATTGTCTTTCTTCTTAAAAATTATTATTTTTAAGATGTCAATGTCATAGTGTTGGCATAGACCGATAAACTCATTAACATGAACATTGGTTTTGTTTCTATATACATTCAATTCGCGTGGCAGATTAGCACTCTGTTGAATTTGATGGTATTTTTTCATATGCTCTTGATAGAAGTCATCAATTTTTCCATCAATCGAAGTAAGTAGCTTGTTACTTTTCACATTCAACCTCCATTTCTCGACATAAACCGTTAATTCTGCCTGATTCTATTACATTGATATTCTTGAAGCCTAATTCACTTAACATAGAACAAAGAGAATCAGGTGAGAACATTGTGTAATGAAAGTCCCCTGTATAATCTTGTGCCCCAAAAGTCACTAGTTTGTAATCTCCAAATGGCATCGAACCTTCTAAGTAAGCTCTACTCATAGCTTCCGCATCAGGGACGATGACTACCATTTTTGCTCCAGGTTTCATAATAGATTTCCAGTGCGGTAATATTTCTTCACGCAATTGGAGTTCGGTAAAGTGCTCAACTAAATGGGCACTATATATTTCGTCAATGCTGTCTGTTGTAAAAGGCAGCCTCGTCACATCTGAGACGAGATCAACTCCAGCGATCTTTCGAGCATCCACATTGATATACTCTTCAATTGGAATATGACCACAGCCTAGATTCAACTTTAAGGTACTGTTTTTAAATTTCTCTGGTGTAACATACTCAACCGGAATATCTTCACGTTTCGTATCGTTAAAATTACTATTTGCGACTCGAAGCTCATATAGGATTTCATCCCTCACAACTTCCACTCGGCTAAGAATAGCATTGCTTTTCTCAACAAGAGATAGTTCATCCAAAGTTTCGATTAATCTACATGAGGAACTATTTTCTTTTTCCAAACCCGATAATCTAGCCTCTATTTGTTCTAGTTTATCCAACTTGAATAGGTGACTCTCTATTCTTTCCAATCTACTAGATAATGTTCGAAGCCATTTAATCATTAATTTGACACCTTGTTTCTAAAAAACTACTACCCACGAACTTTATGTTTTTCGGGTTCACTACTGAGAACATTCCTAAGCCATCCTTCCAGTGATAGGATTCTGAGTAATGGTCATCACCCTTATGTAAAGCTGCACTAACACTATAATCCCCGACTCCGATATTAGCCTTAAATGAATATTCAACACCCATCAAGCCAGAGCCATCGATGTTTACAGAAAAACACTGGTTATTAGTGCCAAAGATCACATTACCTAATCTATCTCGGATATGGAAACCAAGAGTTAAGTTGTTTAAGTCCGATTTTCTATCTATTGTAAATCTAAAAGTCACTTCTTCCTGAACAGAAACAGTCTCTAGTTCCTCGCCGACACTATTTTCAATTTTAAAGTCTTTGATTAACGCTTTACGGTTTCCTGACTCAGTGGTGCCCTCCGCACTTTGTGAAATCTCGGCTGTCTCCGATGTCTTTGATTGCTTAGCCGTATATAGATTCATAACGTCAGTTGGCTTACCATCAGCAACAAGTGCACCTTTCTCCAAAAGAATGGCACGGTCGCAAACATTTGCTATTGCTGCTTGGTCGTGAGAGACCAATAACAAGGTAGTTCCACGAGTTTTAAACTCTTTAATTCTTGAAAAGGACTTTGCTTGAAAGTATGCATCACCTACCGATAGCGCTTCATCAATAATCAAAACATCGGGGCGCACTGCGGTAGCAACACTAAAAGCTAGGCGCACCTGCATTCCACTTGAGTATACCCGCACAGGCTCGTCGATATATGATCCGATTTCAGCAAATTCCTCTATATCAGGCATCAGCTGAGTTATCTCTTCGGAGGTCAGACCTATAAGCTGCCCTGCCATGTAGACATTCTCCCTACCTGTAAAATCAGGGTGAAAGCCCATTCCAAGCTCAAGTAAAGCAGCAACTTTACCTGTAATTTGAACACTTCCCTCGCTTGGTGCAACAGTACCGGTTATCATTTTCAATAATGTACTTTTACCAGCACCATTTATGCCAATGATACCAACGGCTTCACCTGACCTAACATTAAAATTAATACCCTTGAGAACATGAGATAGAGTATGTTTAGGCTTACAATTCGGTATAATCCACTCTAAAAGTCTGGAGTACTTTTTCGGGTACGCTTTATAAGACTTGTGAACGTTGTTTACAAAAATATTACCCATTATAGTTCATCCACTATGTCTGCTTGGTTATTCAAGTACAGCTTCCAACCAAAATACACCATAATTATTCCCAGCAACAATACCGGGAAGAGCTCACTCCAATTGGGTATCGTATTGTAGACGAATATCTTGTGATATCCATCGACTATTCTCGTCATTGGATTAAGGTTAAGCAATTCCTGAGCCCAGTCAGGAAGTGAAGTCATTACGTATACAATTGGTGTAAACCAGAACCAAAACTGCAGTAAAATCGTTACAAACTGACCTACATCCCTAAAAAAGACATTGATAACGCCCACTGTCATACCTAAGCCTGTGGCAAAGAGAACTTGTATGAATAGTAGCGGTAATAATGCCCAAACTTGTCCCCAAGGAAAGTTACCTGAAAATAGCAAAAACAAGAAAAATAGACCGAAGATAATTGCAAAATTAATGATTGCTACACTTATAGATATTGCAGGTAAGCAAATTTTGGGAAAACTGATTTTCTTGAGAAGGTTAGCATTATTGACGAAAACGTTTTGAAGACTGGAAACTAGTTCAGAGAAAAGCCCCCATGTTAATACTCCTGAACAGAGATAAATACTATACGAAAACGCACCACCACTGTCTGGTAGTCGTATTTTCATTACCTCAGAAAATACCAATGTGTATACCAGTATCATGGCTAATGGCTGTAGAATAAGCCAAACAACACCCAACATACTTGTTTGATATCTAGATTGAAAATCTCTTTTAACGCTACTGGCAATAAAACCCCTGTAACTATAGAGTGATTGAATTAAACCTTTCATTACTTACCTTATTCATTCCTTAATATATGTAGAATGCGTTCTGTTTTTTCGTTGAGTAACGTATTACTGCCTTTGGTTTCCACATTCAAACGAACAACTGGCTCTGTATTTGACGAACGTAAGTTGAAACGCCATTCCGCAAATTCCAAACTAATGCCATCTGTTTCATCAAACACGAGTTCAGAACCTTTGTATGCGTCTAAAACCCGGTTGATTGCTTCTTCAGGGTTAGCAAGCTTGGAGTTAATTTCACCAGATGAAGGGTACGCCGCGATACGCTCTTTTACGGTTTCAGAAAGCTTCATGCCTTTAACAGAAAGGAGCTCCGTAACCAACAACCAAGGGATCATACCTGAATCGCAATATGCAAAGTCTCGGAAATAGTGGTGTGCACTCATCTCACCGCCATAAATGGCATCTTCTTTGCGCATACGTTCTTTGATGAAAGCATGGCCTGTTTTTGACATGACTGGTACACCACCCGCTTGGTTTACAACATCAACCGTATTCCAAGACAGTCTTGGGTCATGAATAATTTTAGCGCCTTTTTCTTTTTGTAAGAACGCTTCCGCGAGTAAACCCACAATATAATAGCCTTCGATAAAGTCGCCATTTTCATCAAATAAGAAACAACGGTCAAAATCACCATCAAAGGCAACCCCCATATCAGCCTTATGTTCTTTTACCGCATTTGCAGTATCTGCACGACATTCTGGCAATAGTGGATTTGGGATTCCGTTAGGAAAGTTGCCGTTTTCCTCATGGTGAACTTTGATAAGCTCCAATGGTATATTCAGAGCTTGAAAACGCTCTTCAAGAGCATCAATCACGTGGCCGGCAGCGCCATTACCAGAGTTGATCACCAATTTCATCGGTTTAATATTCGCTGGCGTAATGTAGCCCATCAAATGATCAGTGTACTCTTTCAAAACATTAATTTGCTTGTAGGTACCTTTAACATCAACGTCAATAAAATCATTGTTTTCTGCTAACGTTTGAATATCTCGTAACCCGGTATCACCGCTAATTGGTCTTGCTCCTTCACGAACAAGCTTCATACCATTGTAGTCCATCGGATTATGACTCGCTGTAACCTCTACACCGCCATCAACGTCTAAATGAAAAGTAGCAAAATAGATTTCTTCCGTGCCAGATAAGCCAATATCCAAAACGTGAACACCCGCATCCATCAAACCGTTAGCTAAAGAGAGTTTCAGTTCTTCACTTGTTAGACGAACATCTCCGCCAACAACAATGGTTTTTTCATCTGCGCTTTCACTTTTTAAAAACTGACCGTAAGCTCGTCCAATTCGGTACGCGATATCATTATCGAGTTCGGAGCCTAGTTGACCGCGAATATCATAAGCTTTGAAGCATGTTAACTTTGTCATTATTTACTTTCCTCTAAACGTACTACGTCGTCTTCGTTTAAGTATGAACCTGATTGTATTTCTATAAGCTCGAGTGGTATTTTACCGGGATTTTCAACCATATGGCTTACACCAACTGGAATGTAGAGTGATTGATTTTCAGAGATAATTTGCTCTTTGCCATTGCTACTTACTTTGGCGGTACCTGAAACTACGACCCAGTGCTCAGCTCGATGATAGTGCATTTGGAGTGATTGTTTTTTACCTGGCTGTACGGTAATACGATTTACCTTGTAGCGCTCACCGCCATCAATTGCATCAGATTTACCCCAAGGACGATAAACCTCTCTATGCTCTCTGAATTCAGCCCGATTTTCAGCCTTTAAATGCTCAACAATTTTCTTCACTTGTTGAACATTATCTTTGTGTGCGACCAAGACTGCATCTTTAGTTTCAACGACAACGATGTCTTTTACTCCAACCGAAGCTACCAGCTTATTCGGAGCGTAAATATAACACCCTTCAGTGTCCTCTGTTATCGCATCTCCATGAATCACGTTTCCAGAGCTATCCTTCTCTGAAACTTCCCATAACGCTGACCATGAGCCAACGTCACTCCAGCCTGCATCCATAGGAACAACTACAGTCTTATCGGTGCGTTCCATTACAGCATAATCAACAGAATCATCTGGGCACTTTAAGAACTCGCTCTTATCGACGCGAATGAAGTCCATATCTTCTGTTGTGCCATTCGTTGCTTTTGAACAACACTCATGAATTTCTGGTGAGTATTTCTTAAGCTCTTCTAGAAAGACACTCGCTTTGAACATAAAGCATCCGCTATTCCAGTAGTACTCTCCACTTGCTACATATTGCTCCGCGACTTCCAATTGAGGCTTTTCAACAAATTGCTCTACAACGTAAGCCGAATCGCCTTCTTGAGAGCCTCGCTTAATATAGCCATAACCCGTTTCTGGTGCAGTTGGTACTATACCGAAGGTTGCTAACTTACCAGCATCAGCGACAACTTGAGCTTTACGAATTGAGTCTTGGAACGCTTCAGTATCTTGCACTATATGGTCAGCGGCTAAAACTAGCATCACAGGATCATCGCCATGCGCTATCGCTTGCATTGCAGCCAATGCAATAGCCGGAGCAGTATTTCGCCCTGCAGGTTCCAATATAATACGAGCTTCCTGACCAAAAGTACGAAGCTGCTCAGCAACCACAAAACGATGGTCTTCATTAGAAATAATGATTGCTTCAGAAGCCGACATACCACTAATTCGATCTAAGGTGGACTGCAACATCGTTAATGAATTGTGATTATCTAGCGCTAAAAATTGCTTTGGGAACGCTGAACGCGACAGGGGCCATAAACGAGAGCCAGAACCCCCAGCCATAATGACAGGTATAAACATAATTTTTCTTCTTTAATTTATAATCAATACTTTGGTCCCCCCTATTTTGTAGTAAAGCAAGGGGACAAGAATAAATAGTTTCAAACCAGCGCCAAACCACTTAACATTTGGTTGTTATACGCAGGGTTAACAGTGAGCTTTAGCTACATTTCCTTTCGAAGATATACGATACTCATCGACATAAGCTGGTATGAAAACTGACTTTCCTTTTTTCAACGTCACAACCTCACCAGAGTCATGAGTTAACGTCAATTCAGCGTCCAACGGCAGCAAAATTTCGGCATTTTCAGGTTTAATACGCTCATTATTTGGTTTTTTATAAACCGAGAACCTGAAATCAGGAACTGGAATTGGGTAAGTTAAAACACCGTTATTAACTGAAGGTGCTAACTTTAGCGTATCAAATGGCTTCTCTTCAAAAAGAGTACAACTAGCAAGCTCTTGAACATCAATATGTTTAGGTGTTAAACCTGCTCTAAGTACATTATCAGAATTGGCCATAACTTCTAATGCAGTTCCCTTTAGATAAGCATGAGGCGTTCTGGCATCTAAATACATTGCCTCTCCAGGCTCTAAAGTAATGACATTAAGCATTAATGGGGTAAACAACCCAATATCACCGGGATACTGCTCTGACAGGGTTAAAATTAGTGAAGACAGTTCTTGGGTTACATTATCTTTAACTTTAGAGATTAACGAGTCGACTGCTTCAACTTTGTTTTCTCCTTCCAACGAGAGGATACCTACAAAAAATTCACGAAGCCCCTCAGAAGAAGGATTAGCATTTAGGAGTTCAAGCATCTCACTTAACTGTGGGATTCCAACATTTGAAAATAGTGAAATGATCTCACGAATTGCTCGAAAACCATTCATAGCCAAATAAGGAGTTAGCGCATATACAAGTTCAGGCTTATGATTTGAATCTCTATAATTTCGGTAAGGAGCAGAAAGAGGAACCTCAGCTTGCTCTTCTTTCTGGAAACCAAGCTCAGCTTCCTCTTTGCTTGGATGAACTTGAACAGACAGGGCATTTTCAGCCGCAAGAATTTTAAATAAATATGGCAACTCTCCAAATCTCTCGCTTATCTGCGCAGATAAGAATTCCTCTTTATGAGATTCAATCAAGCGAGACAATAATACTGTAGAATCGCCACTTTTAACTTTCGAGCATCCATTTGGGTGAGCGCCCATCCACATTTCTGCTTGCGGCTCATTATTAAAATTATCGATATCAAATAACTGATTGAACGAAGACTTACTACCCCAAGCAAAATTTTGAATGGTATTATCCATTTCAAAAAAACATTTTTCTTTAGCAGCATCAAACATTTAATTAACTCCAAACACTTTAAACTGATAGCCATCTCAGAAAAACAAGCATGCTACCGCCCTTTGATGTTGGGGCGAAATCACACTACGCATAAAAATGAAGGCTTATAATTCCAAACATTATCCCTAATGTAACTTTAGGAAGCAAAATTTTTTGCTTCTTCTTCCCCCTCTGACATTGATCTCAATAAGCAACCAATGTGAATTAATTTCAGCTTGTAAGTCTTGTCAATCGCCCTATACACCGAACCCTAAACCTCGCTATACTCCTACCCTATAATTTTTCGCCCAATAACGAATAAGAGTTCAAGACATGCAAGAGTTAGTTCCATTTGTTCAAGAGAATATGATTTTAGCCATCGTATGGATCGGCTTGGTTGTTGCCATCATTGCGAACGTAATCAAAACATCAAATGCAGCGTACAAAGAGATCACGGCAGCGCAAACCACACACATGATTAACCGTGAAAACGGTGTTGTGGTTGATATTCGTACTAAAGATGAGTTCAAAAAGGGCCATATTACGGACGCAGTTCACATTTTGCCGTCAGATATCAAAGCAAATAGCTTTGGTAGCCTTGAAAGCCACAAAGCAGACCCAATCATCGTAGTATGCAAGACAGGTCAAACTGCTCAAGAAAGCGCTAACCTAATGGTTAAAGCAGGTTTCGAAAACGTAAGCGTACTTAAAAGCGGCTTAGTGGCTTGGAGCGAAGCTAACTTACCTTTGGTTAAAGGTAAGAAGTAGTTAAAGGTGAAAAACTTTTAAAGACAAGCAGTAAGCTGACCTGATTCAACGAATATGACTTTAAGGTTTTGTCCGGCAGATATGACGAACAAAACCTAATTTAAATTTTTAAGGACAAGAAAATGGCTGAAGCAGCACAACAAGACGCACAACAAAACTTCGCAATCCAACGTATCTTCCTAAAAGACGTATCTTTCGAAGCGCCAAACTCTCCAGACATGTTTCAAAAAGAGTGGAACCCAGATGTAAAACTGGATCTAGACACTCAAAGCCGTGAACTTGGCGAAGGCGTGTACGAAGTAATTCTACGTCTAACGGTTACAGTTAAGAACGCAGAAGACACAGCATTCCTTTGTGAAGTTCAGCAAGGCGGTATCTTCTCTGCAAGCGAAATGGAAGCTGGCCAACTGGCACATTGCCTAGGCGCATTCTGCCCGAACATCCTGTTCCCATACGCTCGTGAAACGATTTCTAGCCTAGTGGTTAAAGGTACGTTCCCACAACTGAACCTAGCTCCAGTAAACTTCGATGCTTTGTTCATGAACTACCTACAGAACCAAGCTCAACAAGCTGAAGGCGAACAGGCTTAAGTCTCACAGTAGAACTTAACTCTAACGTTTCAAGCGCTAGTTCGCTTTTAAATGCACATCGTAACTTCTGCGATGTGCATTTTTTCTTTACACTGTACTAAGATTGAAAGCTCTTCTTATTTTAGTGGATAGCTTTTTCAAAACTCTTCGATTTCCCTCATTATTTTTAGGTGGAAGCATGACAGAAACAACTCGCCCGACTAATACGGCAGACGCTTACGGTAAAGACAGCGCTTACGGCAAAGAGATCGCCATGACTGTCATTGGTGCAGGTTCTTACGGAACCTCTTTAGCTATCTCTCTAGCGCGTAACGGTGCAAACGTTGTTCTTTGGGGGCATGACCCTGCTCATATGGCTCGCCTTGAATCTGAGCGCGCTAATAATGAGTTCCTGCCAAATATCGACTTTCCAGAAAGCCTAATCATCGAATCCGATCTTGAGAAAGCAGTAACAGCAAGTCGTGACCTTCTCGTTGTTGTACCTAGCCACGTGTTTGGTATTGTTCTAAACAGCCTGAAACCTTACTTAGCCTCAGACTCTCGCATCTGTTGGGCGACCAAAGGCTTAGAGCCAGAGACCGGCCGCCTGCTTAAAGATGTCGCGCATGATGTGCTGGGTGATGGTTACTCGTTAGCGGTTCTATCAGGACCGACCTTCGCCAAAGAGTTAGCGATGGGCATGCCAACGGCTATCTCTGTCGCTTCACCAGATGAAGTATTCTTAGAAGAGCTGCAAGAGAAGATCCACTGCGGTAAAACATTCCGCGTATACGCAAACTCTGATTTCATCGGTATGCAACTTGGCGGCGCGGTGAAAAATGTTATCGCAATTGGCGCAGGCATGTCGGATGGCATTGGTTTTGGTGCCAATGCTCGTACTGCACTGATCACGCGTGGCTTAGCTGAAATGAGTCGCTTAGGTGCTGCACTGGGTGCACAACCCGAAACCTTTATGGGTATGGCAGGGCTGGGCGATCTAGTACTAACCTGTACTGATAACCAATCACGTAACCGTCGTTTTGGATTGGCTTTAGGTTCAGGTAAAGACGTCGATACTGCACAAGAAGAGATCGGCCAAGTGGTCGAAGGGTATCGCAACACCAAAGAAGTTTGGTTACTATCAGAACGCATGGGCGTTGAGATGCCAATTGTTGAACAAATTTATCAAGTGTTGTATCAAGGGAAAGATGCCCACTTAGCTGCGCAAGATCTGCTTGCTCGAGACAAGAAGTCAGAGCGATAACATCGCTTATTAAGTCGTGGAATGAAATAGATAAAATGGATGGAAAAATGAAACACTGTGAACAGCAAAAGGTTTGGCAATGCATTGTGAAGGAAGCTCGACAGCAGTCAGAGCAAGAACCTATGCTTGCGAGTTTTTACCATGCCACCATTATCAACCACGAAAGCTTAGGCGCTGCATTAAGTTATATCCTAGCCAATAAGCTAAAGACGGCTTCAATGCCCGCAATGGCGGTGCGTGAGGTGGTTGAACAAGCATTCAAGCAAGATCAATCGATTATTGATGCGGCTGCTTGTGATATCTGTGCGACGGTAAATCGAGATCCTGCGGTCGAGATGTACTCGATGCCTCTGCTTTATCTGAAAGGCTACCACGCTTTGCAAGGTTACCGAGTGGCTAACTGGCTATGGAAGCAAGGGCGTATTGCACTTGCTACTTACCTACAGAACCAAATTTCGGTTGCTTGCCAAGTGGATATTCACCCAGCCGCTCGTATCGGTAAAGCGATCATGCTCGACCACGCCACCGGTATCGTGATTGGTGAAACAGCCGTAGTTGAAAATGATGTATCTATCCTTCAAGACGTGACTTTAGGTGGTACGGGTAAAGAAGGTGGCGATCGTCACCCTAAAATCCGAGAAGGTGTAATGATCGGTGCCGGCGCTAAAATACTTGGCAATATTGAAGTGGGTGAAGGCGCGAAAATTGGTTCTTGCTCAGTGGTTCTTCAAGCCGTTCCGCCTCATACGACTGTCGCTGGTGTTCCTGCAAAAATTGTTGGAAAGCCGAAAACTGATAAGCCATCTTTAGATATGGACCAAGGATTCAATGGTCGCTCTCAGAACTTCATCCATGGTGATGGGATTTAACCAGCAGTAGCGGAAAACGAGCATCAATGATGATTCGCATAAAACATAAACAACCTACAAGTAGATGAATAACAACTAAATGACGATAATGATGAAACAAATTCGAGCCATTAGTTCAACTCTCCTGATATCAGCGAGCCTCTGTGTTGCTCTTTTATCTACATCGTCATTTGCTGCATCTCAAGGTGAACTGAAAGGCGTATCAAGCGAAATCTCTCGTCAACAGAAAGCGCTCTCTTCCCAGCAAAAGAAACTCGATAGCCTACAGGCAAACCTCAAGAAGCAGGAGCTGTCCATCGCTTCACTTGAAAAAGCGATTCTAGACAGTAAAAAGCAGCTCAATACTGCTAATGCTAATATTGCTAATTTAGACACAAAGATTAAAGCGCTCACTGCACAGAAAAAAGTCCAGACAGACAAGTTAGAGCAGCTCATTCAGACTTACTACATGACGAGTCGAGCTAAGGCTTCTTCTCACATTCTCAACACCGGTGTAGAAGAAGATCGCATCAGTCATTATTACCAGCACCTTGCCAAAGCTCGCTCCGCAACCATTAAAACGATTGAACAGACGCAACTTGAATTAGAAGAAAGCCACAAACAGCGTCAACTCGAGCAAGAACAAATCGCAACATTGTTAAAACAGCAAACCACCAAGCGTGACAAGTTGTCTCAGACTCAAACACAACGTAAGAAAACCGTTGGCAGTATTAAGAAGAATATTTCTGGCGACAAAAATTACTTGGCTGAACTTCAGCGAAATGAAACTCGCCTGAAAGCTGAAATAGCAAAAGCAGAAAAAGCGGCTCGAGAACGACGTAATGCCGTCCCGATGGATGGCCTAGCAAAACGTAAAGGTAAGCTACCTTGGCCGATCAAAGATAAAGTTCTACATAACTACGGTTCACGTCAAACGGGGCAAATTAACTGGAAAGGCATGGTTATCAACGCCAAGTACGGTCAGCAGGTAAAATCGGTTTACTCTGGCACGGTGGTATTTGCAGAGTATCTGCGAGGTTATGGTTTAGTGGTTCTTCTCGATCATGGTAAAGGCGATATGACGCTTTATGGCTTTAACCAAGCACTTTTAAAGAAAGAAGGTGATAAGGTTAAAGCGGGTGAAGCCATCGCACTTGCTGGTGACACTGGCGGCCAAACGCGCCCTTCACTGTACTTTGAGATTCGCAGAAACAGCCAAGCCCAAAACCCGAAGAGTTGGTTAGTTCGATAAAGAGCAGATACGGGATGCGAGTATCTTTCTTCGAATCCCGTATACCGCTTACTCGTCTCTTTCTATTTAGAGTTCAACGCCCTTACACCATCTTCCAATAATGTCAGCTGCTCAAAACCTTGAGCTGTCGCAATCGGTTTAACCGTCGCGATCATCTGCAGCATTCCTTGATGAACCACTTGCTCGGTAATTTGAGCTTTTGGAGACATCGCAGATTGATACGCCAACCAACCTGATGCAATCAAGTGAAGAGACGTCACCATCGATTTCATTTCCGTATCCGTTGCTTTGAGCAGGTTCAACTCAACGAAGGCTCGCATGATATCGACAAGATTCGTTTGCAGCTTTTCTTGTACGGCCATGTAATCAAGGTGGAGTTTTTCATCACGTGACAATATTTCAGGCAGATTCGCATAGAAGAATCGGTACTTCCACATCAGTGTGAAGATAGAATCTAAGTAAGTCTTTAGTAACGTCAGGCTTTCTTGTTGGCCTTGAATCGGTGTGAACCTTTCAAGCAACTCTGTTGAATAGAGCGTAAAGATGTCACGTACAATTTCTTGTTTGTTACGGAAGTGGTAGTAGAGGTTACCAGGGCTAATCTCGATATGCTCAGCAATATGATTGGTCGTAATACTACGCTCGCCGTGCTCATTAAAAAGCTCTAGAGCAGCGTAAACAATCTTGTCACGTGTTTTCATTAGTTATTAGTATCCCTATCCGTTTAGTGGTTCAGTATATCGCCACTAAGCGGATAGATCGAGCTGATAACATCTGGTCGAATTAGCAAGCGCTAAAATTCACCTTCAATCCATAATACCTTTGATCAATCACTGCCAAAGAGGTCTCGCGTGTAAACCTTATCTGCAACGTCTGATATTTCATCGACCATTCTGTTGGATACAATCACATCCGATACGGCTTTAAATTCTTCCAGATCAGAATAAACCTTCGAGTTAAAGAAATGCTCTTCTTCCAACACAGGTTCGAACACAACCACTTCTATACCTTTAGCTTTCAAACGCTTCATGATGCCTTGAATCGACGACGCACGGAAGTTGTCCGAGCCGGCCTTCATGATCAAGCGATAGATACCTACAATTTTAGGCGAGCGCTTAATAATGGACTCCGCAATAAAATCTTTACGGGTGCGGTTAGCGTCAACAATAGCGCCCACAATGTTGTTTGGTACATCTTGATAGTTAGCTAATAACTGCTTGGTGTCTTTCGGTAAGCAGTAAGCACCGTAACCAAATGAAGGATTGTTGTAATGATTGCCAATTCGAGGGTCTAAACCCACACCTTCGATGATCTGACGAGAATCCAAGCCATGCGCTTCGGCGTAAGAGTCGAGCTCATTGAAATAAGAAACACGCATCGCCAAGTAGGTATTCGAGAAGAGCTTTACTGCTTCCGCTTCTGTGGAGTGAGTAAACAGTACGTCGATATTCTCTTTTTCTGCGCCTTCCACCAGAAGATTAGCAAATACTTTAGCGCGTTCCGAACACTCACCAACAATAATGCGTGATGGGTGTAGGTTGTCTTACAGGGCTTTGCCTTCACGTAAAAATTCTGGCGAGAACATAATGTTTTCACAGTTTAAATCTTGCTTAACACGCTCAGTATAACCAACAGGTACCGTTGATTTGATCACCATGACGGCATTCGGGTTAACCATCATTACGTCACGAATCACCGACTCTACAGAACTGGTATTAAAGTAGTTCGTTTTCGGGTCATAGTCGGTTGGCGTAGCGATAATAACGAAATCTGCATCTTGATACGCTTGCTTATCGGTTGTGGCTTGAAAACTCAAAGCACGATTAGCCAAAAACTCTTCAATCTCTACATCCATGATTGGCGATTGCTTGTTGTTCAACATCGATACCTTTTCTTCGACGATATCAACTGCAACAACATCATGATTCTGCGCCAACAACATCGCATTGGATAAACCTACATAACCGGTACCCGCAACTGCAATTTTCATGATAATACCTATAATTTCGAGTGCTTACTGCGCACTTACCTAAGACTAATCTGCTCATATCATACTCTGCTTAAGGAATTATTCCACTAGCCCGTCTTTGTCATTCCTTGCTATACTCGCGGTAGTTTTATATTCAAAAGAGTAGGAAAAATATGATTATCGTAACTGGTGGTGCTGGCATGATCGGCAGCAATATTGTGAAAGCACTCAATGACGCAGGCCACAACGATATTCTAGTTGTCGACAACCTCAAGAACGGTAAAAAGTTCAAGAACCTTGTAGACCTAGACATCACTGACTACATGGATCGCGACGACTTCCTAACTCAAGTTATGGCTGGCGATGATTTCGGCCCTATTGAAGCTATTTTCCATGAAGGTGCTTGTTCGGCAACGACCGAGTGGGATGGTAAATACATGATGCTCAACAACTATGAGTACTCAAAAGAGTTACTGCATTACTGTGTTGAGCGTGAAATCCCCTTCCTATATGCCTCTTCAGCTGCAACTTACGGTGAGACAGAGACTTTCATCGAAGAGAAAGAATATGAAGGCGCATTGAATGTCTACGGTTACTCTAAACAACAATTTGATAACTACGTTCGTCGCTTAACCGCGGATGCTGTAGCGCATAACGAGACGTTACCTCAAATTACAGGTTTCCGTTACTTCAATGTTTACGGTCCACGTGAAGATCACAAAGGCAGCATGGCCTCTGTTGCTTTCCACCTAAACAACCAAATGAACGCTGGTGAGAACCCTAAACTGTTCGCAGGTAGCGAAACATTCCAGCGTGATTTTGTGTATGTCGGTGATGTTGCAGCAGTAAACCTGTGGTTCTTAGAAAATGGTGTTTCTGGCATCTTTAACCTAGGCACCGGCAATGCTGAGTCTTTTGACGAAGTTGCCAAAGCGGTAATTAAGCACCACGGTAAAGGTGAAATCGAAACGATTCCTTTCCCTGAGCATTTGAAAGGCGCTTACCAAGAGTTTACTCAAGCTGACCTTACGAAGCTTCGAGCAACAGGCTGTGATGTGGTATTTAAAACCGTAGCGCAAGGCGTTGCAGAATATATGGATGTAATTAATAGGTAACAGGGCGTAGAACTAATAGATAGTTCGCCCTGAAGGTCTATGGGTAAGAAAAAATGATACGATAAGCTCATGGATATGGGCTTTATATTACCGAGTGATAACCAGCCAGCAGCGATTTAAAGTCAGATTCTTGCCAATGGATATGTCGCTTATCCAGCTCTTTCCTGAATGATCGGAGTAGCCTATCTAAATTTGATTCCTTCCAACTGTCGCCTAATTGCTTATAGCATTTGTCAAAATCGATGATCCAAGCATTGCCTTGGTCATCAAGCAAAATATTATGAATATTCAGGTCTGTGTGATTCACACCCACCCTATGCATCTTCTGAATTTCTTGGCCAATTTGATGATACTGCTCTTGAGCCAGCGCTCGATCTAAAAGCAAATCGACTAAATCTTTTGCATTGTGTATTTTATCAGTCAGTAAATCCGCTTGATAAGTTAAACCGTTCTTCTGGGCACGTGCCGCAATTGGCTTAGGTACGTTAACACCAGCAGAGCTTAACTCACTCAATAGTTGATATTCAGCATAACTGCGAGTATTTTCTAAGGTTGTAAACCAGTAACTGTCTTTAATTAGTTTTCCGAACAAGCCACCACGACGATAATGGCGAAATGCTGCCGGAATACCTTTTAAATCGACGAACCATGTTGTACCTCGCCCTTCTGCACTGCCGATAATTGCATTATTCTTTTGCCAATAAGTGATATCAAATAGCAATGACGGGGTAATATTAACTCGGGACTCATCGAACCAAATATGCACATCATTACTTTCAAAGTATTTCATAGTATACCTGACCTAGAAGAAAAGAATGTAACACCACGTGAACATGGCAAACATCAATGCGACCATAACAGCCGCCGAACCTATGTCTTTTGCTCTACCACTCAACTCATGTAATTCAATACCTATACGATCTACGACAGCCTCTATTGCAGAATTAATCAGCTCCACAATCAACACGAGAACCACGGTTCCGATCAGAGCAACTCGCTCTATCATTGAGACATCAAGGAACGTCACAAGCACTATAGCAATAACGAGTAAAGCTATCTCTTGTCGAATCGCAGCTTCATGTTTGAAGGCAGCTTTCAAGCCTTGTATGGAATAACCTGTCGCTTTAATGATACGTATCAATCCTGTGTTACCCGGTTTACCGTGGTTATTATGTGTCATATCTATGCCAGTCGTTAAGTGAGTTCTCAGCGTTAAGTTGCTATTTTACATCCATCCGATCTCTCTGCATCATTTCAGCATATTTTTTGAGTCTTTATTTTGTAACTCACCCACAATGCATTATATTTGAGGCCTATTTCAAGCATAGTGAAAAAAGAAACCATGAAGAAAGCTATTTACCCCGGTACTTTTGATCCTGTGACTAATGGTCATATCGATATCATAGAGCGTGCTTCTCAATTGTTTGATCATGTAGTAATAGGCGTAGCAGCTAGTCCTAGCAAGAACACACTATTTAGCTTGGATGAACGTGTCTCACTTCTTAAAGAAGTCTGCCAACCCTACTCTAATGTATCCGTTGAGGGGTTTAGTGGGTTGCTGGTTGATTTTGCTCAGCAACAAAAGGCAAATGTACTCGTTCGCGGCCTTAGAACTACCATGGATTTTGAGTATGAGTTTGGGTTGACCACCATGTATCGCAGGTTAAAACCCGATTTGGAAAGTATCTTCTTAACACCAGCTGAAGAATATGCGTTCTTATCTTCAACTTTGGTTCGAGAGGTGGCTATTCATGGTGGTGATATAACCCAATTTGTACCTAAGGCCATCAATGCCAAAATCAATCAAAAACTAAGTAATAAATAGCGACCACGGTAAATGTAGACCTATTTATGAGTAGTGAAACGGTACTGACTCCGTTGTTGTTTACCTGATATAATCCACCTAACATTTTGCATCAAGGAAGTTTTATGATCACCGTAATTTGCGATGCTGGCATGGTTGGCGTTGAAAAACACTTAGCACATACAAGTATGTAGGCCTAAGACAACAGTTGGAATTCTCCAATTTTTCGCGATGACAACATTGGTTCGCTCAGTACTTTTTACTAAGATTAATATGAATCAACGCTGCTCAAACAAAGGTGAGGTATCTAAACCTCCTATTGTATTTAGCCTCTTTCAAAGCAGGGCAAATAATGCCAAACAGCTCAATTTTCTAAAATAAAGACCTTATGATTAGCAGAAACGATTATGACCCAAAAGCTTATGACCCTACTTTTCAGTGGGCTTTTTTGGCACCTAAATACTGGGGAACATGGTTTATTGTATTGTTGATGTTTCCTGTTTCATTGCTTCCTATTTCATTTCACCATGCATTGGCGAACTTTTTTGCAAGACGATTATCTAAGTCGCAAAAGGGGCCAGCACACAGAGCTCGAGTAAACTTTCATCTGGCTTTTCCAGAGAAAAGCTTTGCTGAGCGTGAGCAATTGGTTTATCAAACTCTCTATACTGCAGGTGTATTCATACTGAGATTCGGACTTTTAACTGTGCGATCGAAAGAATGGCTTCAAACTCAATGTCGCTTTGAAGGTGAAGAGCACCTAACTAAACATCTGGATAACGGTGACAATGTCATTTTGCTGGTGCCACATAGCTGGGCAATTGACATACCGGCAGTGTTTCTAGCGTCAAAAGGCTTGCCTGTCTCAGCCATGGCTAAAAGACAGAAGAATGAAGTCAGCGATTGGTTAATGCACAGACAGCGCGTGCAATATGGGGGGCGAGTTTACGAGCGTAGCGGAGGCATCAAACCATTCATAAAATCAATCAAAAGTGGTTATCTCGGATACTATTTGCCAGATCAAGATCATGGCCCTGAATTAAGTGAATTTGTAGATTTTTTTGCCACAAAAAAGGCAACTCTACCCGGAATAACCAAATTATCTAAGCTATCTAAAGCTAAGGTTATTCCTTTGTTTGCCTCAATCGATCAAAAAACAGGCCAATATGTTCTCGAACTGCAATCGGTACTAGAATGGCAAGATACCGAGAGCGAGGACGCAAGGCAAATGAACCGAGTTATTGAGACCTTCGTTAAATCAAAGCCAGAACAGTATATGTGGATTTTACGGTTATTTAATTCGCAACAAGATGGCCGCCGAGTTTATCGAGATGCTATCAAAAAATATGATAATGATTGGAAAGTATAACCAAGTGATTACTAAATTGGATAAAAAAACATTGATAGCTGCAGCAACAACCTCTTTGTGTATGGCTTTTTTCATAATTATGAACATTCAAGGCGAGTCTTACAGACTAGCACCGTTTGGCCTGCTAACTCTATCTTTAGCATTAATTCTATTGAATAGACTCAGTTTCAGCAGCCTAAAACCTTTCACATGGTTAGTAACCGGACTCTTCGTTTACTTTTTAGCTTATGTCATTTCGTTTATATATCACGATGAAACAGCAAGCATACTCGATATGCCGAGCCGAGCTGTATTTGCAGTATTGGTGTTGATGGCATTAATTAAATACCCACCCAATTTGCAAGCTGTCTTATGGGCTATTCCTATTGGGGGAATAGTAACTGGACTGGTAGCTCTGTACTTTCAGGTGGCTTTTGAGACTAGAGCATTCTATGGCCATGGTTTTATGGTCATCCAGTCATCAGGGATGGCTGCATGGGTTTCTTGCTTATCTTGCGTTGTGGCAGGCTTTGCTTTAGAGCAACTAAAGTATCAAGACTCTGTTCTCACCAGTTCAACCAAAACGCTAAAATATTTGTTAGCAGTAGCGTGCTTGGGTGGTGTTATGGCGCTAACAGCAAGCCTACTCTCTGGAGGCCGAGGAGCTTGGCTAGCGACCCCATTTATACTTTTAGGTATCGCATTTCTTTATCGCTCGATTTTTACCAAAAAAGTTACTTTAGGAGTGATTATTGCGTTCTCGATCATCGGTACTTTAGGTTACCCACAAATTCAACCTCGTATACAAACGATGGCGAAGGAGCTGCAACTCTACAATACAGGCCATATCGAAATCGATAACTCAAGTGGAGCGAGGCTAACACTTTGGCAAGGCGCTTACTTCTCTTTTTTAGAACACCCTATATTAGGGGTTGGTCGTTCGGGTCGCCAAGCTGACAAAGAAAGACAAGTAGAAGCTAAGCTGAGCAATCCAGCTATCTTGAGACATATTGGTGCTCATAACCAATACCTCGAAATGCTTCAGACAAAAGGACTAGTTGGCCTCACGGCTATCATATTCATGTTTTCGACTAGCAGTTGGTTTTTCATAACCAAATTGAGAGAAACTGTTTCAACTAAGAAGCCACAGGTTAAACTCGTCGCCATACTTGGCTTAGTGCATGTCGCTTCAGTAATGGGTTATTGCTTGACTCAAAATTATCTTAATCATCATTCCGGCATGCTACTGTATGTGGTTGGGTTAGTTATTATATCTTCACTATTCACCGTAATAAATAATGAAAACCGCATACAAGAGGTAGATTAAACTCATGAAAATACTCGTAATTGGGCCGTCATGGATTGGTGATATGGTAATGAGTCAATCCTTGTATATCACCCTAAAAAAACGTTTTCCTGAATGCGTCATTGATGTAATGGCTCCAAAATGGTGTATGCCTATCTTAGATAGAATGCCTGAAGTAAACTCAGCAATTGACATGCCGCTAGGACACGGACAATTTGAATTTTGGAAGCGACGTGCGCTGGGAAAACAGTTAAAAAATGCGGGCTATACGCATGCTTACGTTTTGCCTAAATCGGCGAAGTCTGCACTCATACCTTGGTTTGCTGCTATCCCTAATCGTATTGGGTGGAGAGGTGAGTTCCGCTACGGGTTACTCACTGATTTAAGATCGAACATGAAATCGTTCCAATATATGACAGAACGATATTACGCACTGGCTTACCCAAAAAAGGATATGACGGGTTCAGAGGTTTTTGGCGGAATAGAAAAATCACCTTACCCCAAATTACACATTGATAAACAAATACAGTTAGACACACTCAAAAAATATGACTTAGATACAAGTTCAAAAATAATCGGGCTGTGCCCAGGGGCTGCATTTGGCTCTGCAAAAAAGTGGCCAGAACATTATTATGCTCAAGTCGCCGAGAAAATGTGTAGAAAGGGTTATCAAGTTTGGATATTTGGTTCTCAAGGTGATCTTGATGCATGTCAAACCTTATATGATCTTGTTCCAAATGAGCTACATCCACAGTTGTCTATCTTGGCTGGTAAAACCTCTCTAATAGAAGCCGTCGATCTTCTTGCTGCATGTGAAAGTATAGTCGGCAATGACTCTGGTTTACTGCATGTCGCTTCGGCATTAGGCTGCCATGTTGTAGGAATATACGGCCCAACAACACCGAAATATGCACCACCGTTAACTGATAACAAAGATATTGTGTACACAGAGATTGAATGCTCACCTTGCGCAAAACGAGAGTGTCCATTAGGCCACAATAAATGTATGAATGAATTACACCCTGATAGAGTTCTAGCACGCCTTGAAACTTACCAGGCAAAGTTGAGAAATTAACCAGTGATCATCCGCTTTATATACACGGCCCTACTGACACTAGCTGCACCTTTTCTGCTTTACAGCCTGTATCGAAGTCACTCGAGCAAGCCAGCATACGGTAAGCGATGGGCGGAACATTTCGGTATCACACCGAAATTGACAACCAATCTTCGCCCTATCTGGATTCATGCTGTCTCTGTTGGCGAGAGTATTGCTGCAATACCACTTATCAAAGAATTAAAAAAAAGACACCCTAAGCAAACTATTCTGGTGACTACAACGACGAGCACTGGTGCTGAACAAATCGGAAAACTAGGTGATCTCGTTGAACATCGTTACATGCCGATCGATTTTGGCTTTGCTGTTAAGGGCTTTCTAAAAGCGGTGAGCCCAACACAAATGTTGATTATCGAAACCGAGCTTTGGCCGAATACACTTCATCAAGTATCTAAGTTTGGTGTGCCAATAACGGTCGTGAACGCAAGGCTATCTGAGAAATCTCGAAATAATTACTCAAAGTTTCAACCCGTCTTCAACATCATCGAACCTTGTCTGACCAACATACTTTGCCAAACTAAATCTGACGCTGCACGTTTCGAACGTTTAGGTGTAGATAAAAACAAGCTGGCTATTACTGGTTCAATTAAGTTTGATATACAGATATCAGATGAAGTCAGAGAAAAAGGCAAAACACTAAGGAAGGAACTCGGCGAAAGTCGCCCAGTTTGGATAGCTGCTAGCACTCATAAGGGTGAGGATGAGCAAGTGCTAAAGGCTCATGAAAAAGTTTTAGAATCACACCCTAACGCGTTACTCATTCTTGTCCCTCGTCACCCAGAGCGATTTGATAGCGTCTTTGAACTTAGTAACAATGCTAATTTTAACAGTGTAAGACGAACTTCTAACCAAACCATCACCGCAGAAACTCAAGTCTACCTTGGTGATACTATGGGTGAGATGCTAACACTGATGCGCGCAGCCGATGTGTGCTTTATGGGGGGAAGTTTACTAGGAGATAAAGTTGGAGGGCATAATGTATTGGAACCTATAGCACTTGAAGTCCCTGTCATTATAGGACCAAGCTACTTCAATTTTAAATCTATTGTCGATGAGTTAATTCAGGTTCAAGGGATTACAATCATTCGATATAAAGATGAGATAGCTAAATCAGTCAGTGACTACTTTAGAAAACATGAAGATATTCAAGAGTGCATTAACAACTCTCTATCCGTTGTTTCTCATAATATCGGAGCATTACAAAAAACCATTTCTATTTTGGACAATAAATAAATGAATTTATTCCTAGTCACATCACCTTTTCAATATATATGCGCACTTGAGGCGAAGGAGTATTTTCATTGTAAAAAAAATATTCTTCTTTTAGTCAACCAAGATACCGAAATTGGTAAACTACATCAAAGGCAATTATTTTCAGAAACAGATTGGACTCATGTTGTAGAAGTTAGCAGAAAGAACCGTAGCATCAATATCCCAAATGCGATAAAAAAAATAAAAAAAATAACCTATGGGGGGAGGGTTAATTACTTCTTTTACTCGGAATACACTAGCTGGAGAAAGAATCTAATTATAAAAAACCTAGAAATAGAAAAAGAAATATACTTTGACGATGGTACTCTTACATTAGCTGAATATCCTAAATACATTCAAAAAAAGTCCGCTTTTTACCGCCCTAGATTAATTCAAGATTTAGTCATAAGGTTAAATGGTTGTAAGCCAATTGGACACTTGCAACAATCAGAGAATCTTGAGCTATTTACAATATTTAGCTTTAATTTCCAAGGTCACACTGTTCATAAAAATACGCTTGGGAGATTGAAGTCTGAATATGGAAACCCTAGTCTTTTTAATCCAGATGCTCCAATTGGGTATATAGGACAAGGAGCTATAGGAGATAAGCATCAAAAGTCTGTCGCTGACTACATAGAAAGTCTAGATAGCCTTGCGATGTCTAGTAGCAGGAAAATAATATACTTCCCTCATAGAACAGAGCGAGATGAAGTAAGGAGAACTTTAGAAAACAAAGAATATATAATATATCACCAAAGTGAATATCCTCTGGAAATAGAATTAATCGACAAAAACATTGAACTATCAGGATTCGTAGGTACTTATTCAACAGTAATGTTTACTTGTAGACTACTTTATCCAGACATGCCTATTTATACGATATCCGATGACTACCCTGACAAAGTATTGCGAGAAGAATTAAAGAGGCAATTTAAATCTATTAATATAAAAAAAATAAATAACTTTAAAGACCTATAATTAGAATCAGAGCCTTTTATTGATAAAAAACTCTGCCAAATCAAAATCTAATTGCTGGTCGATATCGAATGAGTCTTTATTTTCCATAACATAAGCAAAAGATTCATTCGTATAACATATATCTCGACATTTAAGAAATTTACGAACATCAAATATATAAATCGCCCCATTAAATCGGTAAAATCCCTCCAAATCCTGAGAGCGTTTCAAGGCTTCAGGGCGAACAAACTCTCCCAACGAACCATCATCAGGTAAAGTGTTCGACCAAGTAGGTGGATGCTCGCATGGAGTAACAGAAACAACAGAAGAAGCTTGCTTTTTCACAAATAATTCCAAAGCTTGGTCAATATGTACCGCGGTACGTAACGGAGATGTTGGTTGAAGTAAAACTACGATATCAACATTATTCCCAAATTTTTCCAGTGTGTACGTCAAAACGTCAGCTGTAGAAGCGGTATCCGACGCCAAGTGACTTGGCCTCAATTCTGGCACATCTATTCCAAAGCTCTGTGCCACCTCTGCAATCTCTTGATCATCTGTACTAATAAATATTTGGTTTATATATTTGCTATCTTTGGCTGCTTCAATTGACCATCCTATTAATGGTTTTCCCGCTAAAGGAAGTATATTTTTTCTTGGCAGCCTCTTACTACCGCCGCGAGCAGGGATAAATGCCAATATTTTTTTAGTGTTAATCATCAAAACATCTCTAGGTTATGAATATCGGCTTGTGCACGATTAAAATCATCCATACGACCAATATCCAGCCAGTATTCATGAATTGGAAACATTAAAATATTGTCACGTAGATTCATATGCTCTTCGAGCAATGTTGGCATATCAATTCGATAGTTTTCAGGTACAGAAGCGATCACTTCAGGTGACACTACATAAATACCAGCATTCACAAAAAAACGTTGAATTGGCTTTTCAACCATACTGGTGATTTTATTGCCTTCACCATTGATTACCCCATAAGGAATCTGATAATCATACTCACGAACACACATTGTCGCGTCAGCTTGGTTCTCAGTGTGAAATTCTAATAATCGTTGAAAATCCACTTTCGTCAAGACATCACCATTCATCATAATCAACGGAAGGTCTTTAGGAAGACTATCTGGTAACAAACCAAGTGCACCGCCTGTACCTAGAGGAGATTCCTCATGCACATAAGTAATATTAATCCCTAACTCTGAGCCATCACCAAAATGTTGTTGGATTAGCTCTGGCATGTAGTGAGTCGAAATGTAGAAGTTAACAAAACCTGCCTTGATAAAACTGCGGATCACGGTTTCCAAAATTGGCTTATTGCCAATATGCAGCATAGGTTTTGGACACACATCAGTAAGCGGTTTAAGTCGCGTACCAAACCCACCAGCCATAATAAACACTGGGTTCTGATGTTTAGGCTGGTGAAGTGCACCATGAAGAGTTTCAAGACCAACAACTTTATCACTTGCATCGAGTAACGGAACCGACAATATTCCGCGATTGTCCATTAGACCAATCAACTCTTCTCGAGAAGAGCCTTCTAGTGCTGTCGTTGGATTAGTGTTCATCACCTTTGATACGGATTCAGTCAACGGCAAGTTATTTAGTAAACCACGTCGAATATCGCCGTCTGTCACAACACCAAGTAACGCTTGTTCTTGATCAACAACCAACACCACTCTTAACGCTTCATTATTAATGATTTCTAACGCGTCTCGAATTGTGCTATCAGGTTTTATTAGCACATTATTCCAACAATGACTCATGGCACACCTAATTTTAATTTCTTGAATGCTTGGTAGCTTACAGTAAGCTAATATGGCTCGATTATACATCTAAAAGGATAACATATGCTTTGCGCTGGTAGGGGTTTCGTTAAAATAGCACCCGCTCCAACAATTGAGAGCGCACCTAAAGTGATACCTTGTATCACAGTCGCATTCGCTCCTATATAACAACCATACTGGGTTTCTACTTGACCACACAAAGTCGCTTTCGGAGCAAGATGGTTGTAGGTGCCAATCTGGCAGTCGTGCTCTACAAGTACACTCGTATTGATAATGCTATGTTGCCCTATGGACGCACCTGTTTGTATAACAGCTCCTTCCATAATTTGAACACCATTTTCTATAGTTGCATATTCAGAGACAAATGCAGTTTCAGCAATGACATTTTCAAATCGATAGCCTAATCCAATGAAGTAACTCGCTATCTTTTCCCGCAAGTTAGATTTAGGCATCGCACCAATACCCAACACCAGTCTAACGTCATTGGGAGAAAACTGTTCTACGTCACTATCTTTTAGAAACTGCTTAATCCCCGAGAAAATCCGACGCTGGGAGACATCATCAGGGCAAATCACCGCGACTATCTCACGCCCTTGGCGAAGCAATATGTCTGCAAGCACGCTCGCATGACCTCCCCCTCCGATTAGCACAATAGGCAACATAGAAGCAGCATTATTCAAAGATCAGCTCTCCAGCTTGATAAGCTTTAGAAGAAGAGCGTTCAAGCATATCCCAATAGCGATAAGGTGACATGCCATGACCCGGTCTCTTAATGGTGATATTTTCTGACGAAAACGCCTCACCTTCGGTAATATCACACGCAGCAACCAGACTTTTCCTTGCGACCGCTTTATTTTTCACTTCTGATACCGTCGGTGTTTTTACGCTACTCCCTAATGCCAACTCGACCTGTCGAATTGCGCTGACCATGGCCGTTAAGTCTTGAGGTTCAAGAGAAGCTTTGTGATCCGGTCCTTCCATGTTGTTATCTAGCGTAAAGTGCTTTTCAATCAACACCGCACCGCGAGCAACAGCTGCAATAGGAATCGTAATACCTTGACTGTGGTCTGAATAACCTGCAGGCAGGTCAAACGCACGACCTAAAGTGTTCATTGCTTTAAGGTTAATCTCTTCCATTGGTGCTGGGTATTCAGTCGTGCAGTGCAAGATTGTGACCTTACTCTTAAGCGCTTGTTGACCTTTATCAGAGGCATAAGCTTCCTGGAAGGCCTGCACAGAAGGTATGGCGTTGTCATCAGCAGTGTAACCAAATGCAATCACACCTAGCGCGATTTCAATTTCCGATAGTGTCGCCATACCAGTGGAGACAATCAAATCACACCCAGTTCGAGCATGTTCTAGTACGAGAGGGGCATTAGTAAGTTCACCAGAAGGCAACTTCAAGCGAGTTAACCCTAGATCGTTTACTAAAAAATCTAGGCTTTCTGAATCAAAAGCGGTTGATAAAAACTCAATACCGAGTTGCTCACAATGCTTAACCAATTGATGGTGAGCATCATAAGAGAGCTCTAAGCGACTAAGCATAGCTAATTGCGACTCTTGTTTCTGCATGTTGGCAACCTGATATTCCGCCTGTTTCGCGTCTTCAGTTACAAGGTTTTTTGCCTTAAACGTCTGAAACTTTACAATATCAGCACCCGCTTGATAGGCTGCATCAACAAGCTCAAATGCCAGTTTTTCATCACCATTATGGTTTACGCCTGCTTCGGCAATAATCAGAGTCATACCGCTCTCTCTTTCGTTATTTGTTACTAAAAGCTAAATGTATAGCTCTCAGTTCGGTAAATCGTGGAAGGTTTTGCATGGATTGAAATCCAGAGTTTTGATCATCTCGATCACTTTTTCACTGGTGTTTCCTTGTCCGTACGGATTCTCTATCTCTTCCGCAGTATCCTTATACTCACGTTCATTCGCAGATCTGATAGCTCGCTCAATATCAGCTCTGTTCGACTCACAATGCAGCACGCTTTTTGCTGCCAAGCGACCTTTCTGGCGAGATCCAATATTAACAGTGGGGACATCAAATGCCGGTACTTCAATAATACCGCTAGAAGAGTTGCCAATCACAGCCGCTGCATATTTAACTGCACTGAGGTAACGCACTTGCCCAAGCGAAGGAATTGCTAATACGCGATCAGGTTGGCTCGCGGCGTAAGCTTCTAGCATTGGGATAATGCGGCGACCACCATCATCAGCATTTGGGTAAGTGAGGATAACTTGATGCTCTGGGAAACAGTTTAAAGCATCCAATAAAGCTTGGAATGCCTCTTCAGGTGCTTCATTGCCGAGTGTCACCGGATGATAAGTCACCAAGAAAAACGGTTTAGTCAAAGAAAAGTTGAGAGATTCCCCCAACTCGCCCAATGACATGAAGTCAGCACGTTTAAGGTGGTCAAGGCCTATTGCACCGACATTTCTTACTCGCTCAGGTGCCTCACCCAATTGAATCACGCGCTGACGATATTCGTCTGTCGACGTACCATGCAGGTAGCTCAGTTTGGTAATTGCATGACGAATCGCATCATCGTATGCGCCTTCTGTAATTTCACCACCATGCAAGTGAACAATAGGAATACGCAAAATCATCGCCGTTTGAGCAGCGGCTAATGCCTCAAAGCGATCGCCAAGTATAACCAATACATCAGGCTGTAGACGTGCTAAAGAGTCCGAAAATCCAAGGACACCAAGGCCCATACTTTTAGCTGTACCTACGGCAGAATCAGACGAAAGCAGGATTTCAATTTTTTCATCAATCTTAAATCCATCTTTTTCTATCTGCTGATAGGTCTCCCCAAACTCCGGCGAAAGGTGCATCCCCGAAACGAGAAGCTGCAGTGTTAAATCGGGATCACTTTGAATATCTTTCAAAAGCCAAAAGAGCAGACCATACTCTGCTCTTGTTCCAGTAAAAACCGCTACTTTCTGAATCTTGTTTTCCATTAAGCGCCTTTAGACAGTTGAATGGGTGTGCTCGGAATGTTGATCAAATGCGCTTCAATAAACTCAGACTGCGTCAAGTCACCACGCAATGCGTTCTCGAACATAGGAAGACGATGCATCAACTGCCAAATAGGACGCGTCATGACACCCGCAGAATTGGTTTCTTCCAAAATTTTTGCTCGTGATGCTGTGTCTGGGCAAATAATCGCATTCAGCCAATAATTCGACGTCGCGTATTCTGGTTCTGTCACGAATGTAAATTCTGAACCGGCGAAAAAATGTTGGTATTGTTCAGCCAATTGGCGCTTCTGAACTAGGTATGATTCGAGCACTTCCATTTGTGCACAACCCAATGCGGCATTCAAATTCGGCATTCGATAATTGAAGCCAGGCTCATCGTGATAAAACTCAAAAGGGTGCGGGACCTTAGCTGTCGTGGTCACGTGCTTAGTACGAGCACCCTGCTCTTGAGTTTTACACAGAACCATACCACCGCCACCGGTTGTAATAACCTTGTTGCCATTAAAGCTGATCGCAGCATAATCACCGAATGTACCTGTATGTTGGCCTTTATAGAAAGAGCCCAAACTTTCTGCTGCATCTTCCACTATGACCAGTTGCCACTTTAAACATACGGCGACTAACTCATCGAGTTCGACAGGGTGGCCGAAAGTATGCATCGGAACCACAGCGCGGATGCGTTGTCTTGTTTGTCTATGGATACAACCTTTTTCAGTCAACTCAGCGTGTTGTGTTAGATAGTAGTCAACCGCTTTAGGGCACAAGCCTAAGCTTACCGGAGATATATCAACAAAAATTGGCTCTGCACCCATGTGATACAGGGCATTGCAAGTCGCAACGAAGGTCAAAGCTTGTGTAACAACCAAGTCACCGCGTTGTACGCCCGCCATATAGAGTGCTGCATGTAGAGCTGCGGTGCCATTGACAGCAGCTACCGCCTTAGCACTTCCGGTGTAAGCTTCAATCTTCGATTCAAACTGATCCACAAATTTACCAACACTTGAGACAAACGTACTCTCAATGGTTTCTGTGACGTAAGCTTTCTCGTTGCCATTGAATGTTGGCGCATGCAAAGGAACAAACTCATTGGTTTGGTAAGTATCACGAACAAATTCAACTAATGATGCAGGTTTCATGTTCTCTCCTACATTTTACTGTCTAGATATTTGCCTGTTTCTTTGTGTCCAAAGTCAGGAATCATAGTAAAGAATAGCTCGACGATTTGCTCTTTGCTCCACTCTCGATCTGATTTCATTTGACCAATTGTACTTTCAAATAAATTCAGTAACTCTTGCTGATACAAAGGGTCGTTTTTAATAATGCCTAGGTTTGCAAAACGCTCCATATCGAGTGTTTCTTTATCGGTAAAAAACTCTTCAAAGTCTTTCTCACCAGTAGTGTCACTAGACGTAAACAAACAAGGCCACTTGCCTTGTGATGGAAGTGTTTTCGCCAACTCACGGGCTTCATCTTCGCTTTCACAAAGATGAGGTTCGTAACCGCGTTGCTCAAGGTACTTCACAGCAATATCTGCAAATGAGATTAAGTGAAGCGCTTCACTAAGTTTAGGGAAGAAGATGTCTCTGTTTTCACCAAAAATGCACGACATTAAGCATAACTCACCAGACTCTTGAGGCGTGACGAAGTAGCGTTTAATGTCATTTGGCGCCACGATAGGTTGGTTTTTCAATAGGCGTTGGTTAAAGCCGTGTAATAGAGAACCATCAGAGAATGCCACGTTAGCAAAACGTGCTGTCGAGATAGCCATCTCTTCACTTTTACGCATCAGGAACATTTCCATAATACGCTTTGATGCTCCCATCATGTTGACAGGGTTTGCTGCTTTATCTGTCGATACACAGAAGTACTTTTTCACCCCTGAATCGATAGATTGTTGAATGGTTTTATCAGTATTAAACACATTCACATCGATCATTCGCATTAGAGTGTAAGGGTCTTTTTCACTACGGACATGCTTAAGTGCCGATAAGTTCAATACGTAATCGTATTGGCCATCTGCCTTAATGAACGCATCATACTCAATCGAACCGATATCAAGAGCAAAAGTTTGAAAGTCACCATCGATGTAACCAAAAGAGCTACGAATATCTCGAACCACCTCCACCATGTTATTTTCACTGACATCAACAACATGCAATTTATTAGGGTTGCGTTTAAAGATCTCTTTAGTAACCGCTTGGCCAATGGAGCCTGCGCCACCAAGTACAAGGAAGCGGGATTCAGAAACAATACGAGATAGCTCAGCTTCATGCTGACCGATGTCTTGAGTAAACAAAGCATCGGTACGACCGATGAGGGGTAAAATAGAATTCATTGGATGAGTTTCTCTGTTTTCTTTATTTTTGAAATTCAAATGAGGTGGACTTTTGCTATCCACTGTCTGTCAAGCACTTTAGCTCTTGGTGAAACAATCGAGACTAGACGCCTTTCCTAATTCTAGTAAACGCAAGTAACACCATACTGCAAGAAAAAAGTATCGTGTTAATTCTCAGTTCTAGTCGCAAACTATCTGAGGCGGAGGCAGTGCAGAATCTAGTACAGATCATTATAACGAAACCACATTGTTTGTCCTATGTGTTTGTATATCTGAGAGCAAAACCTACTTTTAACACAATAAAAGACTGGGTCATGTTGCTATTGAATTTTACATTTTTACTATAACTCTGCATAATTCATACTTCCTCGCTAACTGAAAACTAATACATGACTTTGTTTCGCCAACCACCTAATTCGCTCTGTATTTTAAGACTTTCCGCTATCGGTGATGTTTGCAATACGGTCGCTGCCGTCAAGGCAATTCAAAGACAATGGCCATCGACTGAAATCGTCTGGGTAACAGGTCATCTAGAGAGCAAGTTAATCTCCGAGCTAGAAGGCATAAAAGTTGTTACGTTTGATAAGAGTGGAGGCTGGAAAGCGTATATAAACCTTTGGAAAGCTCTCAGGAATTATCACTTCGACGCCTTACTGCATATGCAATATGCTTTGCGCGCTAGTTTAGCAACCTTAGGCATCAAATCCCGTTATAAACTTGGGTTTGATAGCAGTAGGAGCCAAGACTTTCAAACCTTGTTTACTAACATCAAAGTGCCATCACCAAATACTATGCACGTGCTCGATGGCTTACTAGCCTTTGGCAAAACTTTAGGTATAACGAACATGCAACCGGTATGGGGCCTTCACTACTCCTCAACAGACCTAGAGTGGGCATCAAAGCACATTTCTAATGAAAAGCCGAATTTGGTCGTAGTACCTGCTGCTAGCAAGTCATATAAAAACTGGAATGCCAGTGGCTATCAAGATGTAATTAATCACGCTTTAGGTCATGGTTGGAACGTTCTTCTCGCAGGCAGTCCCGCTAAAGTAGAACTTGAACTAGCACAAGAGGTGCAAGGTGGTCTAAACGAGAGTGTTACTGACCTTGTTGGAAAAAGCTCATTAAAAGAGATGCTTGCTCTCATTGATAAGGCTGATTTAATCATCGCTCCTGACACAGGTCCTACTCACATGGCAAATACAATGGCAACGCCGGTTATCGGTTTGTATGCTCATCACAACCCCAATCGAACCGGGCCATTCCGTTACCTAGACTATGTAGTTTCAGCCTATGAGGAAGCCATTTTAGAGGAGACAGGCAAAGATTTGACCCAATTAAGCTGGCGAGCACGTGCAAAAGATAAAAATGCGATGAATAGAATCTCTTCTGATTCGGTCATTAAAATGTTTGATAAAGTCACCCAAGAATTAAACCTATTGCGATAAGATTAGCTCAGGAACTCAAATGGCAAGTAAACCAACAATTGCGGTAGCTCTTATCGTAAAAAATGAAGCACAACACCTAAAAGCATGCCTAGATACAGTCAGTGATTGGGTTGACGAAATAGTGATTCTAGACTCAGGGAGCACCGACGGTACTGAGCAAATAGCTAGGAGTTTTACGGACAAGTTTTTTGTTAATTTTGATTGGCCTGGATTTGGGATGCAAAGGCAACTTGCACAACAGCATGTCGAATCGGATTACGTCCTTTGGCTTGATGCAGATGAGCGAGTTACCCCTGAACTAAAACTGAGTATTTTAGAGGCGGTCAATTCTGACAATTCAAACACTGTATATGGATTGACTCGATTAAGCTGGGTTTTTGGTCGATACATACGCCATTGTGGTTGGTATCCAGATAAAGTTTTGCGCTTATATCGCACCCGTTTAACAGGCTATAATGACGCTCTAGTACACGAAAAGGTTTACGTTACAAAAGATGTGCAAGTGAAGATATTACAAGGAGACCTTGTGCATTATACCTATAATGATATGAATCATTACCTTTTAAAATCAGCTGGCTATGCGAAAGCTTGGGCAGATCAACGAGAAAAACAAGGTAAGACAGCAAGTTTAACTCAAGGTCTCTTTCACTCTGTTGGATGTTTTATAAAGATGTATTTCCTTAGAGCTGGCTTTTTAGATGGTAAGCAAGGCTTACTCATTTCTTTATTATCGGCACATTCCACCTTTGTAAAATATGCCGATTTATGGGAGAGAACCCATACACGATCTCAGTCTGATCAAGATAAAATCTAGTTACATTCCTTTAACTGAGGACTTTAGATTGCTTATCCATGGCTCTATTGTTTCAAGCACGTATGAAATATCTATGCGAGTCAAATCATCTTGTTCACCTCTACTGCTTGCATTTTGAGGACAAAAGGCGATATGCGTGTCAACTGAGTTTAATGGACGCCAACGTAAAGGTGTTGCTGACCTTTTACTCGGAAAGAACCCAATTGTAGGTACGTCAAGAGCAGCAGCAATGTGTAATGGGCCTGTTGACCCTGCAGTAAATAAATCAGCACATGCTAGCGAGCGAGAAAAGTCTACCAAACCGTCATTTTTGTCATAAACACGAGCTTCAACGTCTATTTTAGCTAACAAATTTTTCAGTTCTTGTGCCTTACCTTCTTCTCCAGGGCCAGCTGTAAGTACTATTTCGAACTTTGCCGCCAAGCCAGCAATAAGATCCCTGTATTGGTTAAGTGATAAATTGTTAGCTGATCCACCTGTTCCAGCATGTACAAACAACCATGACCTATTTTTATCAAGCTCTAGTATTTCAGCAAGCTTGTTCTTTTGAGTAATTAGTTCACTCTCAGAAAAAGTTAAATACGGGGTACTAGGTTCTACGATCGGTTTATTAATATCATCTAGAAAAGAACGAACTAAGTCTAAGTTGTACTCATATTCTGATTTTAATGATTTAGAACGACGCTGAACAATTCGTTTGTTGTATAGGATTTGGGTAAACTTGGTTGCAGGTGCCAAACGATAAGGTATTTTAGCTTTCCACACTAACTTGGCGTTATATGCTGTTGAAAAGAAGTTAATTGAAACATCAAACTTTTCAGTCTTTATTTTTTCTAACAGTTTTTTTTGTTCTTCTTTACTCGAGTTCTCTGTTGGATCGAGCAATACTGAGTCTATCCATGGGCAAAGTTCCGCAAGCGCGACAGTATATTTAGGAACCAATGCAGTAATATGAGTATTAGGTAAGGACACCTTTAACATTGCAAAGCTTGGCCATGCGAGCATGAAATCACCAATTTTGTCATTACGTACTACAAGAATTTTTTGCATAATTACGCCCTTTACTAAAACTAATTGAAACCAAATCTCTTTTTAAGCAAAGCAACTCTGCGCTGAGTTTGCCTTTGAGTGATGGCAGGTGATATGTGGTAGAGGAGTTTAAGAAAGTCATTAGTAAAACCAAAACCGTCAATCATCACAACCTGCTCTCTTCCTTGGTAATAGGCAATAACTAAATTACCTGATACAAGATCTATGACAGATATTTTTTTTGATATAAGCTTTCGGCAGAATTCATCGACTAGTAACTCAAGCTTAGGATGAGTTCGATCTTTCGCTAAGTTCTTAGCTATCTTTCCATCTTCGCCTTTTATTAATGGACACACCAAGCCACAGCCTAAGTTAGTGTCCACCCATTCTATAGGTAAAGCAAAGGGTAAATCTGAAATATCCATTCTTTTCTTTAGTGATTGCATATAAGAGAACTCACGTTCACTTTCGTTTCTTGACCGTTTAGTTTGGTATCGAATTTTTATGCACAAACTTGGGTTTTCTGGATGAACATAAACCACGCGTTCAGAACCTCGTGCAATTTCTAGAGCATCAGATAATTTTAATTCCGCAATATTCATAACAAAAATCTTAACTTAAAAATAGACTTATCAAGAGTAAACCTTTCTTAAACGTTCAAAACTCTTATTAAAGAAATTGACTACAAGTAGACTGTTTTCCTTGATATTTATCTTACTATTTACAATATTTGAAGCCAATTCTGAAAAGTTTTGATAACTTTCAACTTGTACACCAATAGTTTCAGTAAGCTCTCTATAATTTCGTGATTTATCTCGCACATGCACTATACCCCGCTCCATTCTTATATACTCCTTTATTGTTGTCATACTACCTCTGTCTTGCAATATTATATGGTTGCAAGACATAACTAGGGCGTTGTACGTAACACCATTCGTTACTGTTGGGAAACTAATATCAATATTTTTCCTTTTGAAAAATCTTAAGTAGGCACAGTAAACATCCAGAAGAATTCTATATTTCCGCCTTTTATTGTAAGTAAATATCATGTACTTGTAATCTAGCAAAGCACCTTTTTTATCAAGATCATTTAAAATACTAATAGTTTCAGAAAGTGTAAACACCCCACGTTTAGCTCCTATTAATATTTTTTCCTCGGGATTTATCGCCTGTGATTTTAATTTATACAACTCTTGAAATTTTTCTAATTCTTTAGTCGGCATAACAGAGAATGCATCTCGCGCATCCGTAATGTTAAAATCACTCCTTTCTAAAACATATTGTAAATCTTGATTAAATGCTTTTTCTGCTGCTATGAAATTTCTTATTTTTTTCAAGACTGTTATACAATCATCAGACATATAATTACGAGGCGTTACTTTCAAAAAACCATTTTTACTCTTAGTTTTAACCCAACGAGTTAATTCATCTTCGGTTAAATGTACGTATATTTTTTCGATAGAAGTCTCATTGAAAGAACAAATATCATTGAATAAAAAACTATTATTTTTATTCAATGATATGAATGTAATGCTTTTAGCCGAGGATATCTCTTCTAGAGAGAATTCTTTATAATATTTGCTTTCAATGATTGAATTTTTTATAACATTATTGTCCAATGTCAAAAAATATAAATTCTTTTTATGAATGGCACACTTATTAATCAACATGTCTATATACAAATTTACAAAGATATGACTGCTGTATCCAACAATCAAATGTTTTTCTTGTAGCATAAAGTGAACCCTCTATTTTTATTTCTCGCTTAATCACTTAACAACTAAGCTTCTCAAATACATATCTAAAAGAACTTTATATCCAATAATATTAGAGTCCGTATTTTCTTTTCCACTTAGTTCATTCTGGGCTCCATCTCGCCAAGGGTACACTAGAGTGGGGTCATCATTAAAAAACACACCATTTGGAGTAATAGTTCGAGATTGATTGTAACCAAATTCATTTATATCTAAGCTGTTCAGCATATTATTACCAGCCAAAGACACATACTCTCTACCGGACAAGCTGTAATGGTATAGTGTTGGAAACACATCTTTGTGCGAACCTACTCTTTGGGGATCGTAGTTATATTCAACTTGGTCTAAAATTTTCGGTGGGACATACATATAAAAGGGAACGCCTTCCGATACAGCAATTTCATCCTTCCGTGTTGTCGCAATCGAACGAGCGCGGTGATCACCAGTTGCTGCTATCAAAGTTTTTTGGCCTAATGAAGAGTGCTTAATACTGCTAATAAATCGACCTAGCGAATCGTTAGCATATTGGTAAGTCTTCAACATGGCGTCAGCATCTTTTGCTAAAGGCCCCATAAGCTCATCTAACCTATCGCTAACCGTTATTGAGCTAGCCTTGTAGCCAGAAGGCGCTTTATACGGAGGGTGATTTGTCACAGTTAAGATATACAGCATGGTTGGCTGAGTGGCATTCTTTAGCAACTCTTCTGCATATTGAAAAGTATACTCATCAGGAACTCCCCATGTTGATGCTTGACTAGCAGCATCTGGAATGGCCTTTTTGATATCATTTTCATCTAGCACCTTATCGAACCCCTGCACCGGAAGGTAATTCGACAGGTTTCGCCACATCCCATTTCCCCCAGTCAAAAAAATCACTTCATAGCCAGCTTCTTTATATGGCAAAACGACAGAGCTTTCTAAAGCCACTTTTTGATAATTGTTATGAGCAATTGTTGGGATCGGGCTATAAAACAACATCATCATGATGCTTTCAAGTGTGCCACTACCACCAGATACAAACCTTTCAAATACAAAATCATTTTCAAAATGAGGACGAAGCGCTCCTAGCATATCGTTTCTGCCTTGGTCATCTTCTAACAGAACATTGGTGCCCATACTTTCCATCAATGCCATTACAACATGTGGTTGGTTTTTCTCTAAATAGTGATTGATAGGCAGCGGGTAATGTGGTGTTGTTTGGCCAAGCACTTGTAGCATCTGTTGTTCTAGCTCGCTCTTATCAACAGGCTCAATTTTTGATTGGCCCTTGTAATCTGATCGAGCCCAATCAATAGCCATAAATGCATTGGGCGTCACAATATTAAGGGCTTTATATTGGGAAACATTTGCATGGTACCGTTTGAGAGGTAATGAGCCAATCGAACCTCTAGCTGCCACAAAGTAGACAGCAACAACCGAGATAACAACTACTGTCGTTTGCCAGACTTTAGGTTTTCTTGAAGAAGAACCACTAATTAGCTTATGGTCAAGCTTTCTATGAACCCACATAAAAAAACAAGCAATTGCTATAGAGCCTAAGAAAGACCAGACAATAGGATAACTCCTCCAAGCATCTCCCAAAATAGCTGACGTATCATCATCGAAAATCCCGAATGCAAAAAGGTCTATGTAATTTCCGTACGTCACATAATAGTAGTAATTGCCGATCGAGAATGCGGTTATTAAAAAGAAAATAACTAATGAGTAATATGGTGCCCACTTTCTCCAAACACCAAAAACGTTTTGAAATTGCGCGGTAATCAAACCAGTTAAAAAGATGGGAGCAAAACCTATTGCTGTCACTTTTAAATCATATCTTGCTCCAACAAAGAACGCTTGGAAAATATCGTCACTGTGTTGCTTGAGCAATACATCATCTGCAATCAAGTGTAAAAACATGCCACGTGAAATAGAAAGCAAGCATGTTGCCATCACAACTAGTGAGGCAATTAGTTTAAGAAGGTGATAATAGTTTGTCTGGCGATTTATCATAGCAAATATGTCTGAAGCGGTTAAATACTGCAAAAGTATATCATTGAGCCGCTTTTGTGCACAGCAATCAAGATTTTTATTCAGTTTTGTTTACTTTTGGCACTCTTCGCAATAAAACGTATTGCGCTGTCCGATTTTTAGCTCTTGAATCAGAGCTTCACAATTAGGGCACTTTTCATCAGCTTTACCATAAACCTGAAGTTCTTGGGCAAAATACCCCGGTTTGCCATCTGCTTGTGCGAAATCTTTTAGTGTTGTACCGCCTTGCTTGATGGCGGTGGCAAGCACTTGTTTGATCTCTTGGGTTAACAAGGCCCACTCTTGTTTTGTCACTTTGCTTGCAGGGCGCAAAGGGCTAATACGTGAAGCAAATAGCGCTTCATTGGCATAGATATTACCCACACCAACCACCACTTTGTTGTCCATGATGAACTGCTTGACGGCTACTTTACGCTTTTCTGCTTTCTCAGCAATGTAGTCAGCGTTGAAGTCATCGGTTAGTGGTTCAGGGCCAGAACCGAGTAACACAGGGTGTGTTTCGTCGGGAGCAGACCACAGCCAAGCGCCAAAACGACGTGGATCGTTGTAGCGTAGTACTTTTCCATTGGTGAGCTTAAGATCCACGTGATCGTGCTTGGCTGCTGGAAAGTCAGCGTCTAATACGCGTAGTGAGCCAGACATACCAAGGTGAACAATGGCAGTGCCAGTATCCGTCTCAATCAATAGGTACTTTGCGCGACGCGAGATAGAGCGAATCACCTGCCCTTCTAATGCTTTTAACTCTTGTGGGATATCCCAACGCAGCTTAGGCGTGCGAAAGGTAAGGGTTTTAATGGTCTCGCCAACTAAATGAGGCGAGATCCCCATGCGGCTTACTTCGACTTCGGGTAATTCAGGCATAATCTAGTCGTCCGATTTAGGTGGTTTGTCTGATATAGATAGCTTGTCTGATTTAAATGAAGGTTTCGAGCTAAAACTTGGAAACAGGTAGCTCTCTTCAATAGACATCGCCAACCACTGATCATTCCAGTTTTTTAACAACCAGAACTCAGGCAATTGATAATAGGTAATACGCTGGGGCTCTTCTTGGTCTTGATACCATACTTCGATGGTGTGCGGTGTCTTTAACCGAGGCGTAAGGTCTGTGTAGGTCTGTGAGTCGACTTCCGTGCCCACAAGCTCTTTCCAACGTTGTGACAGCTCTTGTGCATTGGTGGCTTGAGGGAAGTCAGTATCTTCGAACTGGTAAACCCATTGATTATCTTGTTGAATGACAGACCACTTAGCAAAGTGTAACGCTTGAAGCTTTGCTGTTGGGTTCAGGAGATAAGGATAAGGGCTATCAACCTGCGGTTCAGGCTCGATAAGGTACGCTTTGATCAATGTTGGAAGGTTTAACACGCCAATAAAAGCGATCACACTGAACATGAGTATGTTGTTCCACCGGCGTCCACGATATCTCATCTGATTCTGCTCATCTAACCTATTGAACATTCAGTATATCGTGAAAGTGGCAATACTTTCTATGTTGTACAGATTTCTATCTATCAGAGGCTATATCAAGCAAGAATAATTGAGTTCCTCAAATTGTAGATATAAAAAAACCCAGCGATTAAACTGGGTTTTTCAATTCTTTCTTCTACTGAAGAAGAGCAAAAAAAGCATCAATTACTTGATTTTAGCTTCTTTGTACATAACGTGTTGGCGAACTACTGGATCAAACTTTTTGATCTCAAATTTGCCTGGCATGTTACGCTTGTTCTTATCAGTTGTGTAGAAGTGACCAGTACCTGCAGAAGATACTAGACGAATTTTCTCACGAATGCCTTTAGCCATTGCTTAATTCCTCTTAAACGTTTTCGCCACGTGCACGGATATCAACAAGAACAGCATCGATGCCTTTCTTATCAATGATACGCATGCCTTTAGCAGTTAGACGTAGTTTAACAAAACGTTTTTCGCTCTCTACCCAGAAACGATGAGTTTGTAGGTTCGGCAGAAAACGGCGCTTAGTAGCATTGCGTGCGTGTGAACGGTTGTTACCCGTTACTGGACGCTTACCAGTTACTTGGCATACTCGGGACATGAATGTCTTCTCCAATCGTTTCAGCTCGATATCAACCTTGGTGGCCGAACCTCTCTATCAATTAAAATAGAAGGTAAAAACCGTTATGGAAAATCCATACAAGGCTATCAAAGGTCGCGCATTATACTAACTTGACACGCATTGCTCAAGACCCGAACAGATCCTTTTTACGGATTTCGTGATCTTTTTTTGTGCAGCGCAGCTTGCTTGAGTAATCAGAGCTGATTTTAGGTCTAAAAATGTGGCCGGAATAATAGCAGATTTAACGCAACTAACAACCTAAAATGTGATTCAAATCCATCCACGCTCTGCAAAAGAGACAACTTCACCATCTCCAACGACAAAATGGTCGAGAACTCGGATGTCCACCAGCGCTAATGCGTCGGTTAATCGGCGTGTAATCCGCCTATCCGCTTGGCTGGGCTCAGCAACACCTGAAGGATGGTTATGAGCTAAGATTAATGCCGCCGCATTATGATGAAGTGCCCGTTTAACCACTTCCCGCGGGTAAACCGATGCGGCATCGATGGTTCCTTCAAACATCACCTCGTCCTTTATTACCCTATTTTGGTTATCGAGGAACAATATATAGAAGGCTTCTCGCTGGCGATCACGCAACATGCTCGAAAGATAAAGCTTAGTATGGCTAGGGCTCGTAAGCGCATCTCCACGAGATAACGTCTCTGCTAGATAGCGCTGTGTCATCTCTAACACAGCCTGTAATTGAACATACTTGGCCTGCCCCATCCCTTTATGGGCACAAAATTCTTCCTGCGTTGCTGAAAAAAGATGACGGAGCGAGCCAAAGTCTTTGATCAACTTGTCAGCGAGTTCCAAGACGTTCATTCCTTGTGTCCCTGTTCGCAGGAATATCGCGAGCAGTTCAGCATCACTCAAAGAATCAGGCCCTCTATTTAACAACTTTTCTCTCGGCATCGATTCGGCAGGTATTTTATCTATTGGCATATAAAGACAATCATTGGTCATGAACACAACCCATCACCTTAATGAGATCGTAATCAGAGATCCTTCGATAGAGATCAAAGGAAACGAGACACTAACAAAATCGTGTAATTGATAAGTTTGATAACACCAACTTGATGAGCGTCAACTCTGTTCGAGTTCTGCTTCTAGGCACTTATCCTTTGTTCTGATATCGTAAGTCGCAGAGAAATTAAGGAACAGAATCATGCAAACATTGGTTAATCAACTGGATAACGCTGACCTACAAGGCCTGGCTGGGAAAAAAATCCTACTTGGCATTAGTGGTGGTATCGCTGCGTATAAATGTGCCGAACTGACTCGACGCTTAATTGAACGTGGAGCACAAGTACAAGTCGTGATGACGAATGCAGCCAAGGAGTTCATTACTCCTCTCACCATGCAAGCCGTCTCTGGAAGGCCAGTGTCTGATAGTTTGCTTGATCCTGCTGCTGAGGCTTCCATGGGGCACATTGAGCTCGCAAAATGGGCTGATTTGGTATTACTAGCGCCAGCAACCGCTGATCTGATTGCTCGCATGACAGCTGGCATGGGTAACGACCTACTGACCACTTTGGTTCTAGCAACCGATGCGCCAGTTGCGGTATCTCCGGCAATGAACCAACAGATGTACAGCCACCCTGCCACTCAAGAGAACATCGCAACACTAAAACGTCGTGGTTGTGAGATTTGGGGACCGGCGGCTGGCGAACAAGCGTGTGGTGATGTGGGAATGGGTCGCATGCTAGAGCCTATGCAGCTCGTGCACCGCTGTGAAGACTTCTTCCAACCTAAACCTCTTGCTGGTCGCTCTGTGTTAATCACGGCGGGTCCAACTCGTGAAGCCATTGACCCTGTGCGTTACATTACCAACCACAGCTCGGGCAAGATGGGCTATGCTCTGGCTGAAGCGGCAGCGAAACAAGGCGCAACAGTAACTCTAGTCAGCGGCCCTGTATCACTCGCGACACCAAATAAGGTTAATCGTATCGATGTCGACAGCGCTCAACAGATGTTTGATGCGGTTGCAGCAAACGCTTCTCAACATGATATTTTCATCAGCTGCGCCGCGGTTGCCGATTATCGCCCTGAGACCATCGCAGACCAAAAGCTTAAAAAGGTCGACGGTAAAGACGACATGACCATTCAAATGGTTAAAAACCCAGATATTGTCGCTTCTGTCGCTTCAATGACCGAAGGTCGCCCATTTACTGTCGGCTTCGCAGCAGAAACTCAAGATGTTGAGAAGTACGCACGCGGTAAACTGGAAAGAAAGAACCTCGATATGATCTGCGCCAACGACGTCTCAGTTGAAGGCCAAGGCTTCAATAGCAGTAGCAATGAGCTGCACCTTTATTGGAAAGGCGGCGATAAATCTCTACCACTGGAGAGCAAAGACACACTTGGTTTCCAGATCCTCGATCAGATCCAACAGCTTATTAATGTATAAACGCACAAATTTGCTCTGATAATCTGCTGACACCTCTCGATTCTGTTGACCTAGGGCTTACAAAACTAGGAAACAGAATTGAATGGTGTTTATAATCCTTCTTCACTCAATCCTCATCTTTAGGAAAGGAAGTAAATAGATGGCTGGTGCTCGAAAATCAAACCGTCGTGAAGAAATCCTACAAGCTCTCGCACAAATGTTGGAATCGACCGAAGGTGCTTCTCGTATCACAACGGTAAAGTTAGCCAAGCAAGTGGGTGTTTCTGAGGCTGCGTTATACCGCCACTTCCCAAGCAAAGCTCGCATGTTTGAAGGCCTAATCGAGTTCATTGAAGAAGCGTTGATGTCTCGAATCAACCGCATTCTGGATGAAGAGAAAGACACGCTAGAGCGCATACGCCTAGTGCTACAACTTATCTTAGTTTTCTCAGAACGTAACCCAGGCCTGACTCGAATTTTATCTGGTCATGCTCTAATGTTTGAAAATGAACGCCTGCGTGATCGCATCAACCAACTTTTCGAACGCATTGAGACGCAACTTCGCCAGATCCTGCGTGAAAGAAAGCTTCGTGAAGGGAAATCATTCCCGGTTGATGAGAAAATCTTAGCCGCTCAGCTGCTAGGTCAAGTTGAAGGCAGCTTGAATCGATTTGTTCGCTCAGACTTCAAATATCAACCGACAGAAAACTTCGATGCTTATTGGGCACTGCTAAGCGCTCAGATTAAGTAGCAATCAAATTAAGTGGCAATCAAATCTTAAGTGATGGTTATGACGACGAAAACTTCTTCAGCAAACGGCACAGCACAACACGTGATTACTAAGCCGCCTTTTACTCTAGCTCTACTTCACCCTAAATATTGGGGTGTATGGTTTGGTTTTGGGTTATTGGCGCTTATTGTTAACGTTCTCCCTTATCGCCTCTTACTGCTGTTAGGCCGATCGTTAGGCTCTTTGGGTGCTCGCTATGGTAAAAAGCGCGTCGCGGTAGCAACACGTAACTTGGAGCTCGCCTTCCCAGACAAGCCAGCAGATGAAGTCGCGGCAATGGTCAGTGAGAACTTTAAGAACACAGGTATGGCACTCATCGAAACCGGCATTACCTGGTTTTGGCCTACGTGGCGCTTCAAGCGCATCCTAGTAGATAAAGACACCCAAACACTGCGTACGCACAAAGCTAACGGTAAAGGTGTTCTTCTATGCTGTGTGCATGCCTTAAACCTAGAGATCACTGCGCGAGCAATGGCTGTTCTCGGTATTTCAGGTTTAGGTGTTTATCGCCCGCACAACAATCCGGCTTATGAATTCATTCAATACCGTGGTCGTACTCAGAACGGCAACCGCCTGATTCACCGTAAAGACGTGAAGCGTATGATTCGAATCCTGCGTCAGGGTGAGATCCTTTTCTACCTACCGGATCATGATTACGGTCGTAACAAATCTGTGTTTGTGCCTTTCTTCGCAGTAGAAGATGCGTGTACCACAACAGGCACCAGTATTCTGGCTTACACCAGCCGATGTGCACTTGTTCCGGGGTCTGGTTTTAGAAATGCCAACGGCAAATATGAAATCATGGCTGATGAGTCAATCGAAGAAAACTACCCGCAGAAAGATGAGAAAGCGGCTGCCGCCTACATGAACCGCTACCTTGAGAAGATTATCTTAAGAGCACCAGAACAGTGGATGTGGCTGCACAAGCGCTTTAAGACTATGGAAGACCCAGAAGCTGAACGCGGCATTCGTTACAAATAGAGCACCTATCTTCAGATAAGAAAGCAGCTCACCTCAATAGAAAAGTAAAAGGCCCGAAAGATATTTATCTCTCGGGCCTTTCTCGTTTTGAAATTCTAAACCTAGGGATCTAAACCATCAGGTTCAAAACTTCAGGCATTAGATACCATATTGAGCGCGGTACGCTTTTACTGACTCTAGATGCGCTGCGTCGGTGCCTTTCTCTTCAAGGAAAGTCACCAAGTCAGTCAGGCTAACGATTGAGATAATCGCACAACCGAAGTCACGCTCAACTTCTTGAATCGCAGACAGTTCGCCTTTGCCCTTCTCTTGACGGTCGATAGCAACAAGCACGCCCGCTAAATCAGCGCCATTTGCTTGGATGATTTCCATCGACTCACGAATCGCAGTACCTGCAGTGATCACGTCGTCCACTAACATGATGCGACCTTCAAGCGCGCTACCGACAAGGTTGCCACCTTCACCGTGGTTTTTCGCTTCTTTACGGTTAAAACAGTAAGGCGTATCTACATCGTGGTGATCTGCCAGTGCAACCGCTGTCGTCGTTGCAATTGGGATACCCTTGTATGCAGGACCAAATAGTACATCAAACTCAATGCCAGAATCAGCCAATGCTGCTGCGTAGAAGCGACCTAAACGCGCTAGGTCACGACCTGTATTAAACAATCCAGCATTGAAGAAGTAAGGGCTCTTACGGCCAGACTTTAAAGTAAACTCACCAAACTTAAGTACTTCTTTCTCTAGTGCAAATTCAATAAATTCACGTTGATATGCTTTCATGCTCATCCTCTAAATTAATTTACTTTCCAGTTCCTAACTTCCAATCGCTCAGGAAGCTAACAATGATGTATTTTCTAAATAGATAGCTCTACAACAAGGCAGCAAGGTTTTTCAGCCCTATGAGCATAGGGGACCTATGTGATTAGGGTGAAAAATTGCAGCTAACGCTGGTGTAGAGTTATATATGACGAAAATAAAAAAATAGCCCCTTAAAAAAGGAGCTATCTAAAAACTATTCTGCTAACGCCGACTTCTGCGCTTCAACAATATCAGCAATGCCCTTATTCGCCAGGGCTAAAAGCTGCATCAGCTCTTCGTGGCTGAACGGTTCGCCTTCTGCGGTACCTTGAATCTCAATCATCTTACCGTCTTCCGTCATTACAACGTTCATGTCGGTATCGGCTGCTGAGTCTTCAACGTACTCAAGGTCACACAGTGCTTGTGCACCAACGATGCCCACTGAAACTGCCGCTACGTGGCCTTTCATTGGGTTCTTTTTCAGTTTGCCGCTTGCTAGTAGGCTGTTGATAGCATCAGCCATTGCAACGCTTGCACCTGAGATAGAAGCAGTACGAGTACCGCCGTCTGCTTGGATAACATCACAATCGACAGTGATCATAATTTCACCCATTACTTTCAGGTCAACAACAGCACGTAGGCTACGAGCGATCAGACGTTGGATTTCCATCGTACGACCACCTTGCTTGCCGCTCGCCGCTTCACGACGGTTACGAGTGTGCGTTGCACGTGGCAGCATGCCGTATTCAGCCGTTACCCAACCCTTTCCTTGGCCTTTTAACCAACGCGGTACGTTTTCTTCTACCGTCGCATTACATAGAACTTTAGTGTTGCCGAACTCAACTAATACAGAACCTTCAGCATAAGCTGTGTAGTTACGAGTAATTTTAATTGGACGAATTTGATCTACAGCGCGGTCATTTGGACGCATTGGTATCTACCTTATTAACAGTCTGAAGTGATTTACTATCGAAAGAGTGCATCACCTAAGAAAGGGGTGAGACAGTTTTGATTGGGGCAAGATTATATAGCAGTTTATCGTGCAAATCTATTTACCGTTCAAAGCTATTTATCACGAAAGGCTATTTACAGTGAAAAGCGACAGGCTTCGAGAGCACACCATATCGTGATACTATGCGTGCGCGTTATTTTCAGAATGATAAAAGACAGGAAAATTCGATGATTTATAGTATGACCGCGTACGCACGCAAAGAAGTAAAAGGCGATTGGGGCAGCGCAGTATGGGAAATCCGTAGTGTAAACCAACGCTACCTAGAAACTTACTTCCGTATGCCTGAACAGTTCCGTGGTTTAGAGCCAATCTTGCGTGAGCGTTTCCGTAAGCGTCTTGCACGCGGTAAGGTTGAATGTAACCTACGCTTTGAAGCAAACCCTGCTGCAAAGGGCGAACTAAGCATTAACGAAGGTTTGGCTCAGCAAGTAATCAATGCTGCGAACCAAGTAATGACGATGACAGGTGAAGACAGCCGTTTGAACCCATTCCAAGTCATGAATTGGCCTGGTGTGATGGAAACGCCAGAGCAAGACATGGATGCCATCAACAAAGACCTACTTGAAGCATTCAACGATGCTATCGCAGAGTTCATTGATGCTCGTGCTCGTGAAGGTGAGAACATGAAGGCGCTAATCGTACAGCGCTTAGATGCAATCACTGAAGAAGTAGTGAAAGTTCGTGCACGCATGCCTGAGATCCTAGAGTGGCAACGTGAGCGTCTTCTTACCAAATTTGAAGATGCGAAAATCGAACTGGAAGGTTCTCGTGTTGAGCAAGAGCTTATCCTACTTGCGCAGAAGTCAGACGTAGCAGAAGAGCTAGACCGTCTAGATTCTCACGTGAAAGAAGCAAATGCAGTACTGAAGAAAGGTGGCGCTTGTGGCCGTAAGCTAGACTTCATGATGCAAGAGTTCAACCGTGAGTCAAACACGCTAGCGTCTAAGTCTATCAGCACAGACATCACAGCATCAGGCGTAGAGCTTAAGGTTCTTATCGAACAGATGCGTGAGCAGATCCAAAACATTGAATAACAGTCTGTAAGCTGTACACGATAAAGAATAATCAGCTTAATCAGTGTTGATTAGATCAAAATGAGCTCCTAATTTTAGGGGCTTTTTTTTATGGATACAGTAATAGTAATCAGGATGAGCAAGTGACTGGTTGTTACGTAGAAGGTTGAGTTAGAGCAAAGAACAGATACAACGATAGTTAGAACGAGATAACGGACGTAAAACAGGATTTTTGAATACTTAGAGAGGGTGTTGCTAATGGAGAAGAGTGTTGCGGTAAAACTGAGGGGGGAAACAAATTTGAGAGAGAAAGTGACGCAAGTTGCTGTTGCAACCTGCGCCGACTTAAAATCTTATAGAGCTACAACGTTTGCAGCTTGAAGACCTTTTTGGCCTTGCTCTACTTCGAAAGACACTTGTTGGCCTTCTTTAAGAGTCTTGAAACCTTCAGAAGCGATTGCACGGAAGTGTACGAATACGTCAGCGCCGCCGTTGTCTTGAGTTAGGAAACCGAAACCTTTCTCTTCGTTAAACCATTTTACTACGCCGTTTGTTTTGTTAGACATGATGTGTCCCTTATATAAAAATAAAAAATTAATCGCCAAAAGTGCGATGCGCTGAAAGCTTGAATTATTTAATGTATCTATGAAGCCAAGGGAAACACTGAGAATAACAATGAAGCAATACTAAGGGTTTTACTTTACAACTGATGTTTCATTTAATAACTCTGAAAACAGAGCGAGGCCATTCTTGGTGATCTGGGTCGGGTTGTAAAGCTTTATTTGAAAATAATTGATGTTTTTTTGTTCGGTTGGCTTGAATTCAAGCCCAGCTTGGTCACCGGGCTTGATTTGTAAGACTTTGATCTCAAAAAATTTACTCGTCCGGCTGCTTAGTTCTGAGATCGACATATGGCCAGTAATGGTGACCGACTCGAATCAACAGAGTTGCTGCTGCTAAGATAAATGCCGCTAAAGATAACCAAACGATCAATACCGCATCGAGTTCTTTCATGCCCAAAGTGATGTAACGAGCAATCGCCATCATCGCGATATAGATTGGGTATCGCACTGGGATCTTACCGTTCATCACAAACTGCTGAACCATCGCCAACACTTCTAAATAGATAAACATCAGCAGAATGTCGGTCAATTGCACTCGGCGTTCAGCGAAGACATGCATGAACTCTTCGACCATCGCAAACAAGGTCGCGAGCGTGATCGCCACCAGCAATACCGCTTCCATAATGTGGAATACTTTTAAAAACGGCTTACTAAAAGATTTAGGTAAGTGAGAAGGCATAGTCACTCTTCAAAAAATAATTAATCCAGTCTCTACAATAGCATGCATCAATATAAGTCGCGTACTGTCAAAGCACCGACTTTAGGCTAACGCCATCAACTCATCGGTAACCAACATTAAGAAGCAACGGTAAAAAGCAACAAATACAAAAATGGCCCCGCATTCACTGCAGAGCCATCTGTTTGTCTTTTACTTAGCGACTTCTTAGTGACTAATTAGCCTTAAAGCAGAATCAGGTAAGTTAAGAACACCACACACAGTCCGTAGATAAGCGGGTGTACTTCTTTGCGCTTACCTGCGACAACCATTGTGAATGCGTAGCTGATGAAGCCCATCGCCATACCGTTCGCTGGAGAGAAGCTTAGCACTGTGAACATGATGGTAAAGAAGGCTGCAATGCGTGACTCTTTCTTTTCCCAGTTGATCTGACCAAGACGACCTACCATGTAGATGCCGACTACTACCATCGCCGGTGCAACCATTGCAGCCGAGAAGATAGAGAAGATTGGGTATAGGAATAGCGAGATTAGGAACAGACCAGCCACCATGACTGCTGCCAAACCCGTTTTTGCACCTTGAGAAGAAGCGATGCCAGACTCAGAGAAAGCAGTGATCGATGTGGTACCAAGAATTGAACCAATCACAGTACCGCCCGCATCTGCTACTAGAGCCGATTTCGCGTTTGGCACCTTGCCGTCTTTATCGATGATACCCGCATCACGGCCAACGCCGACAATGGTGCTCAAGCCATCAAAGAAATCGACAATCAAGAAGATAAGTACGATGAACAGTAAGTCGAACATTTTCTCTGGCGTGAAAGCAGAGAAATCGAAGATAGCGCCGAAGCTGCCAGCCATGCTTGGTGGCATAGCAATGAACTGCTCTGGGATTGGTGCGTTTGAAGTGCCCATGAAGACGTCAGCAAGAATCGTCAACACGATAGCAGAAACGAATGAGATGAACGTTGCTAGCTTGATGTCACGAACCATACAACCCAATGCGATGAAGATGCTCACATAAGCGATGATCACTTTTGGATCAGAAATGTCGCCTAAGCCTACCAATACGAATGGGTTAGAAACGATGATGCCCGCATTCTTAAGACCTAAGAAAGCAATGAACAGTCCGAGAGACACGGTAATCGCCAACTTCAAATCTTCAGGAATCGATTCAATCATCGATTTACGAATATTGGTCAATGAGAACGCAAGGTACAAAATACCAGATAGGAAGATACCGAACAGCGCTTCATTCCAAAGCACGGCAACAGATCCACTTAACAGCAGACCTTTGAAAAAGCCGTTCATACTCATGCCCGGCGCTAGCATTACAGGGTAGTTGCCCCAAATGCCCATAATTAGGGTTGCGATTGCCGCAGACAGAGCCGTTGCAGTAAACACGGCACCTTTGTCCATGCCTGGAATATCACCCAAAATTGCTGGGTTAACCGCCAGAATGTAACTCATCGCCAAGAAAGTAATGAAACCCGCATACAGCTCAGTGCCAATCGTGGTTTTTCTTTCAGTGATTTTAAACATCGAATCAAGCGAGCCAGAGGTGTTCTGGGCTTTCAGGGTGGAATCGGTACTCACAACAAAACCTTTGCAATAAATTAAGAATTTGGTGATTCAAATGCTGTGAGAATAGAGAGGTCTCTACACTAAAAACTGTAGTCACCAAGGTAGGCTCGGTAGTAGAAACATCTAGTCTAGTAGGGTCTGTTGGCCCTTCGAGATGATTTTTGCAGCGAGTTGTTGGGGATTTCTACAAGGCAGAGACTTTGAAGTGTAGCTAGCCTACATAAGAAGTCGATAACGCAGTAGAAATCACCAACAAACGCTGCCCGAAGGGTTCGGCTAAAATCGTTTTATGCTTTGTTAAGGAGTCTTTACTTAGAATACTAGGCTACAAACTCCTTGCCGCGCCTAAAACGATTTTTTCTCGAACAAAACTCCATCGCGAAAGGTCAACAGACCCTAGATATATACAGCATTTAATCGTTTGCGCGGATTGTAAGGATTGAGATTAAAACTTCAACAAATTTTGTCCAGATCACATAAAAAAGTACCGATGACGAGTCATTACATTTATACAAAGATCTTTGAGAAGATCATTTGCTGATAAATAACGATCAAGCCAGTTGTTCTCAATCATCTAAATATGCTACTCTTCGCCTCCATTTTTCTGACCTAATTTTCACCAGTTGCTTCTATTAGTTTTACTCGTTATCTCTTTATAGACGTAACCAACGGCACAATTAGTAGATGCGCCATCGGAACAAAAATTAGAGTCAGTGCTATCTTTTAAAGTGTAGGTTTATTGCCTTCACTCAATCCAACCAACAGTGGAAATATACAGATGGGCAAAGGTACTCTTTACATCGTATCTGCACCTAGTGGCGCAGGTAAGTCGAGCTTGATCTCAGCAATGCTAGAAACCAATCCAACCTACGCAATGAAGGTATCTGTTTCACACACCACTCGCGGTATGCGCCCTGGTGAAGAAAATGGTGTTCACTACCACTTCGTAGAGAAGCATCATTTTGAAGACCTTATTACTAAAGGTGAATTCCTAGAGTACGCTGAAGTGTTCGGCAACTACTACGGTACTTCACGCGTTTGGATTGAAGAAAACCTAAACCGCGGTATCGATGTATTCCTAGATATCGACTGGCAAGGTGCTCGTCAGATCCGTGAACAAATGCCTCAAGCGAAGAGTGTATTCATTCTTCCACCATCAAATGGTGAGCTAGAGCGTCGTTTGAATGTTCGCGGTCAAGACAGCGACGAAGTTATTGCGAAACGCATGAGCGAAGCAAAATCAGAGATTTCTCACTATGCAGAATATGATTATGTGATCGTGAATGACGACTTTGATGCAGCCCTAATGGACTTCAGAGCTATCATTCGTGCGGAACGCTTAAAAGAAGATAAGCAAGCAGCGAAATACAGCGGCATGCTTACTGCTTTATTAGCGGAATAATCTAGATCCCCTAGATTTTCTATTGAGATAAGTATACGGTGATCTAGAAAGTATCTAGTTAAACTTGTATACTTTCTCGTCATCAAAAATTTATTAGTTAATTACTATTTGGAGTCCTCATGGCACGCGTAACTGTTCAAGACGCTGTTGAAAAAGTTGGCAACCGTTTCGACCTAGTTCTTATTGCGGCTCGCCGCGCACGTCAAATGCAAACTGGCGGTAAAGATTCACTAGTGCCTGAAGAAAACGATAAGCCAACGGTTATCGCTCTTCGCGAAATCGAAGAAGGTCTTATCACTAAAGACGTACTAGATGCTCGTGAACGTCAAGAGCAACAAGAGCAAGAAGCGGCTGAACTTGCAGCAGTAAGCAGCATCGCTCACACTCGTTAAGAACGTCATTCGAACTAATTAACCTTCCGGGCCTTTAATTTGTATCTATTCGATAGCCTCAAAGACGTTGCCCAAGAATACCTAACAGAGCCTCAAATTGAGGCTCTGCGTCAATCTTATGTGGTAGCGAGAGACGCCCATGAAGGGCAAACCCGCTCAAGCGGTGAACCATACATTATCCACCCTGTAGCTGTTTCAAGAATCCTGGCAGAAATGCGTCTGGATATCGAAACCCTGCAAGCTGCTCTGCTTCATGATGTCATCGAAGACTGTGATGTCACTAAAGAAGATCTAGAGGAAAAATTTGGCAATACCGTTGCTGAATTGGTTGATGGTGTATCTAAGCTGGATAAGCTTAAATTTCGTGATCGCAAAGAAGCGCAAGCAGAGAACTTCCGCAAGATGGTTCTCGCCATGGTGCAAGACATCCGCGTTATCTTGATCAAATTAGCTGACCGTACTCACAACATGCGCACGCTTGGGGCACTTCGTCCTGACAAAAAGCGTCGTATTGCTCGTGAAACCCTAGAGATTTATTCTCCACTAGCTCACCGTCTTGGTATTCATAACATCAAGACCGAACTAGAAGAGCTAGGCTTTGAAGCCCTCTATCCTAACCGTTATCGCGTACTTAAAAACGTAGTGAAAGCTGCGCGTGGTAACCGTAAGGAAATGATCCAACGTATCCATAGCGAAATTGAAGGCCGCCTTGAAGAGGTCGGTTTGCCTGCTCGCGTACTTGGTCGTGAAAAAAACCTGTTCTCCATCTACAACAAGATGAAAACTAAAGAGCAGCGCTTCCACACCATTATGGACATCTACGCTTTCCGCGTCGTGGTTGATACCCCAGATACTTGTTATCGCGTACTTGGTCAGGCTCACAGCCTGTACAAGCCTCGCCCTGGCCGCATGAAAGATTACATTGCGGTACCAAAAGCCAACGGCTACCAATCTCTGCACACGTCAATGATCGGCCCTCACGGGGTGCCAGTTGAGGTTCAGATCCGTACTGAAGATATGGATCAAATGGCAGACAAAGGTGTCGCAGCGCACTGGTCTTACAAAGGCAACGGCTCACGCAGCAGTAATGGCACAACCGCACAGGTTAAAGCACAACGTTGGATGCAGAGCTTACTTGAGCTGCAACAAAGCGCGGGTAACTCATTCGAATTCATTGAAAACGTTAAGTCTGATCTGTTCCCAGATGAGATCTTCGTGTTCACGCCGAAGGGTCGCATTGTCGAGCTTCCGGCAGGCGCAACAGCGGTCGATTTTGCTTACGCGGTGCATACCGATGTCGGCAACATGTGTGTAGGTGCTCGTGTAGACATGAACCCTTACCCACTCAGCAAATCGCTGAAGAACGGTCAAACTATTGAGATCATCAGTGCTCCGGGCGCACGTCCGAATGCAGCATGGCTCAACTACGTGGTGACATCACGTGCACGTACTAAGATCCGTCAGGTTCTGAAAACCATGCGTCGTGAAGAGTCGATCACGCTAGGCCGTCGTTTACTGAATCATGCACTTGGCGAACACTCTATTGCCGATATCGGCCAAGAGAATCTAGAACATGTATTGTCTGACTTACGCCTAGAAAGCGTTGAAGACTTGCTGGCGTCGATTGGTCTTGGTGAGCTGATGAGTATCGTAATTGCTCGTCGTCTGCTTGGTGATGCTGACGAACTGACTGAAGTAGAAAACAACAGCGACACACCGAGGAAGAAACTTCCAATCCGTGGTGCTGAAGGTCTGCTACTGACGTTCGCTAACTGTTGTCACCCGATTCCAGATGATCACATCATTGCCCATGTATCTCCAGGTCGTGGCCTTGTGGTTCACCGCGAAACGTGTCCAAACGTTCGTGGTTACCAGAAAGAACCAGACAAATACATGGCGGTTGAATGGTCTGACGATTACGACCAAGAGTTCACTGCTGAACTTCAGGTTGATCTGCAGAACCACCAAGGTGCACTGGCTGAGTTAACTAACGTTATCTCAAAAACAGGCTCTAACATTCACGGTATTTCAACCGAAGAACGTGATGGACGCCTGTACACAGTGACTATCTTGCTGACCACCAAAGATCGTGTTCACCTTGCAAGTATTATGAAAAAGCTACGTGTGATGCCACACGCGCTGAAAGTAAGACGTCGTAAGAACTGATCAAAGTAAAGATGAGGGATTCGAGATGGCGAGATGCGAAGAGCAAAAGACTTCGTGACTCACCATCTTGGCTCCACATCTTTTTTAATCTTTTCGTATCTCGTTTACTCGTACCCCGTATCTGCTCTTCATTCCTTCGTGTCTCGTTTACCCGCATCCCGCATCTGCTCTTATCCCTTCGCATCTCGTTTACCCGCATCCCGCATCTGCTCCTAATCTGCTCTTTCGCTTTATCCTGTACAAAAATCCAGTAAAATGCTTGAATAGATTATCTCTCTTATGTTTATGAGCCTTGTTATGTCACAGCTTTTATCTGCTATCCCTCTCAACTCTTTATCTGGAGTCGGCGCAAAAGTCGCAGAGAAACTGGAGAAGGTTGGGCTTAACAACGTACAAGATTTACTGTTTCACCTGCCTTTGCGCTACGAAGATCGAACGCGTATCTATCCCATCGTAAAACTGCATGCTGGTTTATGGGCAGCAGTGCAAGGCAAGGTAATGCACGTCGATACCATTTTCGGTAAACGTAAGATGCTCGCAGTAAAGATCAGTGATGGTAATGGCACTATTACACTGCGTTTTTTCAACTTCACTGCAGGCATGAAGAATAACTTTGCCGAAGGCAAACAAGTGCATGCTTATGGTGAGATCAAGCGCGGTAATATGGGGCTTGAGATCGTCCACCCTGACTACAAATTCTTTGCGCCGAGGCAACAGCCAGACGTTGAAGCCAATCTGACTCCGGTGTACCCAACCACCGAAGGGCTAAGACAAGTCACGCTGCGTAATCTTACCGATCAAGCCTTAGAGCTAATCGACAAGGCCGCAGTTAACGAGCTTCTCCCATCAGGTTTATACGACCACCAAATTACCCTCGCACAAGCACTGCATACCATTCACAGGCCGCCCCCGGGCATTGACCTAGAGCTGTTTGATGAAGGCAAGCACCCTGCGCAACTGCGCCTAATTATGGAAGAGTTACTGGCTCAAAACCTGTCTATGTTGTCTGTTCGTAGCAAAGGGCAGCAAGACAAGGCAATGCCTTTTCCTCCAGTAAACACCCTTAAAGATAAGCTACTGGCTCAGCTGCCGTTTTCACCAACCAATGCCCAAGCACGAGTGACCAAAGAGATCGAAGCTGACTTGGAAAAGCCGCATCCTATGATGCGTTTAGTGCAAGGTGATGTGGGCTCTGGTAAAACCTTAGTCGCTGCACTGGCGGCGGTTCGCGCATTGGAACACGGTCAACAAGTAGCACTTATGGCACCCACTGAACTACTCGCAGAACAACACGCGATTAACTTTGCCAACTGGTTTGAGGCAATGGGTATTCAAGTTGGATGGCTAGCAGGTAAGCTCAAAGGCAAAGCTCGTGAAACTGAACTAACACGTATTGCCAGTGGCGAAGCGCAAATGGTGGTCGGTACTCATGCCCTGTTCCAAGAGCATGTCGAGTTCAAAAACCTTGGTTTAGTGATCATTGATGAGCAACACCGATTTGGTGTCCACCAGCGATTAGAGCTACGTGAGAAAGGCGCAAAGCAAGGCTACTACCCACATCAGTTGGTCATGACCGCTACCCCAATCCCACGAACGTTAGCAATGACGGCCTATGCCGACCTCGAAACTTCGATTATTGATGAACTGCCACCGGGACGAACCCCAATTCAAACCGTGGCAATTCCTGATACCAAGCGCGATGACATTGTTGAACGTGTGAAAAATGCGTGTCTCAATGAAGGCAAACAAGCCTACTGGGTATGTACGCTGATTGATGAATCGGAAGTACTGGAAGCTCAAGCTGCAGCTGATACAGCAGAAGAGCTACAACGCAAACTGCCTGACGTAAAAATTGGTTTAGTCCATGGCCGTATGAAACCCGCCGAGAAACAAGCGGTGATGCGAGAGTTCAAAGAGAACAAGCTGCATCTATTGGTTGCGACAACCGTGATTGAAGTGGGCGTGGATGTTCCGAATTCGAGCTTAATGATCATCGAGAACCCAGAACGTCTTGGCCTAGCGCAACTGCACCAACTGCGTGGCCGTGTCGGCCGAGGTTCGGTCGCAAGTCATTGTGTATTGTTGTATCACTCTCCGCTGTCTAAAACCGCTCAGAAACGCCTAGGTGTGCTACGTGAAAGTAACGATGGCTTTGTGATTGCACAGCGCGACTTAGAAATCCGTGGCCCCGGTGAATTGCTCGGTACCAAACAAACTGGCTTGGCTGATTTCAAGATCGCCGATCTAATTCGTGACCAACGTTTGATACCTGAAGTGCAGCGTATTGCGCGTCATATTCACGATAGCTACCCAGACAATGCTAAGGCGATCATCAACCGTTGGTTGGGTGAACGCGATGTTTACTCTAAGGCGTAGTTAACACTAAGGCATAGTTAACACTGAGACCGTATTCAAACGTAAAAAAGGCTTCCTCAAGGAAGCCTTTTTAGTGTGCGTTACTTTCATCAAGCAAGAGCGAGAAGTCCATGGTTAGCAATTCGTCATCCTCGGAGAGGGAAGAATGACCGAGTCGGGGATCTCTTAACCGTTCCCCGAACCGAACTTATCGTCATCAAACGGACCGATGATAACTAGGGCTTAACCGGGAAACTGATCTGCGCTTTTAAGCCACCTTCACTGCGGTTATTGACCACAACAGCACCTAGATGCTGGCTAACGATACGTTTCACAATTGCTAAGCCCAAGCCCGTTCCTTCGCTACCACGAGCCGTGTCACCACGCGTGAAAGGTTCAAACAGCTTTCCGATCTGGTCTTGTGGAATACCCGGCCCGTTATCTTCTACCGTCACCCAAGCAAGCTTGTTATCCGCCGTCATACCAGTTGATACCTTGACCCAACCATTACCGTAACGCAGCGCATTCACCACCAAGTTGCTCACAGCACGCTTCATCGCGATCGGATTACCTAGCGCTGGCTTCATCGATTCTGGAATATCGGTTTCAATCTGAACCTCGTAGCCACCCTCAGAGCTCGATACCTCACGAGCAATATCATCGACAAACACCGCTTGGAATGAATCTCGGTCGACAGGCTTTAGGTAATCCATGAACTGGCTGATGATTTCATTACACTCTTCGGTATCACTGATAATCCCCTCAGCTAAGTAGGCATCCTCTGGTGACATCATCTCAGTCGCTAAGCGAATACGCGTTAACGGAGTACGTAAATCATGGCTGATACCCGCCATCAACAAGGCGCGGTCTTCTTCTAGCTCTTGGATGCCTTTCGACATCTGGTTAAAGGCTCGAGTTACCGAGCGAATCTCTTGTGCACCTTGAACTGGCAATGGCGGTGGAATATCACCTCGCCCGACACCTTGCGCCGCTTTCTCTAGCGCTATCAACGGACGGTTTTGCAATCGGATAAACAGCCAACCACCTGCGACAATCAACAGCGCCATGATCAGACTGTTACGAAACAGTGGTGCAAAATCCTCTTCTTGCAGCTCTGATAACGGAATACGAATTAAAGAGTTGGGTAACTGCGCAATGTCCATCCAAAGCACATAGCTCTCTTTACCCAAGATCAGCCGCACTTCAGTTTCAGAACCCAGCTCCTTGGTCATCTCCTCACTCATCAGGTCGATTGCGACCGCATGGTAATACTCACCCGCCGCTTCGCTGTCCTTGGCGTGAACGGTTACCCCGAGCTGTTCAAGCACACGCTGACGCAATGGCGCATCGATCTCGATATCACTGCCTTGGTCCAATACCAGGTTTAGCTCGTGAGCCAAAATCTTATTAAACTGCTGCAAACTTGGCATCAACGCATAGTTAAACACCGCGTAATAAGAAAAAATTTGGCTAGCGACCAATAGCGTTAAGAAAAGCACTATCGACTGAGTAAAGGAGCTACGTATACGCATGGGGCACCCGAGATGTAGAAAGATAAAGAAAGTGTTATATGACTATAACTCTAAACCATTGTGCTGAATAGAAAACGGGCCATCGCATATTAATGAGATGACCCGTAAGATTCACAGAATCGATAAAGCTACTGTAGAGCTTATTAAGCTGAATTACACAGCTTTGCCATCTGGAACGAATACATAACCCAAGCCCCACACCGTTTGGATGTAGCGAGGTTTGCTTGGATCTTCTTCAACTAGACGACGCAGACGTGAAATCTGAACATCGATAGAACGTTCCATTGCTGAATACTCACGGCCACGAGCCATGTTCATCAGCTTATCGCGAGACATTGGCTCACGAGCATTCGTTACCAAGGACTTAAGAACCGCAAATTCACCCGAAGTAAGCGGCATTGGCTCTTCACCGCGGAACATTTCGCGAGTACCTAAGTTCAAGCGGAACTCACCAAACTCAACCACAGACTCTTCTGTGCTTGGTGCACCCGGTGCTTCAATGACTTGGCGACGCAGTACAGCTTTAATACGAGCAAGCAGTTCACGTGGATTAAATGGTTTTGGCAGGTAATCATCAGCACCCACTTCCAAGCCCACAATGCGATCCACTTCATCACCCTTTGCAGTAAGCATCAGGATTGGTAGCGAGTTGTTTGCGTTTCGTAGACGACGACAGATCGATAGACCATCTTCGCCCGGCAACATTAAATCCAATACCATCAAGTGAAAATTTTCACGGGTTAACAGGCGGTCCATCTGCTCACTGTTTGCCACGCTACGCACTTGAAAGCCCTGCTCTGACAGATAGCGCTCTAACAGTGCACGTAAACGAGCATCGTCATCGACCACTAAAATTTTGTAGTTTTCTTGCATGTAATGGTTCCACCTATTAAAGCTTAAACCTAAGGTTAAGCATTCTTGGTAAATTGTATATTGGTATAAGACATTAAAAATGTAACATTATTGGAGAAAAAGTCGCCTAAATAATTGTTAACGTATGTTGCCTTTCTATATATTCTATCTTAGATCATCATTTCATTAAGTCAGATTTATGAAAACCAAACTTATTACTCGAGAAGGTTATAACAAGCTCAAAGCAGAACATGACCACTTATGGCACGAGAAACGCCCTGAAATTACTAAGATAGTCACTTGGGCGGCAAGCCTTGGAGATCGCTCAGAAAACGCAGATTACACCTTCAATAAGCGTCTACTTCGTCAGATCGATCGCCGAGTGCGTTTTTTAAGAAAGTTCCTACCTGATGTCACGATCGTTGATTACTCGCCACAACAAGAAGGTAAGGTATTTTTCGGTGCTTGGGTCGAAATTGAGAATGATGATGGGGAAATTAAGAAGTTTCGAATTGTCGGCCCAGAAGAGATCTACGGCGATGCTAAAGGCTATATCTCTATCGACTCACCAATGGCTAGAGCTCTGCTCAAGAAAGAAGTAGATGACGAGTTTACGGTAAAAACACCGGAAGGCGACAAAGAGTGGTTCATTAACTCGATTCGCTACGCAGACAACGAATAACCAAACTTAATAAACACTTAGCGATAAACTGAGTGTTCAGCAAACCCAAACTCCAGATAAAAGAAAACCCCGCAAGGCTTTCGCCTAGCGGGGTTAAGTCTCTATCGCAGCAATCCGGCTACTGTTTATCTCTTCGAGATAAGGTGCTCCCTGCATCTGTCCTTGATAGTGGCTAAATCCTTTAACCAATTTCCTTTTTGTTCATCGCCATCCTAGCGGTGTCCATTCTAGCCTGTCATCCTGACTGGCGAATCTCATCCAGAGATTATTACTTCCTTGCTGACCACTCATCCTAAGTAATCAAATCTTCATCCTGAAGATACCTAGTCCATTAGGCTTTTTCCTGTTCCTGCCAACTCCCTGTCGACAAGTTAAATATTACGGTATTTGAGCGAGTTTCCTAGATAGTCCCAAAAAACATTTCGAGTGAGAAATACGCCCACAAACACACAATCAAATAAAATCAGCAACTTAGTGTAACATCAAGACGATTTCATCGGTCTAAAGCGACTTAGTCTCACATCACTTGTAAGAGATCTCGCACAAAGCGGGTATCAGAAACGGAAATTCGACTTCTGACAGGATAATTACACAGCCAAAGCTAGAAAAAGCGTACGCTCACCCCCATGTATTTGTCATGATATTAAATAAGAGATTCATCGGATGAGCCAAGCTATCTGTCGACTGATCGCTGAAGAACTGAATGTCCGTTCTGAGCAAGTCACTGCCGCAGTAAACCTAATTGACGACGGTAACACCGTTCCCTTTATTGCCCGCTACCGTAAAGAAGTTACGGGTGGCTTAGACGATACCCAACTACGTAACCTTGATAGCCGCCTTTCATACCTTCGCGAGCTAGACGATCGTCGCCAAACAATTCTTAAGTCGATTCAAGACCAAGGAAAACTCACGCCAGAACTCGAGCGTGATATCACTCAAGCAGACAGCAAGACTCGCCTAGAAGATTTATACCTGCCATACAAACCAAAGCGCCGTACTAAAGGCCAGATCGCGATTGAAGCGGGCTTAGAACCACTTGCCGACACACTGTGGAATGAACCACAGCACGATCCAGAAACGGAAGCGGCGAACTTCATCAGCAACGATAAAGGCATTGCCGATACCAAAGCTGCTCTCGATGGTGCTCGTGCGATCATCATGGAACGCATTGCGGAAGACGCAAACCTACTAGAAAAGATTCGCCAACACCTAACACGCAACTCAGAGCTAGTCGCTCGTGTAGTGACAGGTAAAGAGCAAGAAGGCGAGAAGTTCAAAGACTACTTCGAGCACAACGAAACACTCAGCAAAGTACCGTCTCACCGTGCACTTGCCATGTTACGTGGCCGCAATGAAGGCTTCCTAACACTGGCAATGAACGCAGACCCAGAGCAAGAAGAAGGTGTACGTGGTTCTTACTGCGAAAACATCATCTCTGATCACTACGGTATTACCTTAAGCAGCGCACCTGCGGATGCATGGCGTAAGCAAGTGATTAGCTGGGCATGGCGCATCAAGGTTTCTATGCACATGGAAACAGAATTGATGGGTGCGATGAAAGAGCGTGCTGAGATCGAAGCGATTGAAGTATTCGCAACCAACCTAAAAGACCTACTCATGGCAGCGCCAGCTGGCCCTCGAGCAACCTTAGGCTTGGACCCGGGTTTACGTACCGGTTCGAAAATCGCGGTGGTAGATTCAACCGGTAAAGTTCTGGCGACAGAAACCATTTACCCTCACCCGCCTCAAAAACAATACGACAAATCTGCGCACGTTGTTGAGCAAATGGTTCGTAAATACAATGTTGATTTAATTGCGATTGGTAACGGTACGGCTTCACGCGAAACCGACAGCTTTGTTGCTGATGTAATTAAGCGTGGCAACCTAACAGCACAAAAAATCATTGTCAGCGAAGCCGGCGCATCGGTTTACTCTGCTTCTGAGCTAGCGGCAAAAGAATTCCCGAACATGGATGTATCGATTCGTGGTGCGGTATCTATTGCGCGTCGTCTGCAAGATCCACTGGCAGAGCTGGTGAAGATTGACCCTAAATCGATCGGTGTGGGCCAATACCAACATGATGTTAGCCAAACTATGCTCGCTAAGCGCCTAGATGCGATTGTCGAAGACTGTGTAAACGCGGTTGGTGTTGATGTGAATACCGCTTCTGCTGCGCTTCTAACTCGTGTTGCTGGTCTTTCTAACACCATCGCTCAGAACATCGTAGATTACCGCGATGAAAATGGTCGCTTTGAAGCGCGTACTACGCTGAAGAAAGTGGCTCGTTTAGGGCCAAAGGCCTTTGAACAGTGTGCTGGCTTCCTACGTATTATGGATGGTAAGAATCCACTAGACGCATCTTCGGTTCACCCAGAAGCTTACCCATTGGTGAAAGCCATCGCCGAGAAAAACCACAAAGACATCAAATCTCTGGTCGGCAATACAGATTTCTTACGAGGTTTACATGCGATTGATTACACCAACGAAAGCTTTGGTGTACCCACAGTAACCGACATTATTAAAGAGCTGGATAAACCGGGTCGAGATCCTCGTCCTGAGTTCAAGACTGCAACCTTCGCCGATGGCGTAAACAGTGTTTCAGATCTAGAACCGGGCATGATTTTAGAAGGTGTGGTATCGAACGTGGCTAACTTTGGTGCCTTCGTTGATATTGGTGTTCACCAAGATGGCTTAGTGCATATTTCAGCGCTCACCGATCGCTTTGTCTCTGACCCACGTGAAGTGGTTAAAGCGGGCGACATCGTGAAAGTGAAGGTGATGGAAGTGGATGTTCAGCGTAAACGTATTGCACTGAGCATGCGTATGAAGGACGAGCCTGGACAAGACAACCGTGCTCAACGTTCAAGTGCACCTCGTACACAAAACCGCTCGAATCAAAACTCGCAAGGTGGCCAACGCCGTCGTGAAGAGCCGCAACAAAACGCTGCAATGGGTGGAGCATTCGCTGCCGCTTTTGCTAAAGCGAAAAAGTAATCCATTAGCTCATCTAAAAAGCTGATGTGCTTAAAACAGAAAACCTGCATCCCTTAGGGTATGCAGGTTTTTTTATTATGTGTTCAAAAAAGACATCGATGCTTGGTTGACTCGTAAACTTTTGATTTATAAGACCACCAGCATCTCTGATGGAGCATGAGGCGCAACAGCATGACCATAATGATACTTTATGACCTTACGTCGTTTCTCCATCTGTCCTTCCTGAATCGCCGCATCTAAAACATGCTTTGGCAGGCGGAAACGCATGGTATAACCTTTGCCTTGATCAGCACTGTATGTTTTCAGTGCCAATAAGCTGAACAGCCGATCAAAAGGGTCTTGTGGCTCTTCTTGGCTAACCGAATTGGCCTCTGACTCGTTCTCCATTTCATAACCTGGATGGTCTGAAGGATCCCAAGCCGACTGCTGCCTTCGTTTATCGTCTGATTTTACCTTACGCTCTGCATTGGTTCTCGCCAATGCTACTGCGGGAGCAACAGGCTCTCGGACTCTATTATCACGCGCAACTTGCTCTGTTTGCACATTAACGGACGGGGCGATTAGTGGCACACTCACTGCAGTTGCAGGTGACACAATCATCGCGAACTCTCCTCAAGAATCGCCCATCACTATTGCCATAGCACTGTTATACCGAGAACGCACAACAGGCATAGCCCAACTTACCGCAATCAGCTCTGGAGAGAGTTAGGTCTGAGTATCATGCAACACGTTGGTGTTATACCAATCGTAGTAAATAACTGATCATCCTAGCTTGTTAAAATGCTCGATAACGGCGTTAGATTTTTTGATTGTAGAATAACTACTTATCGAAACTACTTGTCAAAAAAAAGCTGCCTTGTTCTCAAGCCTTTTACCTACGCTATTTTTGAACACTTACTTACTGTGATTGGTATTAGCTTATATATCGACCAAGCCGGATATATATTTAGCAATTATTTTTGTGCGAAGCTGACAAGCTCACTGCAAAAGGCATCCGCTTCGGTCATAAACGGTGCATGCGAAGACTGGGTAAATATGTATTGCTCGGTATGAGGCAAGGCTGTGCCTAAGTCTTTCGCAACCTTGATTGGCACCAATCCATCTAATCGACCATACAAGCGTAGCATTGGTACTGAAATCTCAGGCAGTTGTTCACGCAGATCGACATCCGACAGCATCTTTAATCCTGCCAATAATGAGTCAGGGTTCGGCAACGGGCGAGACAGCACCGCTTGCTTGAGTTGTTTTACATCTTGCCTTGCTGAAGGGCTGCCCATGGCTTGCAATGCCATAAAGCGTTCGATGGTGGTTTGGAAATCTTCAACCAGTTGCTCGGTGAATGCGCTTAATACGTTGGGCTGAATGCCTCGCCATAACACGGGCTCTTTTGCAGCGGCGAATTTGGGAGAACTGGCGACAGTCACCAGCTTGCTCACGTAATCTGAGTGATGGAGAGCCATGTGCGTTGCGACCAAGCCTCCAAGTGACCAACCCACCCAAATCGCTTGCTTTGGTGCTTCGGCCAAAAGCTGCTGAGCAATCTCTTCAAGATCTTGAGCGTGGCAGTGCGCGCTGTGTCCATACCCTGGTAAATCGACAACATGCACTCGAAAATCAGCTTGTAATGCATTAACGGTTTGTTGCCATACCGCACCGTTCATTCCCCAGCCGTGAACCAGTACTAAATCAGGCCCTTGCCCAGAAACATGCCAATATAACGCGTCACTCATTCTCAATATTCCCTACTTTTTCCATCAGCGATAATCCGCGCTTTTCAGTATGGTGAGCAAAAGGAACACCATAACCCAAAAGCATCACGAGCTATGTTATCCGATTGGCTACAAAAACACACACCACGTCTGGTCACACCTCAATGCCATCTGTGCAAGCTAGATAAGTCGCACAGTGATGCTCACCCTCGATGGTGTGATTCTTGTCTTAATCTCTTTGAGTCAGTTCCTCGCTGCCAACGATGTGGTTTAAAAACACTGCTCACAGTAGAGCAGTGCGGACAGTGCTTATCTCAACCTCCACCTTGGCATCGTCTCTATTGCGTTGGGGACTACACCTTTCCGACAGCAGGTTATATTCAGCAAATGAAGTACGCTGATAAGTTTTGGTTTGCACGTGATCTATCTAAGCTATTGGCATCACGTATCGAACATCCTGCTCCGCTGATTACCAGCGTACCGCTGCATTGGCGCCGATACACTCATCGCGGCTTTAATCAAAGTCAGCTGCTAGCAAATTACACGGCTCAAGAGCTTGGCGTTAAAAGTGATGTGCTCTTTCGTCGAATTCGCTCAACGGCTTCCCAGCAGGGGCTGACTAAATCCGCACGATTACACAATCTAAAGAGCGCTTTTGCGCTGCGAAAACAAGACGTTCAAGGAACTATCCCCTCTCACGTCGCGATAATTGATGATGTTGTAACCACCGGCAGTACTGTGTATCAATTATGCCAATTACTACTTGAAGTGGACGTTAAAAGGATTGATATTTACTGCATCTGCCGCACTCCTGAGCCCTCTGGATAAAAGCTGTGAATCACTACTTGTACAGCAATCCAACAAAAAAGGGCTGAATTACAAATCTGACAGGAGTAGAATGGCGCTAATAACCTACAAATCTACTCAGGTATTCGTCGTGTCAAATATTACTATTACAGAAACAGCTCAAACTCACTTTGCCAATCTGCTGTCACAGCAGCCTGAAGGTACAAACATTCGTGTGTTCGTGGTAAACCCAGGCACACAAAACGCTGAGTGTGGTGTTTCTTACTGCCCAACAGATGCTATCGAAGCGTCTGACACTAAGCTTTCTTTCGACGCTTTCTCTGCATACGTAGATGAGCTAAGCCTACCGTTCCTAGATGAAGCTGAAATTGACTTCGTTACTGACAAAATGGGCTCTCAGCTAACGCTTAAAGCACCAAACGCTAAGATGCGTAAAGTATCAGATGACGCAACTCTGATAGAGCGTGTTGAGTATGCAATCCAAACACAAGTGAACCCACAGCTTGCTGGCCACGGCGGTCACGTTAGCTTGGTAGAAATCACTGAAGACGGCGCAGCTATTGTAGCATTCGGTGGTGGTTGTAACGGTTGTTCTATGGTTGACGTAACGCTTAAAGAAGGCATCGAGAAAGAACTTCTTCAACAATTCGAAGGTGAATTGACGGCCGTTCGTGATGCAACTGAACACGATCGCGGTGAGCACTCTTACTACTAATCATTTTACGACTAAGCATTCATGCAGTCTTAGCCGGTAGAAAGTTAAAGATTCAATCGAAAGGTTGATGCGCAAGCATCAACCTTTTTTTGTGTTTAAAACAGCAGAGCGCTTTCGAACCGTCTATTTCTCATTCAATGCTCATAATGACGGGCGGGTTACCATTTGGAGTAAGGTATTCAAGTGATCGCAATCGGTTCCTGATCCAATAATTCCAGGATATGAAAACTCGGATCTAGGAACTCAACTCTATTTCCCCTATATTAGAATGACTTTATAAGAAAGAATTCCAATGAGCTAAGGAGCGAGCGCAATGACAAAAAGGACCAAGCCAGAAATTTTGGCTCAACAAACTGTCGCTCAATCAAAACTATTCTCTATCGAGTCTCTCGATTTACGCTTTTCAAACGGTGTAGAGCGTACCTACGAACGCATGAAGCCCAGCGGCCGCAACGCAGTAATGATGGTTCCGATTACTGAACAAGGCGATATTCTGTTAGTGCGTGAATACGCAGCAGGCACAGAGCGCTATGAACTCGGCTTCCCAAAAGGGCTAATTGATCCAGGCGAGCAGCCCAATCAAGCCGCCGTTCGTGAACTAAAAGAAGAGATTGGCTTTGGTGCCAACAAGCTTACTCCGCTGAAGGAAGTGATCCTTGCACCCTCTTACTTCTCTAGCAAAATGACGCTGTTTATTGCAGAAGACCTCTACCCAGAAAAGCTAGAAGGTGATGAGCCAGAGCCTCTCGATATTGTGCGCTGGCCACTTGCTCAAGCCGAAGAACTGTTAACACATCTCGATTTCTGTGAGGCTCGGAGTAATACAGCCCTGCTTTTAAGCCTTCGTGTATTAAACAATAACTAGAACATTCAGGCTCGCTCTAAGAGTAAGAGAACATTTATGCCAATAACAAAAGATTTGTCTCACCTCCTACCCTCTGTCATTGAGATTGCTCGCTCTGCTGGTCAACTCATCTTAGAGATCTACGAGAAAAAGGATTACGAAGAGTTCATTAAGAGTGATGACACTCCAGTAACCAGTGCCGATCTTGCAGCACATAAGCTGATATTAAAAAAACTCAGTGAATTGACGCCTGATATTCCCGTATTATCCGAAGAAGACGCCGACATCAGCCTAGAGCAACGCTCTCAATGGGATCGCTACTGGTTAGTTGACCCACTGGACGGCACCCAGGAGTTCATCGCACGAAGTGGTGATTTCGCGACAATTATCGCCCTAATCGAGCATAACAAGCCAGTGATGGGCGTGGTATACGCACCCGTTTCAGGTGTGAGCTATTACGCTTACAGTGGCAAAGGCGCTTGGAAGATCCCAGACCTTAATGACAGCGTGAAAATCAAAACGCATCGTCACGAGCTGCCAAACCAGTCAATCGCCATGGCGATCAGCCGTCGCCAGGACATCAATCGCATCACTAGCCGTATGAGCTCAGCATGGAATTATGATTTGGTTCCTCTAGGCTCAGCAGCGCTTAAGGCCTGTTTAGTCGCAGAAGGCGCTGTGGATTGTTATCTGCGCCTTGGACCAACCGGAGAGTGGGATACCGCCGCAACGCAGTGCATTGTTGAAGAAGCTGGCGGACGTATCTTAAGTACTCAACTAGAACCGCTTTCGTACAATGAAAGAGAAACGCTAGAAAACCCGAACTTCATTGTACTCGGTGATGCAGATTTACCGTGGGTAGAAATTTTGCAAGGCAAAGACTAGGCGAGTTTGCTCCCTTTAACTGTCAGATATCCTCTAGATTCTCAGAACAAACAAAACGGGCACCTCAGTGAGGTGCCCGTTTTTTATATCTCGTAATTTAGTGACCCTTAGCCGTTTAGCTAAAAACGACCTTGATAAGTAAACTGGTACTTACCTTGGCTATCAGGATTACCCAACCATTTAAGCTGATTTTGCATCGTTGGCGGGAATTCAACACCCGGTTTAAACCACGCTGCAGATGTGTAGCGCTGGTTAGATGTTAGACTCGCTGAGAACTCACTGTCTACTTGAGTGCTCTTCTGAACGCCTTTGGCTGCAATTGTACTGTCTTCACAGGTTATGTCCGCAATCACAGGACCAAGGTCTAATGAACCAACAGGTGAATCGACTGCAGCACCAGACCAAGCCACAGTACCTTCACCAGACTGACACCAAGGTTGAGCATGAACCGCATGCTTGATCGTCAGCTCAACCTTTCCACCAATTGAAACCGGGACTGGAATGGCTGGAGCATATTTCATCACGTTAGCAGCGGGCATTGATGCGACTAAGTTTTCCGCATACGCACCACTCATGCTGTACCCAACACGCCCTTTTCCTGACAAGTTCATGTCGCTATTACGACCAAAACGAACCGCTAATTCAGCTTTGGCTTGGAAGAGTTTAGAGAACTGAAAGTCCCACTGTACTGAACCGTAATTAACACGCTGCCAGGCGATATTATTGGCGCTGCCCTGCCAAACCGTTCCTTCAACACCTTCAATATTCAAGCCACGCACAGCCGGTGCATGTTTGAGTACAAAAGAGGCCGGTAGATGCAGCAACAGACTAACCGAGAAAAAGACAATAAAGATGCCGCCAAAAAGTAAACCTAACTTCAAAGATAAACCGCGTTTCACATTAACCTCGTTTAAACTGTAGTCGGTTGACCTCAATAACCCCTGGGTTATCGGAGCGATCAATGTCCATAAACTCAACCTCCACACCCTGTTTTTCTTTCAGGTATGTTAGCCAGTCAACGAACTTATTAAAAGGCACAGGTTTTACCCACACTTGCAACATTTCGCCACGTGGTTGCACGCGTATTAGCTCGATATTAAAGCGACGCATAGAAGCTGGCACAGATTGGTTTAAAGGTTGGCTAGCAACAATCCCACCACTTCCTCGCAGCTCCACCACTTCGTTGGCTTTATTGGTTACCCAAGTCAGCAGTTGCTTCTCACTTTGAATACGGGTCTGCGCAAGTTCAGCTCGCTGACTGAGTGGCTGGATTAGCCCCCAATAAACGACACCGACCACCAATAAAATTGAGCAACCAATCACTAATCGTTGCTCTCTTTGACTTATTGAAGTCCACCACGCTTGGAGTGGCTCAATCATATTTCTCATCACTGATCTCCTTACGCAGTTTATTGACGGGGTTTAAGGGTAAAGCTACCAAATACGGTATCACCATTACGATTCAATGGCCCTTGCTCAACGGTAAACTTCTCTTCAAGTTTCACTCGCGCAGTCTCGAAATATTGGAAGTCAGTACTTTTCGCTTCCAATCTCACCTCTGAGCGGTTGCCGTCGTAGCGAATACTATTCACTTCGATGGCTTTCACTTGTCCTAAAGTTTCTGGCAGTAACGCTAGCCATCCAAGTAAGGAATCACCATCACCCGAGCCACCATACTTCTTAGCTTCGTCGTTCATCTGGCGCTTAAGGTAGCTGACCGTCGGAATACGTTGCTTGCCCGGAAGTACGCTTCTAAAAATACGTTCACTCTCCGTTCGGTACGCTTCGGCTTGTGCTTCGTACTGCTGAACCTTTAAGACTTGCTGAGTGACGATCACCGCCACCAGCAAACAAGCTGCGATCGCTACTTTTTGCCATACACGCCAGTACTTACTGAATGAAGATTTGGTTTTAAAGGTGCCAGTCAGTAAGTTTACGCCACTTGTAATGGCTTGTTGGCTCAGCAAAGACATCACCAATTCCGCAGGCTTTGCTTGCCAATTCACACCGCTTTGCTGTTGAACGTCATCGCTCGGCATCGCGGTGTAGCTGAAGATAGTCGTCGCTTGCTCTTCGTCATCAGCAACAACCCAATCACTTTGCAAAAACATCGGTAACCATGCTTCGCTGATCGATACCGCTTGATAGTGACCTTGGCGTTGAGAGTTACCTTGGCGTAACAGCCAATGTTGGTCTATCTGCAATGCACTAATGCCGTGCTCTTCCAAAGGCACAGCGAGTGTATCTGGCAAGACCTTGCGAAAGATAATATTGGCTTCACGAAACTTACCTAGCGCTTGTCTTAACCATTCATGCTCAACACCACATACCGTGGCATGAGTGGTATCTTTATCTAAAATGGTTAAGTGCAAGTCTTCGATATCTTGTGCCACTTCGTCTTCTAACAAAAATGGCAGCATAGAGTCGAACTGGCGAGCAGCACCTTTCGGGATCTCAACACGCTTAATTAAGCACTCATTTCCCGGCAATAAAGCAATACAACTGCGCTTTTCAGCGTAAGGTGTTAATTCACCAAGCTGTTCCCAGCTCGACAATTCACCACTTGCTATCACTTCTTGTTGGCTTGTCGACCAAACTAACCACTGCACAGGGCTTTGTGGTTCGCTACTCAGTCGAACGGTCAGAAACTCGCTCACTGATTCCTCCAAAACGACGGCGTACTACCGTCACTGTTTCTCGATTACTACTATAGAAAAGCGTCCGTATACGTACACGTGACTGCTCAACTAATACCTCTGCATCTAGCTCAAAATAGGCGCTATCTACAGTTAAATATGCTTTCGCTTTTTTGCTGACTTCGGCACTCACACCCACAATAGCAGGCTCAGCCATAAACGCATCCACCGTATCCCAACCATCGAATGGGCGTTTGTCTATCAGCTGTTTGGCATCCGATTCACTTAAGCCGGGGGCAAACATCGCTTCCAATAACGGCGCCTGCTTTTCCGTAAGAGTATTCACATTCAAACGGAAATCGTCGCTCGGCAGAGCACAAACAAAGGGGCGAACCTTATTCATCACCTCACCCGTGACTTGATAAACCGCGCGTAGCTCGGACTCATCGGCCATTAAGCCATTCGCTGCCAAATAAGATGGCTTCATCGCCTCATAAGTACTGTCTTCGACACCTGATGAAGAGGTGGTTCGGGTATCACTATCAACAAATTCCCAGCTTGAATGTGCGATAACCTCGGCCTGATAAGGCTCAATATCTTGGTTTTCCAACAAGGTTTGCCAAACCGTAATTAAATAAGGTGTTTGGTTACTTGAAGTCGTCGCCACACCAGCCAACGCATTGAGATTAAAACATGCCTGAGCATCAACAATACGGCCTTTAACTTGACCATAATCCAACGGGTATACCTGTTCTTCTAACGCCCATGGTTGACTCAAGTTGACGGTATCACTGTCTTTGTAGCTTTGCCTAATGCCGTCTTGCACCAGCGCTTCGACACCAATGCTGTACCAGTAAGCCTGTTGGTAATTCAGTTGATTGCCCACGCGCTTAAATTGAGTAAACAGGCGTTCCGACATACTGCCTGCGATGGTTGCCATTATCGCCAGTAGCATCAGGATAATGATCAGCGCAACACCTCGCTGCTTGCGCCCCATGGCAGACCTTGTCAGTGCAAACTTATTAGTTCGATGAGTCATTATTCCCCTCATTACTACTTGAAGAGTCACTGTTTGAAGAATCATCGGCCTGATCTAGCGTGCCACCAGGGGTGAGATAAATACGCTCTATCTCACCATAATCTTTCAAGGTTAGCTTTAACCTTACCGCTTTCGGTAGCGATTTGTCGGCTTGCCACTCTTTCCCCCAGCGGCTTCCGTCATAAAACTCGAATTCCAAGCTTTCAACATCATCAAGCAAAGGCGTAATCACACCCTCTTGGCCTGCAGGGGTATCGGGGTAGCGCCACCACACACGCTCAAGCGTTTCTTCTTTAATGCGGTAACCCACTTTGGTGACTTCTCCGCGAGGAAACTGCTGCTGTGGGTTATGCCAGCCAAGGCGAGTAAACATGATGCCAACGCTGTCGGAATCCAGTAAATACTCTTTAATTAAGAGCAGCTTAGATGATGCTTCTTCACCGTTGGTACGAAATTGTCGTACCGCCATCTGGCGAAAATCATTATCTAAAATGACTAAGCTACGTTGCAGTTGATTTAAACGAGCACTGCGCTCGATTGAAAGCTCGTTGCTGCGCTGAACCTGATTGACTACCTGATAAGCCGCCATGCTTAACGTGGCAAAGATAGCGATCGAGACCAAAACCTCAATTAAGGTAAAGCCTCTCCCGTTCGAAGATAGACCTTGTGTACGAGACACACGCTTATTGGCGGACATGCTCTTACTTAGCGACTTGCTCTTAGCTAACGCCACGCTTTTACTTGACCACATAGCTGCGCACCGTGACCACTGGAGAAGCTTGTTTACTGGTTGCCACACTCACATCAAACGCCTTTAATAAATCATCGCTAGTATCGATTGGCGTGACCTTCCAAAACCACTCTCTCTCGGCCAACTCTTGTGTGCCCTGCGCTTTTTTTAGCTTCTCAGGATGCAACATCACCAAAGCCATTTGATTATCAACGACCATAGCCGCGAAGGTTTTTTCTTCTAGATAACTGAGGGTATTGATGTGCTGAGTGACAGCACGAATCACACTGATCGCCGCAGTCGCAAAGATAGCGAGTGCAACCAATACCTCAAGCAGCGTCATTCCTCGAGAACCAAGGGTCATACCACGAGAACGATAAGGAGAACGGTTATTCCTCTTCATCTTCTTCTCCCGGTTCTAGCAGTCGAATCACACCATTGTCCAATACTCGAATACGCCAACCATCTTGTATGGTGTCTCCGGTATTTGGATAAAACGACAATACAAATGGCGTCATTTCAGCACTCGACAAGATGTAGATCTGTGGTGGTTTCGGCTTCTTTTCCTCTTCAAGATCAGCAAACATATCTTCATCAAACAAGCTTCCTGGATTGAACAACCGATCATCGTCTTCCCATGCGCCACCACCTAAGGTCAGTGACAATGCGAGTTCTTCCGGTAGTTCAGTTAAAGAGGGGATTTTTTCAAAATCGACTTCTTGCCAGCCTTCAGACTTAAGCGCCATCAGTACATAGGTCGATTTCTTTTCATCAACTCGAACGCCAAAATCTAAGCCGCTCAAAATAGCCTCTTCATTGAGTAATTGAACTCGCTGATAAAAGCTTTGAGCGTATTTTTTAGCAACATCTTTGCTATTGGTAGGAATGGTCGCGATCACCGCAACCGCCGTTACTGACAGTAGTACCAACACCAAGAGAATCTCAATCAAGGTGAAACCTGGCTGTGTTTGCTTAGTTTTCACCTTTAGACTCCATCTGTTTACGTCCTACCATCAATAACGTATCAAGCATCAATAACGAATCAAACAATAAGCTGAAGCTTATTGGAAATCCTGCATGTTCCAGTTGCCGATATCCGCCGCAATACCTTCACCACCTTCTTGGCCATCAGCACCAAGAGTGAAAATATCAATAGTGCCGTTATCACCAGGGCTTAGGTATTGGTACTCGTTACCCCATGGGTCGTTTGGCAGACGCTTGATGTAGCCACCGTCGCGGTAGTTACGAGGCTCTGGGCTGCTTGGCTTAGAAACCAATGCATCAAGACCTTGATCCGTTGTTGGGTAAACGCTGTTATCCAGTTTGTACATATCTAGCGCGTTCTCTAACGCCACGATATCAGTGATGGCTTTTTGTTGGTCTGCCTTCTCTTTATTACCCAATAGGTTAGGTACAACAAAGCTCGCCAATACGCCAAGGATAACCACAACAACCATCACCTCGAGTAGAGTAAAGCCTGATTGTTTCTTCATTTTATTTTTCATTATTTTCTCCAAATTACAGACAGCGAGTTGAAGGTAATAATGTCCTTCTTCTCGTTAATCCAAAAACTAACGTCTTATAAGCGGTAGGTTAGCCGCTCATCAAATTATTCATTTCAAGCATCGGCATCAGAGTCGCCATCACAATGAACAGTACTAAGCCTGCCATCAAAGCGATAAGTGCTGGCGTAAAGATACCTAATGCGATATTCACGGTAGATTCAAAGCTTTGGTCTTGGTTGTCCGCCGCTCTTGTCAGCATCTGTTCCAACTGACCACTCTGCTCACCACTGGCGATCATATGCAGCATCATTGGAGGGAAGAGTTTGGTTTGATCGAGCGCTTTACGCAGGCTTGCCCCTTCTCTAACACTGTCTGACGCCTGCAGTACTTGTTGCTTCACATGGTGATTCGACATTACATCAACCGCAACCTTCATCCCCTCAAGGATAGGAATCGCACTCGAGGTACAGATAGAGAGTGTTCGTGCAAAACGAGAGGTATTAATTCCTTTCGCGATCTTGCCGATCAGTGGAATGCTTAATAGCTTGCGATCCCAACTCATGCGAACACCCGGCTTTTTCAGAGCGGTCTTAATCAACACAATCACACCGATGATCAACAACAGTAATTGGATGCCCCAATTCTGGATAAATTCACTCGATGCCAATAAAAATTGTGTCGATTGAGGAAGTTCTTGGCCCATTTGGATAATCGGTTCAACGATCTTAGGTACCACGGTTGCCAGCAGGAACGAAACAATCGTCACCGCAAACACCACCAGCACCACAGGGTAGATCATCGCTTGCAGCAACTTAGAGCGCATCTTCTGACGGTTTTCTGCGTAATCAGCCAGTCGCTCCAATACCGCATCTAAGTGACCCGATTTCTCACCAGCCGCGACCATGGCTCTAAACAGTTCATCAAAGATATGTGGGTAATCAGCCAAGCTATCGGCTAGCGAATAACCTTCCGTTACCTTCGAACGAACCGCCAGTAACATGGTTCGAATACGTGGCTTTTCAGATTGCTCCGCCACGGCTTTCAAGCACTCTTCTAGCGGCATGCCTGATTGCACCAAGGTGGAAATTTGGCGAGTAATCAAAGCAAGGTCTGGCGTGCTGATACCACGCTTAAAGCTGGTCGAAGGCTGTGCACCTTTCGTCGTTTTAGCTTTAGCTTCGGTCATCTCAACCGGCATCAAGCCTTGTTCTTTGATTCTTTGGCGAGCCTGACGAGCGTTATCCGCTTCAATCGAGCCTTTTTTACTTTTGCCTTTGGCATCCAGTGCTTTGTATTCAAATGCCGCCATACTAGACTTCCTTGGTCACTCGCATCACTTCTTCTAGGGAAGTTACCCCTTTCAGAACTTTGCTCAAGCCATCATCTCGAATACTTGGTGTTGTGCCACGAATTGCTTTTTCAATCGCCTGTTCACCTGCTTCGCTATGAATCAGCTCTTGGACTGAATCATCAATCATCAACAGTTCATGAATACCGGTACGGCCTCGATAACCTTTATGGCCGCACGCTTCACAACCTTTCGCATGGTAAAGCGTCAGGCTCTCTTTCTTCTTCAATCCAAACAGTTTTTTCTGTTCTTTGTCGGCTTCATAAGGCTCTTTGCAGTCGTTACACAAAGTACGAACCAAACGCTGAGCCAAAACACCCAGCAGCGAAGAAGAGATTAAGAAAGGTTCAATGCCCATATCACGTAGACGCGTGATCGCACCAATTGCTGTATTGGTGTGAAGGGTCGACATAACTAAGTGACCCGTCAAAGAGGCTTGAACAGCGATCTCAGCGGTCTCTAAGTCACGTATCTCACCAATCATAACCACATCGGGATCTTGACGAAGAATGGCACGTAAACCGCGCGCAAAGGTCATATCAACCTTAGGGTTCACTTGTGTTTGGCCAATACCATCAATATCAAATTCGATTGGGTCTTCAACGGTAAGGATATTTCGCTCATTGCTGTTGAGCTCTTGCAGGCCAGCATACAGGGTTGTTGATTTACCCGAACCCGTAGGGCCGGTCACCAAGATAATGCCATGTGGGCGCTGAATCAGCTTACGGAAGTTTTCATGGTTTTCTGCTGTCATACCTAAACTGTGCAAGTCTAGACGAGTGGCGTTTTTGTCCAACAGACGCATTACCACACGCTCACCGTGTGATGAAGGCATGGTTGATACACGAACGTCGACCGCTCGACCACCAATACGCAGAGAAATACGACCGTCTTGTGGCACGCGTTTTTCTGCAATATCCAACTTCGCCATAACCTTTACACGTGACACGAGCAGCGGCGCCAGTTTACGGCTTGGCGCTAGAACATCACGCAGCACACCATCAACTCGGAAACGGATACAAAGTGACTTTTCAAAGGTTTCGATATGAATATCCGAAGCACCTTCTTTGATCGCCTCACCCAGCATCGCATTGATTAACTTGATGATTGGTGCATCATCCTCTGATTCAAGTAAGTCTTCGTCTTGAGGCAGTTCTTCCGCTAGTGAGAAGAAGTCATCACTATCAGCACCAATGTCTTCCATGAGCTGACGAGCTTCTGACGAGTCACGCTGATAAGCATCGGTCAGTTTTTTATCAAACTCATCGAGAGTAATCGCTTGTGGCGTGAAACCATTTTTCACAACACGACTCACTTCAATGATCGCCGCCGATTTCAGTGGCTCAACATAATAAAGTATCGGTGCGCGCTCTGGATGTTGATACTCCAACACCATCTTATAGCGATTCGCAAAGCTAAACGGCAAGCGCTGATAAGTACGTGCCGCCCCTACCAATTCAGCCATTATTCTGTTTCCATCTGATCAATGAAGGCTTGAAGTTCAGCCGGGTAATTCATGCTTTCGCCAAATTTAGGCAGTACTGGAATATTATCGTCATCCATCAGCTTCAGGCCCTGCTCTGACTTATACAACTGCTCAGCACGAATAAAGTTGTATTTACGCTGAGTAATACCATCGGCCGTCATACCATCACGAATAATGGTCGGCTTGATGAATACCATTAGGTTCTTTTTCTCAACCTGAGTACTGGTTGATTTGAACAGGTGTCCTAGAACAGGGATATCGCCCAAGAACGGCACCTTAGATTCACTTTCCAGCGCTCGCTCGTCAATCAAGCCACCCAGCACCAGCATTTGACCGTCTTGAACAATCACTGACGTATTTAGCTGACGCTTAGCAAAACGAACATCTACTGCCCCGTTTGCGCCTAATACGTTCGATACTTCTTGTTCTATTTGCAGCTGAACTGAGTCACCTTCATTGATTTGTGGCACGACTTTTAGCTTGATACCCACTTCTTTACGTTCAACCGTTTGGAATGGGTTATCGTTACTTGAGCCTGCGGTCGAGCCAGTTAAAACAGGCACCTCTTCGCCCACAATGAACGACGCTTCGCCGTTATCCATCACGGTGATACTTGGAGAAGATAGGATATTTGAATTTGAATCGGTCGCTACTGCACTGATCAAGGCAGTCCAGTCACCCATCACTACGCTCATTGCCGCGCCATTAACGCCAGAAAGAGCAGAAGCTAACGTTGAGTAGTCACCGGATTCTGTGGTCGTTTCATTACGCAAAAAGGCGCCATTATCATCATAGACTGCGGTGGTCGTTTCAGTGTCTTTCGCTTCTTCTAAACCAACCATTACGCCACCGATTGACGCACCTGTGTTGCCATACTGAATCACAGCACCAGTATCAAGGTTACCCCATTGCACACCAAGGTTAATGCCATCACCCTCTGCCATCTCGACAATTAGGGCTTCAATCAATACTTGAGCACGACGAATATCCAACTGTGCGATCACATCTTGAAGCGCATTCATGATGTCCGGTTGTGCGGTAATCACCAACGAGTTGGTATCACTGTGAGCGGAGATCATCACTTGGTTACGTTGCGATGAGCTGCCTTTGGTTGAAGATTGCTTTTCTGATTGCAGGTTGTCCGACACGCCTTTCAGCACATCGACTAAATCTTCTGCTTTGGCGTATTTAAGGTAAATTACTTGGTTGTTGCCCTTGGTTGCCATTTCCACATCAAGCTGTTCAATCAACCTTCTTAAACGGCTACGTACCTTAGGGTCACCTGAGATAAGGATCGCATTGGTACGTTCATCGGCAACTAATTTAGGCTGTAGGAAGGCTGGTGTGTTTTGGGCATCTGTGGTTTTGCTTAGTGCATCAACGATACGTACCATTTCTGCCGCAGAAGCATTCTTTAGCTCAACGACTTCAATCTCTTTATCACCCGCTTGGTCAACACGCTTGATGATTTCAGCTAAACGGTTTACTACCGCCGCTCGGCCTGTAATAAGGATGATGTTGGCTGGGTCGTAGTGCACAACGTTACCCGCGCCTGCATTGTCGTTTAGTTGACGAAGCAGAGGAGAAAGTTCACGAACCGAGACATTACGAACCGTCACAACACGTGTCACCACATTGTCGCCTTTGATCGTATCACTGTCTCCAACGACTGGAATTGCCGATGTTTTCGAATCTTTGGCCTTGATGATCTTAAGAACACCTGAGTCCATTTCGACAACCGCGTAGCCATACACTTCCAATACGTTTAGGAAGAAGCTGTAATATTGCTCTTCATTGAGTACGTCGTAGCTGCGTACATCGATTTTTCCGCGCACCGAAGGGTCAACGATGATCGTCTTCTCTAGGTTACGACCAACAATATTAATAAACTCTTGAATATCAGTGCCTTTAAAGCTGGCACTAAAATCACTCGCGATGGCTGCGGGTGTGCAGATTAAGCTTCCTGCCAATAACCATGCACTTTTCTTAAACCAATGCTTCACGTACTTCTCCTACACTTTCGTCCTTCGTTAGACGCAAAGTTTTAAAATTCAATAAACACTTCATGTTGTTGACCATCTCTCTCGACGACGAGGTTTAGCTCTGTTAGTTCTGAGATGGAACGGAATATGTTGCCCATAGCAGCAGGGTCTGTCAGGTCTTGTCCATTTAACTGAGTGGCAATATCTCCGTTTTGGAGCCCAACAGAGTTAAAAAGTTCTGAATCTTTGCCAGGGCTCACACGATAACCGATCACTTTATCGTCACGCTTCACCTGAGACAGTCGTACATATTGGAAGATTTGTTGCGGATCTTTCATTATCTTCGCTTTAATTTCATCAAGCTTCTCTTCTGCTGAAGCCGGATTATTACCACGAACCGAAGAAGAGCTACGAGGTGGCGCAGGCGCTGATACAGCCAAACGCTTGTACTCAATACCTTCAAGCATCAAGGTTTCGTCTCGTCCTGAGTTATCAATGATAACGCGGTCGATTAATACCGCTTTTAACTTGGCTCGAGTGCCTTCAATCTCTTCATTAATTCCGTAGGTCGCTTGCGTGCCGCGATTGGCGATCACCGCTAAGCTCAGTTTTGGATTCGAGCTCGCGACTGCACCCACTAAAACGAGGTTTAATCGCGTCTTAGGCGCATCTTGGATAACTTGCTGTTCAACCACAGCGGGCGTGCTTGGGTTGTAAGCACCAAACATGTTGCTCTGCTGCAAAGAAGAGATATCAAGGGTCGATTGAGGTGCTGAAGACGATGAAGCCGTTGCTGTCCAAGGCGCGATAGTTTGCTCAGCAGGTTCGATAAACCATGCAAGCTGCCCTAAGATCCATGCGGAAGCTGCAATCAATACACAACAGGTCGCTAAGCTTAGTTTCTGCTGAAGTACAAATCCATTCTCTAATAAGCGGCTCAACATAGGAGAATTCCCTACGCGATTTTTGAGCTCTAAAAAGTTCACTTTCCTAGTCCCTTTTCATGACGACAAACGCTGCAAATCATTAAACTTTCAGCTTTTTTATTCATTCGTTCGATACCAAGCTTATTTAAGCAATAAGATCCTGAACTATATCATAGCAAATCGATAAATCGGCATAACATGGCTATTTTGTATTATGACTTGAAAAAAATGCCAACCGCCTCCACTTTAAGCTTCTACTTAATGTGATAAGCATCATCAAAAACATGTTGCGCACTGTTCGTTACAGTTAAACCGCATTCATTTCTCACTTAATAAGGCACAGCCCTATATGAAAACTGCTAATGAAGCTGTCAGACTCGATAAATGGTTGTGGGCAGCTCGTTTTTACAAAACCCGGTCTATTGCTCGCAACATGGTCGATGGTGGCAAAGTCCACTATAATGGTCAGCGCAGCAAGCCAAGTAAAATTGTCGAACTTGGGGCTGTGATTACACTGCGCCAAGGTAATGAAGAAAAGACGGTAACGATCGAGAAAATCTCAGCCCATCGTGGTGGAGCCCCGATCGCTCAAACCCTCTATGAAGAAACCACCGAAAGCTTGGCAAAAAGAGAAGAGTTTGCACAACAGCGCAAGCTAAATGCTCATAGCCCAGCACCAGAACGTCGCCCAGATAAAAAGCAACGTCGTGACATCATCAAGTTCAAGACTCAATAAGCTAGAAGGAATAGCCAAATGGCAGACCCAATGTCTACAAGTAATGTTTTAAATCGCTACCTATTTGAAGACCTATCAGTACGTGGTGAATTGGTACAGATGGACGAAGCGTACCAACAGATTATTTCTAGCAAGGAATACCCAGCTCCAGTACAAAAGCTGTTGGGTGAGCTACTGGTTTCAACGACGCTACTAACGGCGACCCTAAAGTTTGAAGGTTCTATCACGATGCAGCTGCAAGGTGACGGCCCAGTATCTCTAGCAGTTATCAATGGCGATCACGATCAGAAGATCCGTGGTGTTGCTCGCTTTGAAGGCGAGATTGCTGATGATGCAGGCCTACACGACCTAATGGGTAAAGGCCACCTAGTGATCACCATCGATCCTAAGAAAGGTGAACGTTACCAAGGTATCGTTGGTCTGGAAGGCAAAACGCTTGCTGACGTTCTTGAAGGTTACTTTGCTAACTCAGAACAGCTTAAGACTCGTCTATGGCTGCGCACTGGCGAACATGAAGGCAAAGCTCACGCTGCAGGTATGCTTTTACAAGTTATGCCTGACGGCACAGGTACGCCAGATGATTTCGAGCATCTAGAGCAACTAACCGACACCGTTAAAAACGAAGAGTTGTTCTCTTTAGAAGCTAACGAACTGCTTTACCGTCTATACAACCAAGAGAAGGTTCAGGTATTTACACCTCAACCGGTTGAGTTCTTCTGTGGCTGTTCACGTGATCGAAGCGCTGCGGCTATCATTACTGTTGCTCAAGAAGAGATTTACGACATTCTAAGCACGGAAGGTAGTGTGGGACTACACTGCGATTACTGTGGCACAAACTACTCGTTCGACAAAAATGATGTAGATGCTCTTTACGCAGAAGCGGCAGATAAAGGCAGCAATACGGTTCATTAATTTACGGCGTACCAAAAACACGTAATTTACCCCAAAAAGGTCAGCACTCAGCTGGCCTTTTTTGTGATCAAAATAGCGCAAACTCCGTAACATCTCGTAATAAAATCACCGCTTAATTTTAATCAATTAATAATGTTCTCGCCCCTAGCGCAAAGGTTTGCGTACAGGATAGACTAGTTGGGCCAATATGTGACGAGGCGCTTAAAACCCCAAGGTTAATATGGATATTTTTTGAGCTGTATCCCTGTTTCCCCCGAGCCTCGTTGCTAGCATGGTGAGCAGATAACAATAAAAAATTATTACAAAATCCCTACAAAATATCCTACAAGGAGCACCTATGACCGTTATGGAACATACTAAGGCTGCACAAATTGATCTAACTAAGCACGGACTGACTGGCGTTACCGAAGTTCTTCGTAATCCTAGCTACGAGCAGTTATTCGTTGAAGAAACACTGCCGGGTCTAGAAGGCTACGAAAAAGGCGTAGTAACGGAACTAGGCTCCGTTGCGGTTGATACTGGTATCTTTACTGGCCGCTCACCAAAAGATAAGTACATTGTTAAAGATGACACAACACGCGATACCATGTGGTGGTCAGATCAAGGCAAAAATGACAACAAACCGATTACCACTGAAGTATGGGACGAGCTGAAAGAGCTTGTAACAACTCAGCTATCTGGCAAGCGTCTGTTTGTCATCGACGGTTATTGTGGTGCTAACCCAGATACGCGTTTAAGTGTGCGTATTATCACTGAAGTAGCGTGGCAAGCGCACTTCGTTAAGAACATGTTCATTCGTCCAACCGACGAAGAACTAGCAACGTTCGAACCTGATTTCGTGGTAATGAACGGTGCTAAAACAACCAACCCTAACTGGGAGAAACAAAGTCTAAACTCTGAGAACTTTGTCGCTTTCAACCTGACTGAACGTGTTCAGATCATTGGCGGTACCTGGTACGGCGGTGAGATGAAAAAAGGTATGTTCGCAATGATGAACTACCTGCTTCCTCTGCAAGGCATTGCTTCAATGCACTGTAGTGCAAACGTCGGCGAGAAAGGCGATGTAGCCATCTTCTTCGGTCTATCTGGTACAGGTAAAACTACGCTTTCAACCGATCCTAAGCGTGAGCTAATCGGTGATGATGAGCACGGTTGGGATGACGATGGTATCTTCAACTTCGAAGGTGGTTGTTACGCGAAGACGATTCGTCTATCTAAAGAAGCAGAACCTGAAATCTACAATGCAATCCGTCGTGATGCACTACTAGAAAACGTAACAGTTCGTGGTGATGGTTCTATCGATTTTGATGACGGTTCAAAAACTGAGAACACTCGTGTTTCTTACCCGATTCACCACATCGATAACATCGTTAAACCAGTATCAAAAGCCGGTCACGCTCAAAAGGTTATCTTCCTGACTGCTGATGCATTCGGTGTACTGCCACCCGTTTCTAAACTGACTCCAGAGCAAACGAAGTACCACTTCCTATCTGGCTTCACTGCAAAACTAGCGGGCACTGAGCGTGGTATTACTGAGCCAACGCCAACGTTCTCTGCTGCATTTGGTGCGGCATTCTTAACTCTCCACCCAACTCAGTACGCTGAAGTGCTTGTGAAGCGTATGGAAGCAGCTGGCGCTGAAGCTTACCTAGTGAACACAGGTTGGAACGGTACTGGTAAACGTATCTCTATCCAAGATACGCGAGGCATCATCGACGCTATCCTAGATGGCTCAATCGACAACGCTGAAACTAAGGTTATCCCTATGTTTAACCTAGAAGTGCCACTAGCGCTGCACGATGTTGACCCAGCGATCCTTGACCCACGCGATACGTACACTGACCCTCTACAATGGGAAAGCAAAGCGAAAGATCTAGCCGAGCGCTTCATCAACAACTTTGATAAGTACACAGACAACGCTGAAGGTAAGTCACTGGTTGCAGCTGGTCCTCAACTGGACTAATCCAACCATCTGCTCGGGCTTAGCCAAAAGCGAACGCCCAATTTAAAATGATATTTTTGTAGCAAGCCCCTCTTTTGAGGGGCTTTTTTGTTGATGCTTGACCCTTTTTGTTCCACTCTGTTTTAAGACTATTGAAATTTAAGGCTTTCAGGGAATGAAAAAGGTATTCATGGTGTTCGGCATTGTGTTGGCTATCGCCGTTGCAACTATCGCAGCGCTGCTATTAAGCCTGCAGACCCAATACCGTGCGGATGTTGCCAACTTTTTTATCAAACATACGATTGAACAACCTGTATTCATTGAAGATGTTGAGTATCAGGCGCCTTATCACATCACCTTAATGGGCATTACCCAAAGCCAACCAGAAAAGCAAACACCTCTGTATATCGACAAGATCGATCTTTGGTTCAGCCCCAGCTCGATGACAGAGGCCAAACTGGTCTTTGAATCTGTTTTGATCAGCGGCCTACAATTAGAGGCAGACGATCTAAAAACACTGACTTCTTTATTTACCCAACCAAACATCAAGCTCCACCAGCTGGCCATCAACAATCTCGACTTTTCGACGCCAGAGTTTAATGCGCGAGGCATCGACCTGCAGATCTCCGCCCCAAAATGGAACAACGACAACTCACTTCTCCCTTATGGAAAAACCCAACTCTCTGCCTCACAACTGTATTGGCAAGGTGAAGCATTCGATAATCTGTTGATTGACCTAGACTTAAAACCTAGCGATAGCACGCTTTATGGTGCTTCATTTGACTGGCGTGGCGCCAAGATTTCCGGTCAAGCAGAGCAGTATCAACAAGATTGGTCGTTGGTGAACGTGACCGTCGATGGATTACGACTCAATCAGAAGCAGACCCAAAACCTACTAAGCAAAGAATGGGATGTGGCAGGTATTCAGATCAATCACATCAATAGCTTAGATATTCTACGCAGCGACGTAGAGTGGCAAGATGGGCACCTCGCTGCCTTTGATGCCTCACTAGAAAATATCCAACTGCCTTTTGAAATCTGGAAACAACAGAAAGCCATTTTTTCTCTGCAAGCTGAAGGAGTGACCATTGATGATGACATGTTCATCGAGCCAAGCCTCAAGCTCAACCTAGAAACAAACCAGATTCTGATTGAAGATTTCTATACTCAATTCCTGCAAGGCACTGTTCAGCTCAATGGCGAAGTCACCCCTAGCAGCATTGAATTAGCGCAACTCGACCTACAAGGCATCAAGTGGATTACCGAAAACCAAGATAGCCCTCTAGTCGCAGCTCGACTAATACCTTGGCTTACACAACTCCAGAACGTCGAGATTAACCGACTTAATATAGAACGCAGCCAACTTATCCAACTAGCACAAACGCCTTACTGGCAGGTCTCTGGATTACATGTCGAGGGGCATCAAGTTCAACTGCTGCAAGATAGAAAACTGGGCTTGTGGCAAGGGAAGCTGATGGCGAGCGCCAATGATGCCAGCTACCAAAATATTCTCAGCGCACAGCCTGTGGTTGAGATGAATAGCGAACAAGGAAAATGGACGCTGACTCGTCTGTTTGCACCACTCAGGAATGGCTACATTGAAGCCAATGCAACGCTCGATTTTAACCAAATCAGCAAGCCATGGAGCTTAGATATTTCTGCCGATGGGTTACCCATTGCGCCTATGCTGCAGCGACTTGAATTACCACTCGATGCAACCGGCTATGGCGAGTTTGAACTTCAAGCCGCAGGTTTATATGGCGACTCACTGATGCTCGGTTACTCAACCACAGGGCAACTCACTGGCAGCGTTCGCCAGGGTGTGATGACCTTTAATGACAAGCTTTCTGAAACATCGACTGATAACGTGTTTGAAATTCCAGAGCTTAATGCGCATTTTGACCGTGGGCGCTTCACTCTCGAACCGATGCATATTATTGGTGCATCATCAGCAGAGCAAGGCGAACAAAGGGTTCAAACGCTCAATGGCGAGGCTTCTGGAGAACTCGACTTGCTTAAAGCTGAGCAACACACCCTCTCGATTACCCTATCGGACCCATGCCATCAAATCTCAGGAAAGCTCACCCAAGCTGAGTATTCGGAGATTAACGACTGCCAACAAAAAAACGCCACTCCTCAGGAGTAGCGCCTTGTATCTTTAATCTGTATCTGTTAGCCAGTGTCAGCTATACGTTTACGTTGGAGTCTGTTGATAATCGCTTTTTGTAGTCAGGGATCAGCATATAGGTTCCCGTAAACTCTACCGCTTCCACATCGCCGCTATGAATGGTCACGTGAATGATGATACGTGCCTTTCTTCCTGACGCAAGGCGGTCCAAGTCACCACTGATCCCATCCAATGAAGTAGAGGCAACAGGGTTTTGCTCAACCGGGTGACGATAACGAATATTACTGTCTGCCAGCACGATATCACCGGTCAGCCCGCGTTCTTTCATCAATAACCAAGTCATCCCCCAACCAGTTAAGGTCGCTAAGGTAAAGGCAGAGCCTGCAAACATGGTATTATGCGGGTTCAAGTTGGGATTCAGCTGAGCACTACACTCAAATTGGTAACCCGTGTATTGGTTGATCTTGATGCCCATCTTGTCACTGATCGGGATCTGATGTTCCCAGCGCTGCTGAAGCTCATTACACCACTCAGGCTTACGCAGAACGTCTGCCATTGGGTCAAGATGCTTAACCATCTGTTGGTGACGCACAGGGCCACGTTGATCGTTAATCTCACCGCGACGTTCAAATTCATTCTTCTCATAGAATGAGATCGCATCTTCACGTGCATTACACACCAAGCGCTTAGCACCTTCTTGGCGAGCCAATGACTCAAGTGCGACTAGAATCAACGAACCCATGCCTTTACTTTGGCGAGATTTCTTCACCGCCATGTAGCGGATCTGACCTTCCAGATCTGGGGTGATATACAGACGACCAATCGCCATCGGGCGACCACGACCATCAACAATCATGCGATGGTGACTCATTGGGTCATATTCATCGCGCTCAGAACCTACCGGCATTCGCCAAGGTTCACGGAGCATCTGCCAACGAAAATGGTAATACTTGTTTAGCTGATTTTCGGTGGTTGGTGTTATGAGTTTAAACATGCTTATTCCTTTAAGCCTAAACCTGCAGCCAGAATGTCACTGGGCCATCATTAACCAAAGACACTTTCATGTCGGCTGCGAATCGGCCACGTTCCGTTGGTAACACTGATTCACACTGGTCAGAGAAATAGTTATAAAGACGCTCAGCATCTTCTGGGTGAGCACCACGAGAGAACCCTGCTCGAGTCCCTTTCTTGGTATCGGCCGGCAGAGTGAATTGAGACACCACTAATACCTTACCTTCTACTTGCTTCACGTTGAGGTTCATTTTATCGTCTTCGTCTCCAAAGACACGATAAGTGGTCACTCGTTCCATCAAACGTTTGGCTTTGGCTTCGTCGTCACCTTTTTCTACGCCTAACAAAACTAATAAGCCTTGTTCAATCTCACCAACTACTTCGCCATCAACACGGACGGCAGCTTCACTTACTCTCTGGATCAGTGCTATCACTGTTGTTTCCTTGCTCTGTGATTTTGTCGTTATCCGAAGAGTGTACCATTTCTTTCGAGTCACTCCACTGTTCCTGCTCACCCAATGCAGCGGTCACCTCAGCACCCACCAGCACAATCAACCAGCACAAATAAACCCAGACAAAAAGAATTGGTATTGCCGCCAATGCGCCATAAATCAACTGGTAAGAAGGGAATTGAGTAATGTAGGCCGCGAAGCCTTTCTTACTGAGTTCGAACAACAGAGCCGCCACTAGAGAACCTGCAGCCGCATGAGAAAAGTGTATCTTTTTGTTGGGAACCAACAGGTACAGACCGAAAAACGCAAAGAAAGAGAGAATCAAAGGCAGTTTGCGAATTACGGTATTAAAGGCGCCAGATACGACTTCATTTTGTAGCAGACTGAGCGATGTCACATACGAAGTGGCAGCAATACTCGCACCAACCAAGATCGGCCCAAGTGTTAGCACCATCCAGTACATTGAGAACGACAATACCGCACGTCGCTTCTCATTAACACGCCAGATGTAGTTTAGGTTCTTATCGATATTCGAGATCAACATCAGTGCCGCAATGAACAAGAACACACTACCGACCGCCGTCATCTTACCCGTGTTGGCAACAAACTCGAGCAAGGCACCGTGCACCGCATCTCCTGACGCTGGAACAAAGTTGATAATAACGAAGTTTTGAATCACGATACCAACATCAGCAAAGATGGAAAATGATGACAAGATAGAGAGCAGAACCGTCAACATCGGTACGATCGAGAGCAAAGTAATGTACGCCAAGTAGCCCGCATTCACGTTGACTCTATCGTGCGTCATTCGCGCCAAAAGATAGCGAGAAAACTGAATACTGAGTGTGGCGACCTTTTTTATCTTCAACTTGTAACTCCCTTGTAACTCGTTCATAGTCCTAATTAATATTCCGTTACTTAACTATAGGAAACTAGGATGCCTTATTTAATAGTTATAGTCCTCTCTATTTTTACTCTTACTGGATGCCAATCAGCTTATTACTCCGCCATGGAGCAAGTGGGTTACCACAAGCGTGACATTATGGTCGATAGAGTGGAAGACGCTAAAGAGTCGCAGCAGGATGCTCAGGAAGAGTTTACCAGCGCACTTGAAGCCTTGAGTAGCCTGACTAATTTCAGTGGCGGCGACCTTGAAGACATGTACAACCAAATCAATGATAAATACCAAGACAGCGAGAAAGCCGCGCAAAATGTCAGTGACCGCATTGCTGCGATTGAAGATGTGTCGGATGCGCTGTTTGAAGAGTGGCAGAGTGAGTTAGATCTCTACACCAGTGATTCACTGCGCCGCTCGAGCGAGCAAAAACTTCGTGAAACTAAATTGTCTTACCAAACGATGCTGTCAGCAATGAAGCGCGCCGAGAAGAAAATGGACCCAGTGCTCAATACCCTTCGCGACAACACGCTTTACTTGAAGCACAACCTCAATGCGAGCGCTGTCGGCTCGCTGCAAGGTGAGTTTATGAGCTTAGAAAAAGACATCGCCTATGCAATAGAGCAGATGAATGCGGCAATAGCAGAGTCGGATAAATTCCTAGCTCAACTCAATCAGAAGTAGTGCCATTAGAAGCGAATTAAGATAAACCCGTATGAACCCAATCATTGTTACTGGCGGCCCAGGGGCTGGTAAAACCACACTAATTAATGCCTTGGGTGACATGGGTTACCCGATATTCGCTGAGTCCTCTCGCCAGTTAATCGAACAGCAGAGTCAACTTGAGAACGGTATCTTACCTTGGTTAGACCTTCCAGGCTTTGCTCGCCTATGTTTAACCGTCATGAGCGAACACAAAGACCAAGCCAGTCAGCATCCTGTTGCCTTTCTCGATCGCGCCATTCCAGATATCTGTGGCTACTTGGCTCAGGCGAAACTAGAGATAAACACAACCTACCGAGAAGCGAGCCAAGGTTATCACCCCCAAGTGTTGTTCTGTCGCCCTGAGGCTTCAATTTATGTCCAAGATGATGTGAGACCTTATCCGTTTGAGGAAGCGCTAGAGATTCACCACGCTTTAGAAAGAGTCTACCAAGAACTTGGCTATGAGGTGGTTGAAGTGCCGTTTATGCCAGTCGAAGAACGGCTTCAATTCGTTGAGCGTTACTTAGGTATCAAAAGCTAGATCCCCAACTCGGTCGTTCCTCCCTCTTGAGGATGACGAAATCTCGTTTAACCGTATCTAAACAAACTAAAAAACAAAAGCCCCGAGCAGCTAGGCTACTCGGGGCTTTCTTATCTACTTAGCTAGAAGCTAGTCAGCTGGCAATTAAGCCTTAGCTGGACGTGCTGCACGCTTACGTTCGTTTTCAGTAAGAAGCTTCTTACGGATACGAATGCTTACTGGCGTTACTTCTACTAGTTCGTCTTCGTCGATGAACTCAAGAGCTTGCTCTAGAGTGTGACGGATAGGTGGCGAAAGAACCTGTGCTTCATCAGTACCAGATGCACGAACGTTCGTTAGCTGCTTACCTTTCAGACAGTTTACTGTTAGGTCGTTTGAACGGTTGTGAATACCGATGATTTGACCTTCGTATACTTCATCCGCGTGCTCAGCAAATAGACGACCACGTTCTTGTAGGTTGAATAGTGCGTAAGTCAGAGCTTTACCAGTTGCGTTCGAGATTAGAACACCGTTGTTACGTTGACCGATTACGCCGCCTTTGTGAGGACCGTAGTGATCAAATGAGTGGTAAAGAAGACCAGAACCAGACGTTAGAGTTAGGAACTCAGTTTGGAAACCGATAAGACCACGAGAAGGCATCATGAAGTCCATGCGAACACGGCCTTTGCCATCTGGAGACATATCAGTTAGCTCACCTTTACGTAGACCGATGTTTTCCATGATGCCACCTTGGTGCTCTTCAAGCACGTCGATAGTCACAGTTTCAAACGGTTCAGTTAGGTTGCCATCTTCGTCTTTCTTGATGATAACTTCTGGACGAGATACAGCTAGCTCGAAACCTTCACGACGCATGTTTTCGATCAGGATAGATAGGTGAAGTTCACCACGACCTGAAACACGGAAACGATCTGGGTTATCAGTTTCTTCAACACGTAGTGCAACGTTGTGTACTAGTTCTTTCTCTAGACGCTCAAGGATGTTACGTGAAGTAACGAACTTACCTTCTTTACCCGCGAACGGAGAAGTGTTTACTTGGAACGTCATTGTTACTGTTGGTTCATCAACAGAAAGCGGAGTCATTGCTTCAACATTGTTTACGTCACAGATAGTGTCTGAAATTTTCAGCTCACCAAGACCAGTGATTGCAATGATGTCGCCAGCGTTAGCTTGCTCAACTTCGTGACGGTCAAGACCTAGGTAACCAAGAACTGTACCTACTTTACCGTTACGTTTTTTGCCTTCTGCATTGACGATAGTTACTTGTTGGTTTGGTTTAACAGAACCACGAGTAACACGAGCAACACCGATAACACCTACGTAAGAGCTGTAATCAAGTTGCGAAATTTGCATTTGTAGTGGACCGTCAAGGTCAACTGCAGGCGCGTCTACTGTATCAACAACAGCTTGGAACAATGGTTCCATGTTCTCGCCAGTTTCGCCTTCAGTCATTGTTGCCCAGCCGTTTAGAGCTGAAGCGTAAACAACTGTGAAGTCTAGTTGCTCATCAGTAGCACCTAGGTTGTCGAAAAGGTCGAATACTTGATCCATAACCCAATCAGGACGAGCGCCTGGGCGGTCAATCTTGTTGATTACAACGATTGGCTTAAGACCGTGTGCGAATGCTTTTTGCGTTACGAAACGAGTTTGAGGCATTGGGCCATCAACTGCGTCAACGATAAGCAGAACAGAGTCAACCATAGACATGATACGCTCAACTTCACCACCGAAGTCCGCGTGTCCCGGAGTATCTACGATGTTGATGCGGTAATCATTCCAGTTGATTGCTGTGTTCTTAGCAAGAATGGTAATGCCACGCTCTTTTTCGATGTCATTCGAATCCATGACACGCTCTTCAGCTTCACCACGAGACTCAAGAGTGCCTGACTGTTGTAGCAGTTTATCAACCAAAGTCGTTTTACCGTGGTCAACGTGCGCGATGATCGCGATATTTCTTAACTTATCAATCTGTGGAGTAGACATGGATTCTCGATTCACTCATAAAAGTAGCCGTCACTTATCTCAAAAGTTTGGATAATAACCGCTAGCTTGATTTAAAAAACGGTCAATAATATACCAGATTCTAGACAAAAACCCAGAAATATGTGATCTGAACCGGGGCTTTTTTCTTTATTAGCGATTCATATCCGCTTAACTTTGATTCAGTACAGTGTTGAGCAGCCAAATTCGTAGGACTCTAAAAAAGTATCACCTACGAGTGGCGAGCCAAATCTCCCGCAAAATAACAAAAGTGGATTGACAACTTAGGCAATTCATTGCTGAATGGTGCTCGCTTATGTCTCATATTGGTGCACAGACAAACAGTTGCACCAATAAAGTGCAACTAGAGATCATTTTGGTGCAAAAACCAGATTAAGAAAAATCGCAAAACAAGTAAATCATTGAAATTAATGGAATAATTTTTTTGGCACGTTTTTGGCAGTAGATAAATCAGCATCGATTAATGCACTTATAGACATTAATCAATGCTAGTTTCAACCGAATCGAGCTAATACCGAATTAATAACACTGGAGGTTATCCAAGATGTCAGTAGAAAATGTACTATCCCTGATCCAAGAGAACGAAGTTAAATTTATCGACTTACGTTTTACTGATACAAAAGGTAAAGAGCAGCATATCTCTATTCCTTCTCACCAAGTTGATGCAGACTTCTTCGAAGAAGGCAAAATGTTTGACGGCTCTTCAGTAGCTGGTTGGAAAGGCATTAACGAATCTGACATGGTAATGATGCCAGACGCAGCATCTGCTGTACTGGACCCATTCACAGAAGACGCAACACTAAACATCCGTTGTGACATCCTTGAGCCTGCAACAATGCAAGGCTACGACCGTGACCCACGCTCTATCGCTAAACGTTCTGAAGAGTACCTACGTTCTACAGGTATCGCAGACACAGTTCTAGTTGGTCCAGAGCCAGAATTCTTCCTATTTGACGACGTTAAGTTCTCAAACGACATGTCTGGTTCTTTCTTCAAGATCGATGACGTAGAAGCAGCTTGGAACACAGGTTCTGACTTCGAAGGCGGTAACAAAGGTCACCGTCCTGGCGTTAAAGGCGGTTACTTCCCAGTAGCTCCAGTAGATTCATCTCAAGACATCCGTTCAGCAATGTGTCTAGTAATGGAAGAGATGGGCCTAGTTGTTGAAGCTCACCACCATGAAGTAGCAACTGCGGGTCAAAACGAAATCGCTACTCGCTTCAACACGCTAACAGCGAAAGCTGATGAAACTCAAATCTACAAGTACGTTGTACACAACGTTGCTCACGCATTTGGTAAAACAGCGACATTCATGCCTAAGCCACTAGTTGGTGACAACGGTTCTGGTATGCACGTTCACCAATCTCTAGCAAAAGACGGCGTTAACCTGTTTGCTGGTGATAAGTACGGCGGCCTATCTGAAATGGCTCTTTACTACATCGGTGGTGTAATCAAGCACGCTCGTGCAATCAACGCGTTTGCTAACCCATCAACTAACTCGTACAAGCGTCTTGTACCTGGTTTCGAAGCACCTGTAATGCTTGCTTACTCAGCACGTAACCGTTCTGCTTCTATCCGTATCCCAGTAGTACCAAGCCCTAAAGCACGTCGTATCGAGCTACGTTTTGGTGACCCAGCAGCTAACCCATACCTATGCTACTCAGCAATGCTTATGGCTGGCCTTGACGGCATCAAGAACAAGATTCACCCAGGCGAAGCTATGGATAAAGATCTATACGACCTTCCTGCAGAAGAAGCAGCTGAAATCCCAACAGTTGCAGAATCTCTACAAGAAGCTCTAGCAGCGCTTAGCGAAGACCGTGAGTTCCTAACAGCTGGCGGCGTATTCTCTGACGATTTCATCGATTCTTACATCACTCTGAAATCTGACGACGTACAACGCGTGAACATGGCTACACACCCACTTGAGTTTGAACTGTACTACTCAGTTTAATCTCCTGTAGAGATAAGCCATTTCTTACTGCAACCTTGTAAGAATCGCTGACTAAATATTAGGCTCGCCTCGCAGGCGGGCCTTTTTTATATTCTCCCTCCCCCCGCTTCCTCGTACCATACCTTAGACAAAAGCCCTCAGAGGCTGTCGCGCTAAATACAATAAAACCAACGCCAAACGTGAAATCACCTAGCGGTGAAAAGAGGCTAAAGATATGAAAAACATACTGTTCCTAATCGGGTTAACAGTCGCGCTCTCGTGCTCTGCTCAAACGGTGTATACCTGGATAGATGAAGATGGCGTGCTCCACTTTAGTGATAACCCTAGCGCTCAAGATGCCGAGGCTCTTCGCCTGCCAGATGTGCAAGCTTCAGCACCCGCCCCTAAATTTGAGGCCTCAACTCCGGTTGACGCTGCTGCTTCCTCTACAACTAAAACGGCAACGCCAGCCAAAACTCAGGCAGAAACCGAAACCACAAAGCGCGAGGTTCCTACTCAATTAGCCCTCACCATGTTGACTCCAGTTCATGATCAAACCATTCGTAGTAATCGCGGCTTAATCCCGATTCAGATAGAACTCAACCGAAAGCTTGGTATAGGTGAGCAATTACAATTGATGCTTGATGGCCGTCGATATGGCGCCCCACAGACCCAGCCTATTTGGGAATTAAAAGGTATCGATCGAGGTACTCACACCATTGCAATTCAAGCACATAGAAGCGGCAAGCTTATTGCATCTACTAGTCCAGTCACCGTGTATTTACATCGAGCGACGCTCAAGTAGGCCAATGTGTTAAAAGAGGCCAAATAACCTCTACTTTTCACCTAATCGAAGCAGCTTTCAGCGACTCTAATGAATTATCTTTAGCTTCTGGTTGATATGCGCCATACTTGAACTTAGCCACGCACCAATTTGGTGCAGTGAGAAAAACACCAGTTCAAGGACGAAATAGTGAATCGATCAGCCAAAAGCGACAGCATAGATACACATCATCTTTCCAGCGCCATTCTCGACAATATGGTGACTTCGACATTGATGCTCGATGAGCAATTGTATGTCCGATACGCCAATCCGGCCGCTGAGCAGCTCTTTTCACAGAGCGCACGACGCATCGTTGATCATCCACTGAGCCAACTTATCCAACACGCTTCACTTGATTTGGCACTGTTGACACAACCGCTACAAAGTGGCCAGAGCATTACCGACAGTGACGTTACCTTCGTTGTTGATAACCGCCCACTGATGCTTGAAGTCACGGTTAGCCCAATATCTTGGCAGCGAGAGACGCTGTTATTGGTTGAGATGCGCAAGATAGACCAGCAAAGACGCCTTAGCCAAGAGCTCAACCAACATGCACAACAACAAGCGGCTAAGTTGCTGGTACGCGGGTTAGCACATGAGATCAAAAATCCACTCGGTGGCTTAAGAGGTGCGGCGCAGTTACTTGGGAAAATGCTTCCTGATCAGTCTCTTAATGAATATACGCAGATCATTATTGAGCAAGCCGACCGCTTAAGAGCATTAGTCGACCGTCTGCTTGGCCCACAGAAGCCGGGGACTAAATCAGAAGAGAACCTTCACCAGATACTTGAGAAAGTCAGGCAGCTCGTAGAGCTCGAATCGGGTTCAACGCTCGCCATCGAAAGGGATTACGACCCGAGCCTACCGGACATCTTGATGGATTCGGCACAGGTTGAACAAGCGATGCTCAATATCGTGAGCAATGCAGCGCAGATTCTAAAGACTCAAGATTCTGGCAAAATCACCATTCGCACCAGAACGGTGCATCAAGCAAATATTCACGGGCAGCGACACAAACTCGCAGCTCGTATTGAGATCAGCGATAACGGTCCGGGCATCCCCGATGATTTAAAAGACACGCTGTTTTACCCAATGGTCAGCGGACGAGAAGGTGGAACAGGGCTGGGGCTATCGATTTCTCAAAACCTGATCGATCAACACAATGGGAAAATTGATGTTGAAAGCTGGCCGGGTAACACCACATTCACGATTTACCTACCCATTTAGGTCAACAGAACCTCGCGATTCGACAGCGAGACGAAAGGCTTAACTCGGTAACACAAAAATTAAAGACATCATAAAAACAACAATGATTATCACAATAGATTTGGCTGCAAAGGAATTGAATTATGAGTAAGGGATACGTTTGGGTCGTCGATGACGACAGTTCTATACGCTGGGTCGTAGAGAAAACACTGTCATCTGCGGATATAAAGTGTGAAACATTTGCTGATGCTGAGAGCGTATTGCTTGCTCTTGAGCGCGAGACACCAGACGTTTTGGTGTCCGACATTCGCATGCCTGGCATTGACGGGATTGAGCTGTTACACCAAGTTCACCAGCGCTCTCCCGACCTGCCAGTGATCATTATGACCGCGCACTCAGACCTCGATGCAGCGGTGAACGCTTATCAAAAAGGGGCTTTTGAGTATCTGCCTAAGCCGTTTGATATTGATGAGACACTGACTCTAGTAGAGCGAGCCATCGCACATAGCCAAGAGCAAAAACGAGAACAAGCCAGCGAAGTAGCCGAAGACACCAACGCGCCAGAAATCATCGGTGAAGCACCGGCAATGCAGGAGGTTTTCCGAGCGATTGGCCGTTTGTCTCGCTCATCCATATCCGTGCTGATCAATGGTGAATCGGGTACCGGTAAAGAATTGGTCGCTCACGCTCTGCATCGTCACAGCCCAAGAGCTAAGAAGCCCTTCATTGCCTTGAACATGGCAGCAATCCCCAAAGATCTGATCGAGTCTGAACTGTTTGGCCACGAAAAAGGTGCCTTTACCGGTGCTAACAGCGTTCGCCAAGGACGCTTTGAACAAGCCAACGGCGGCACCCTATTTCTGGATGAGATCGGTGACATGCCACTCGATATCCAAACTCGCTTGTTGCGTGTACTTTCTGATGGTCAGTTCTATCGTGTCGGCGGTCACTCTGCAGTTAAGGTAGACGTTCGTATCGTTGCCGCAACCCACCAAGATCTTGAGCGCTTAGTGCATGAAGGCGACTTCCGTGAAGACCTTTTCCACCGACTCAACGTTATCCGAATCCATATCCCGGCACTTCGCGAACGTAAACAAGACATTGAAAAGCTGACTCATCACTTCCTAGCATCCGCCGCCGAAGAGCTCGGTGTTGAAGTGAAGACACTGCATCCTGAGACCATTTTGAAGCTCAACCAGCTCAATTGGCCTGGTAACGTACGTCAGCTTGAGAATATTTGTCGTTGGTTAACGGTGATGGCTAGCGGCAGCGAGATACTGCCTTCCGATCTACCACCGGAATTGTTGGAAGAAAAAGTGGTGACGACCTCAGGGACAGGAGACAACTGGCAACAACTGCTGGCTAATTGGGCGAAATGTGCGCTTGATTCAGGAGAAAAAGAGCTGCTCACTTACGCTCTACCAGAGTTTGAACGTATACTGCTCGAGGCTGCACTCCACCACACTAATGGTCATAAACAGGATGCAGCTAAGGTTTTGGGATGGGGAAGAAACACCCTAACTCGTAAACTCAAAGAACTGTACTAGACCTTATATGATTCTCGATGCAGCTACTTTTTAACCAAAAAAGTGTCGCTTGGTTTGAATAGTGTCGGTACAATTACAGTACACTATTCACCAAAGTTGTAGCTAAAGATGTCTTTGAAAACACAAATTACTTTGAGAACCGCAGTGGTTCTGCCATTCGTGATGATTTTTCTGTTCACTATGGGTGTAATGGTTTTCACTCAAAAGCTAAGCTACAAAGAGATGGTGAGTGATGTTAGTGCACGCCAGCTGACATCACTGACTGACAATGTTCATCAAAGCCTGTCTAATTTTTTAGAAAAGCCATTTCACGCCAACCTCTCGCTCAGCCATAACATCGGCTACCACCATCTTTATCAAGCAGGCAATCTTAGTAAGGTCCAAGACTATATTTTTTATACGTTTTCAGACCATTACACTGCTGTACCTCAACTCGATGCGATCGGCTTTGGTTCTGAAGATGGTAACTACGTCGGTTTCCGCAAAGAAGCCAACAAAGGCTACACCTTGATGGTGCAAGACGAACGCACCAATGATCAGCTGGTCATTTACCGTGGCAGCAAAATTAGTGAAGACATTCGATCGGTGATTTCAGGTTACGATCCTAGAATCCGTCCTTGGTACACACCCATTGCGACACAGAAAAAACCGTTATGGTCACCAATTTATGCCAATGCTGACGAACGTCAAGAAATCACCTTATCTGCTCTAGCGCCTATCTATGATGATAATGAATTCAAAGCCGTCGTAGTCAGCGACATCAAAATCAATACCTTCAATGCGTTTCTCAGAAAGCTCAAAGATAGAACGGATGCCTCTGTTTACATCATCGATAAGCAGCAACGCTTGGTCGCGCACTCGGGCGGAGGTAGCGTGGTCTCTTGGGGAACAGGGAAAACCAATAAGGGCCAACGCTTACTGGCATCAGAGAGTGCTAACCCGGTAATACGTGAAAGTGCGAGCTACGTAGACCAATTTCACCTAATCGATAATTTGGGCGTGCAGCGCTTTAGCTTTCGCCTAGACAACGAACGATACTTCAACCAGATCACCCCTTATGAAGATGAGCACGGCATCACTTGGTTTATTGGTATGTCGATCCCTGAAAGCAACCTACTCGGTGAACTACCTGAAAACCAAAGAAACAGTTGGTTGCTCGGGCTAGCGCTGAGTTGCATTGGTGTCATTGCTGGGTTAATTGCCTTTAATCGCGTAACCCAACCCATCACCTCAACAGCGGATGCGGCAAAGCGTCTTGCTAAAGGCGATTGGGACACAAGTATGCCAAAGACAGGGCATATCTATGAAACCAGCATGTTGGTGGAGTCATTCAATGAAATGGCCAACAACTTAAAGGCTTCCTTTCAAGCATTACAGTCTCAGCTTACCTATGACTCATTAACCAAACTATACAGCCGCGAAGGCTTTATCGACGCTGCCAAGAAAAACCCAGCAAACGAAAAAGGCACACTTTATTTAGTGGGTATTGATCGCTTCCGAGACATCAATGACAGCCTTGGTCATTACAATGGTGACCAATTGCTTATCATTGCGGCCGCTCGTTTAAGAGGCACATTGCCATCCGAGTACCTATTAGCTCGCACTGGCGGTGATGAATTCGCCATTTACGCCCCGAACGTCATCCAAAGCGAGGAAGCTCAACTACTGACGAATCGCCTGCTTCAAACCTTTGCTTCCCCATTTTCAATGGAATCAGAAAGTGTCGTTATTAAGGTATCGATGGGCGTCGTCGGTGTATCTAACGTCCACGACATTGCGCTATTGCTGCGTAGTAGTAGCATTGCTTTGAGCAACGCAAAACAAGACAAAGCTAGTGTCAGCATTTACAGCCCTGAGATGGGTAAAGCATCAAGACATCGCACTAAGATGCTGGCGCGGATGAACCGAGCGATTGAACTTCAACAGTTCGAACCGTTTTATCAACCTATTATTGATCTGGAATCTGGCTCGACCATTGGGGCTGAAGCTCTAGCACGCTGGATAGCCGATGAAGGCGTAATTTCACCACTTGAATTCATTCCTCTCGCTGAAGAGAGCGGGCTGATTTACGATATCGGCAAGCAAATTCTACATAAGTCGTGTCGAGATACTGCCATCGCGATTGAGTCAGGAAAATGGAGCAAGGACTTCTCTATTCACGTCAACCTGTCGGTCGATCAACTGAGTGAAAGTGGCTTTGTTGAACAAGTAAAAGGCACGCTACGTGACACCAAGCTACCAGCAAGCAACCTAACACTTGAGATCACTGAGTCACGCATCGTCGACAATGACCCAGCCATCATCGATAACATGCTGACGCTAAAAGCATTAGGCATCTCGATTGCAATTGATGACTTTGGTACCGGCTATTCGTCACTGGCTTATTTACACAAACTGCCATTTGATTGCCTGAAGATCGATCGCAGCTTCGTCAGCAAGCTCGAAAAAGAGAACCTAGACAGCTCGATCGTCGCGGCCATCGTTAACATCACCAAAGGTTTCAAAGTGAGCTTAGTGGCAGAAGGCGTTGAAACACAGCAACAGGCAGAACTCCTCAAGCAACTAAAATGCCCACTGGCTCAAGGGTTCTTATACAGTCGTCCAGTTCCGTTTGATCAGTGGCCAACCGACCTGACTAACACCAAACAAAGCACCAAAAAGGGTGTCACCTAGTCAGGTAGAAAGTCTTCCGTTAGCAAGACACAGATACAAAAATGCCAGCATAATGCTGGCATTTTTTATGTTTCTATTCTCAATCGAGCGATTAAATCACACGAGAGAACTGCTGTTGACGAGCCTTAGCACGTAGGTATTTATCGAAACACATACAGATGTTACGAATCAGCAAACGGCCACGCAAAGTCACGCGGATTTCTTTGTCATCCACTTCAACCAACTCATCATTGATGAAGGTTTGCAGTAGCCCTAAGTCTTCTTTGAAGTAACCATTAAAGTCTACAGAAAACTCAGACTCGATCATGGTTTTATCAAGCTTAAAGTTACAGATAAGCTGTTTAATGACCTCACGACGCACTAGGTCATCACTGTCTAGAGCAACACCTTTCCAAAGTGCATGACGCAGGTCATTCACCTGAGCGTAGTACTTCTTCAGCTCTTTCTGATTTTGTGCGTAAGCATCACCAACCATAGAAATCGCAGAAACACCGAAACCAATTAAGTCAGCTTCACCTTGGGTGGTGTAGCCTTGGAAGTTACGATGCAGAATACCTTCACGCTGTGCTACGGCTAGCTCATCTTCAGGTAGTGCGAAGTGATCCATACCAATGAACTGGTAACCCGCTCCCGTTAGCGTCTCGATGGTATCTTGCAAGATAGCCATTTTCTCTTTCGCTTCAGGTAGATCTTCGTCTTTAATCTTACGCTGCGCCGCAAACAGCTGAGGCATGTGTGCGTAGTTAAATACCGATAAACGGCCCGGCTTCATTTCTAACACTTGCTTCAATGTTTCAGCGAACAAAGCTTGAGTCTGCTTTGGTAGGCCGTAGATCAAATCAAGGTTGGTTGAACGGAAGCCTAGCTCTTTCGCACGTTTAACCATCGCAATGATGAACTCTTCATCTTGCTCACGGTTAACCAGTTTCTGCACTTCTTTATTGAAGTCTTGCACACCAATGCTCAGGCGGTTGAAGCCTTCGTTACGCAGGTGGTCAAGTACGTCTAGCTCAATCTCACGCGGGTCAACTTCAATACTGATTTCAGCGTCAGCAGTGAAATTAAATTCCTCACGCAGAATCATCATCAAGCGAGTAATTTGTGTTTTGGTCAAGAACGTTGGCGTACCACCACCGAAGTGCAATTGCGTCACTTCACGGCCATTCAACAAAGAGGCGCGCTGGCGGATTTCATGTTCAATCACATCTAAGTACTCATCCGCTTTATGCGAGTGACGAGTAATGACTTTATTACAACCACAGTAGTAACAAAGCTTATGACAGAACGGGATATGCACGTAAAGAGAGAGTGGACGCTCAGGGTACTGAGTACACGCCATGTCGTAATCAGCGACGGTAAACGCTTCATGAAACTCCAACGCTGTTGGATATGAAGTGTAACGAGGTCCCGAATAGTTGTACTTGTTTAAGATCTCTTGATCCCAAACGATTTGCTGATTCGTTGTTACTGGCTTGCTCGACATAGCGGTATTTCCAATTTAGATCCGCGAGAACCTAAGGTCTCTCAAATCATTTTACATACATTAAAATATAGACGGGTTATTTTGCCACACGACCAGTAAGGTCGTTCCAAGACAAAATCAATTTTTCAGACAAAAACTCAGAACTGCTAGCTTGATCACTAACAAAGCGTCGGGATTAACGAGACGCAAAAGGTAAGAAGGCTCATTTAACATTGTCTATTAAAAGATAAGGCGACTTAAAAACAAGATGCATTTAAGATGAAAAGTCTTAAATGCATAGGTATTAAAAGCAGCGCGTCTAAAAACGGAATGTTAAACAAGCCTCTATTTTAAATAGTCTTAGCGACTAGATCATCTGAATGTTGATTTGGTTGTTGAGAGGTTTAACCTTCTCTTGCAACCTTTTCAGATCTTCAATGACCGCATCATTCAAGCGAGTCTCTGCCTTATGGCGCGTGAGATTCTGCTGCATGCGCTCTTTCTTCGTCAGTTCCTGTCTTGCCTCTCCGCGAGCCATATCTTTTACGATATGGTACAGCTCAGAAAGAGCAGGATACTCAGAATCAAAATCGACACGCTCATCACCCTGAACATTATCCATAATGATACACACTCGGATACTGATCTCAGGTAAGTCACATTGCCCTTGAATGCCCGCTAAGCACAAAGTATTTACGTTTTCGTAAATCGTCGCGTTGCGTTTTTCAATGGCTAGTGCTTGATGCTGCTTTTGCAACTCCGTCTGCTTCTTCACTTGAAGTAGAAGGTAACCTGCGTAAGAGCCCAAGCCGAGAATGATAATTCCACCAGCAATTGCTAATAAGGTTACGTTCACTGGCTATTAACCTTTAAAGCTGTCTAAATCGAAATCTTCGAATTGAGATAGCAAGTCTTCGTCAGAGCTCGCTTTCTTCTTAGAGGCAACCGGTGCTTCTTCGAAGATCTCTTCTTCATCGTCTTCTGGCTCTAGTAGACCTAAGCGGCCCATTAGGTGTTCGATACGATCAAGTTTCTCATCAACAAACTTCTGTAGACCAGCACCTAGGTTTTCACCATTTTCGATACGATCTAGGAGTGTGTTCAGTTGAGCGTCATTCTCAAGCATCTCTAACTCTTGTTCGTTAGATAGCTTGCGCTCTTGTTTAGTCGGCTTCTTCGCTGGTTCAACGATCAGCGGAATTTTTTTCTTGCTGCCTAAACGTGGATCACGAGCTTGTGCAGCTTTACGCTGTTTTGCTTCGCTACCATCTGAGTGACGGCTGCCAGACTTAAGGCCTTTACGCTTTTTAACACGCTTACGTTCACGACCTTCAACATCAGATTCACTACGGTTACGAGTAACCATAGGCTCCGGAGCGCCAAGTGCTCCCGGCTTTCTTGATTTCTTACTACGACCCATTACTGCACTTTCCTCAGTAAAATTACATCATTTCCAAAAAATTCTAGTTCGAGCTTATCCCGCTCTGCCAAAAACTGGAATGTTTGACGACTAAAGAAGACGACATGTGTCGGGTCATTCTTGTAGTGCCAACCAGCAAACGCGTCTACGTCTATTACTAGTTTAGTCATAAGACCAATCCAGCCCTTGGGTTTAACTAAATTCAACCATTGCTGCCACACTTTGTCTGGGTGATAAAGATGCTCTATCACCTCCGTGGCAGTCATAAAGTCATACGTTTTTTCCAACACAGAGGGTTCTGGGTGGTAATAGATATCGTACAACTCCATGGTGTGTCCGGCTTCTTCTAACATAATAGATAGCGTAGGGCCTGGGCCACAACCAAAATCCAACCCGTGTGAGTTAGATGAAATTTTGTCTGTTAGTGGATCCGCGATGCGAGATAAAAAGCGGCGATAGCCTGCATCACTAGGATCGTTCTCATGGAGATCATAGTGTGCTTTTTCTTCTTTTGCTTCTAACCTTTGTTCAGGTTTAACAAATACCAGTTCACATTGCTGACACTGCAGATAGGCTCTGCGTTTGTCTTCAAAATAGTGATTCACGCCTTGGTGATGGCATAAGGGACAAGTATACATAGCACATCCTTAAACAGGGATGCGAAACATACCAGAAACTGAGTTTATAGTGGAGAGGTATTGGGTGTTTTTTCATCAAATCAATAAAAAAAGCGATAGGAAAACCTATCGCTCTCTAAATCTGCCTATATCGGCCAAAATTTGCATACTCAACTTGGTACACAAATCTCCATTTGTTATTGGTGCTTTCCATGCCAAATTTGTTTGTTGTTCATCGTCCTGATGAGTTTTGGCTATCCTTTTCTAACACCTTGTTGCTGGGCTGTCCTAGCCTGATCCATTTCTGTCTATACCGTTAGACTAGATGATCATCCATATCTAAGTCAGCTCCTAGCTGATGGCGGTTACTTTACCGTGTTACAAAAAGACTACAAGAGTGCGACTTCACACTTTTGTACACAAATCGATCACACATTGATAAATCAGACATAAACACAAAACGCATTAATAAAACCAATACAAAAGAAAACGCCCCGACCATTACTGATCGGGGCGTCTCTTCAATCTCGCTCGAACGTACATTCCTTTACTCTGGCTAAGAGCAAGAAACCGACAAATTAGTGTAAACCACCAACGTACTTCGATAAGGTATCAATATCAGCGTCTGTTAACTTTTTAGCTACATCACGCATCATCGCATTCATGTCGTTATTACGGTCACCATCGCGGAATTTTTCAAGTTGAGCCTTGATGTAATCTGCGTGCTGACCTGAAATCTTAGGGAAACCAGAAAGTTCGGTACCATTACCACGAGGGCCATGACAAGCAATACACGCCGTTACGCCGCGTTCTGCGTTACCCGCTGTGTAAAGAACCTTACCTTCATCTACTACATTTTCAGGAGTAGAGTTACTAGAGATAGGTAGAGAGGCGTAGTATGCCGCTAGGTCAGCCATATCTTCTTCAGATAAAGGCATCGCCATTGCACCCATTACAGGTTCGTAACGACCTTGCTTACCACCACTTGTCATACCTAGCTTAAGCTCTTTTAACTGCTTCTCTAGATACTTCTCATGTTGACCGGCCAGCTTAGGGTACTGAGTGATCAGACTGTTGCCGTCAGCACCGTGGCAGGCAACACATGTTTGTGATTTGGCTTTACCAGCTTCAATACTACCTTGAGCCCATACTGAGCAGCTGGCTAAAAGACTCAAAATTAGCGCTAATTTCTTCATGACATTCCATTATAATTATCAAGCTTCCAGTACCACTCTATGTTGCCACTCATGGTACAATAGGCGACCTTATGCCGAGCACGGTTATTTTACACAAATTCACAAAAAAGTAATCAATCGACTACACAAAGTCGAGATGGAGTTAACAGTGAGCGTAAAAATTCATTATCAAAACACGCATTTCATTACCAGTGCACCTGATATTCGTCATTTACCAGAAGACGAAGGGATCGAAATTGCGTTTGCAGGACGCTCCAATGCTGGTAAATCTAGCGCGCTAAATCGCGTTACAAACCAAAAAAGCTTGGCGAAAACCAGTAAAACACCCGGTCGAACTCAGCTAATCAACCTATTTAAGGTAACGGACGGTTGTCATATCGTCGATTTACCTGGATATGGCTTTGCTCAAGTACCACTTGAGATGAAGAAAAAATGGCAGAAGTCGCTAGGTGAATACCTACAACGACGTGAAAGCCTGAAAGGTTTAGTGGTATTGATGGATATCCGTCACCCAATGAAAGACCTTGACCAACAAATGATCTACTGGGCTATCGATAGCCGCATCCCAGTACAGGTTTTGTTAACAAAAGCAGACAAACTGAAAAGTGGTGCGCGTAAAGCTCAGCTACTAAAAATCCGTAACGATGCGAAATCTTTCGGTGGTGATGTTGCGGTTGATGTCTTCTCTTCAATGAAGGGCATCGGCGTTGACCAACTGCGTGCCAAGATGGATGAGTGGTTTGCGCCTGCGCTTGCTGATCAAATCATTGATGAGTTAGCAGACGAAGAGCACAACGACTCAGAGTAGTTCCTCTACTTATCGCTATAGGTTAGAGCACTTACAACACGTGATTTAGCCTTATCAATGCCCCTCCTTATATAGGTGGGGTATTTTTTTTGCCCAAAAATGAGTGAGTTAAGCATAAGTTTTTAGTGTTAAAAATCGGATTTAGCCACTAAAACCAATAGAAGTGAACCATACTAAAAGACACATCTAAATAATCAGAACAATGAGAAAGGAATACTCATGTGGAAAACACCATTGGCCATCATTGCACTTATGTTGGTCTCACTGACAGGGTTTGCCTCTGAAGCAGCACAAGAACAAGCCCCACTGATCAATGTCGATATGACCTTAGACCTAGATGGCATGGAAAAGTACGCCCAAGATGCGAGTGAGTCTCTTGAGGTGATATCGCAATCTTTGCAGGCGATAGTCAACAACCCCAACCTAAGCGACGACCAACAACAAGCCCTCAATCAAACCGTTGAAAGCATCAATAAGCTTGCGAGCTCCACCAAGACATCCCTCAATCAACTGCCACAGGCCATAGACCAATCTCGACTCGCCTTTAAACAAACCAGCCAAGTGCTGTTGGATGACATTCAGACCAAGATCATCATTGCGCTGGCGGCCGTTATCGCCGTCATTATTATCGCTTTGACCGCTATCTATCTGCTTATCCTGAAACCAATGCAGCAAACCTTGGTAAAAGCGACCAACAATATCTCTTCGATGGCGCAATCCATCCAGATCACCGCCGAAGCTCTGAAATATAGCACCGAGAAACAACAGAAAATCATGGATTACATTGAGCATTCACCGACTCAATACACTGATAAATAAGGCGTGAGCCATCAATCCTTTATCGATAACTTGTAAAATAAAAGTTATTTCAAGTGATAAAACAATCGACTTAGAGACGGATTTAAATTACCAAAATCTGATCGAATTCCAGATCTAAGGCAAATCAGGGGTTTATCACTGTGCTTGAGAAAGTGTAATAAAAGGCACTAAAAATGAGAGGTTTTACGGGGTAATTGCAGGGTGGAAATATTTTTCTTTCGCACAAGAAAAAACGCCCCAGTCAAATACTGACTGGGGCGGCTGAATCAGCCTAATCCAATAACGTGAAACAAAAGGTCTGAAAGATAGAACATCTTACCTCTGTACCCTACGAGATTTAATGTACAACAATTGCTCAGAAATGAAAACAACTTTTGTAGTTTTTTTTCATGAATGTTTTATTAAAACACCTAAATTCTTGTTACGACTTAACTTTATTTGAGACAAAAAAAAGCCAGTGTTTGTGCACTGGCTCATACTAATTTGCTTATTAAGGTCAAAAACTGATTAGTGGGCTTGATCCCAGTTGTCACCGTGGCCAGCTTCCGCGACAAGCGGCACTTCTAGCTCTGCAGCGGATTCCATCAATTCTTGTACTTTACTTTCAATTTCGGCTAAAGATGACTCTTCCACTTCAAACACCAATTCATCGTGTACCTGCATAAGCAGTTTCACACGACCATCGCCTTCCGCTTGAATCCACTCATCCACCAACAACATCGCTTTCTTAATGATGTCAGCCGCTGTGCCTTGCATTGGCGCGTTGATCGCCGCGCGTTCAGCAGCCTTACGACGCATGCCATTACGAGATTGAATCTCAGGAAGGTGCAGTCGACGACCGTAAATGGTTTCAACGAAGCCTTGCTCTGAAGCAGCACTGCGCGTGTCTTCCATATACTGCATTACGCCAGGGTAACGCTCGAAGTAAGTATCCATGTAGTGCTGTGCTTCGCCACGAGGAATACCTAGCTGCTTAGCCAAACCAAAGGCACTCATACCGTAGATAAGACCGAAGTTAACGGCCTTAGCACGACGACGTTGTTCCGTCGTTACATCCTCAATATTAACGCCGATGATCTCAGCCGCAGTTGCTGCGTGGATATCTTTACCTTGTTGGAATGCTTCCAGAAGCGCTTTGTCACCCGATAAGTGCGCCATGATACGCAATTCAATTTGAGAGTAATCGACCGCTAGAATCTTCCAACCATGCTGTGCAACGAATGCTTGGCGGATACGACGACCTTCATCATTACGAATTGGGATGTTCTGTAGGTTTGGATCAGTAGAAGACAAACGACCCGTCGCCGTTACCGCTTGGTGGTAAGACGTATGAACACGACCAGTTTCAGCGTTGATCATCTTCGGCAGCTTATCGGTGTAAGTTGATTTCAGCTTCGCAAGACCACGATACTCAATGATCAGCTTAGGTAGCGGGTAATCCAGCGCAAGTTCTTGCAGCACTTCTTCATTGGTTGAAGGTGCGCCTGATGGCGTTTTCTTGATAACAGGCAAGCCCATTTTTTCAAAAAGGATCGCTTGCAGCTGTTTTGGTGAGTTCATGTTGAACTCTTGCTCTGCAATCTCGTAAGCTTTCTGCTCTAGCTCATCAAGACGAACCGCAATCTCTTGCGATTGAGCGCCTAGCAACATGTCGTCGATGAATACACCTGTGCGTTCAATACGAGACATCACTGGAATCAGTGGTACTTCGATCTCTTCATAAATCGCTTTTAGCTTTTCGTCTTGCTCGATGTTTTCCATTAAACGGTTATGAAGACGTAGCGTGACGTCCGCATCTTCTGCAGCGTATGGAGACGCCTCACCCAGCTCAATCTGGTTGAAAGTAAGCTGCTTCTTACCTTTACCTGCGATTTGCTCAAATGAGATGCAGCTGTGCTGTAAGAATCGTAGCGCTAAGCTGTCCATGTCATGTTTACCGCCAACGCTATTAAAAACGTAAGACGCTAGCATGGTGTCATGCTTGATGCCTTTCATCTCGATACCGTAGCGCGCTAAAACACTCATATCGTACTTGAGGTTTTGACCCACTTTAGCCTGTGCATCATCTTCAAGAATCGGTTTCAGCTGTTCTAGTACCCAATCACGATCCAGTTGCTGTGGTGCGTCTAGGTAGTCATGAGCGACAGGCACGTAAGCGGCTACGCCTTCCTCGGTTGCGAATGATAGACCCACAAGGTTAGCGACCATGTAATCTAGGCTGTCAGTCTCGGTATCAAAGGCAAACACGTCTGCGGCTTTGAGTTTCTCTAACCAAGCATTGAATGACGCTTCATCTAAAATCGTTTCGTAGTTGCTGCGATCAATCGTCACGGCAGACGTATTCATTTCTACGGTAGAAGTGGTTGATGCCGTGCTGCTGCGCACTGCACCCGACTTCTCATCCGCCTCAACCACACCGCTGCCGCCTTCAAGTAGCTCGTTCAACCAAGATTTGAAGACCAGTTGACCGTATAGCTTAATCAGCTCATCCGTATTTGGTTGTGCTTTTACAAGCGACTCAGGTGTCTCTTCTAACTCGACGTCCAGTTTGATCGTTGCAAGCTCGTAAGACATCTCAGCGTTGTCTTTATTATCAATCAGCTTCTTAGCCATGGTTTTTGAACCACGGAAGCCAAGAGCGGCAATATCATCCAGGTTTTGATACAGCTTTTCGATGCTACCAATGCCTTGTAGTAGAGCAGTTGCTGTTTTGTCACCAACACCTGGAACGCCAGGAATGTTATCCACTTTATCGCCCATCAGTGCAAGGTAGTCGATAATCAGCTCAGGTGGGATGCCAAACTTCTCTATCACGCCTTCGCGATCCATAACCACGTTGGTCATGGTGTTGATCAAAGTAACGTTGTCATCAACCAGCTGCGCCATATCTTTATCGCCAGTACTGATCAAAACCGGCATGCCCGCTTTAGATGCTTGAGAAGCTAGCGTACCAATCACATCATCCGCTTCAACGCCTGGGATCGAGATAAGTGGTAGACCCATTGCGCGAATCACATTGTGCAAAGGTTCGATCTGACAACGTAGATCATCCGGCATAGGTGGACGATTAGCCTTGTACTCTGGGTACATGTCATCACGGAACGTCTTTCCTTTTGCATCAAAAATAACCGCAATACGATCAGAAGCAAATTGACGCATCATGCTGCGCAGCATGTTAACTACACCGTAAACCGCGTTAGTCGGGATATCACCATTGCTCATGGTGCCAGGGTAAGCATGAAACGCGCGATATAGGTAAGAAGAGCCATCGATCAGAATCAATGGATTATCAGGAATACGAGCCATAATGTTTGTGTATCCAGTAAGTACAGAAATTATCTGTTAAGAATGCCACGTCTGTTGGTTGGATTCCACGTTGTCGATCTGTATCCGTTCACTCGGTTGTGTTCGTTATAATCGATTTGTTGTTATTTTTTGTTCTTAGACGCAAGCGTTCTGTGGATAACTCTGTTTATATTATTTATCCACCCTGTTGAGAACTACGGTAAACAACTCAAAAAACACCAATAAACAACTGAAAATAAAGAATAATTTTACAGATCGAACAGATGATCAACGATCTTTTCTCGATCTTGCGTTGTGGAAAAGAATGCTGATGGCGTTTTATTCATAAAAATACGTGCCACTAAATATGCATCTTGTTGAAATGGTAGGTATAAAAAAAGCGACACCCGAAGATGTCGCCTAGCAAAAACCGGTAAAGCCATTCAAATTGAATACCACAGCTTTACCTAAAAGCTATAAATTACACTGGAAGCAATGTGAGCAATGTCGTGTCAAAAAGAACTTAGTACAAGTTCGCGAGAATTCTGTTGGGTAACCAAGTAGATACTTGAGTACTTAACATCCTTGTGAACATTTCCTTATTCCCTAAGACGAAGTTAATAATAATGATTCTCATTTAATAGTCAACACTTAAATGATAATAAATCTCATTTGATTTATAAACCGTTAACAGCAGTGCTTAAATTTGCTTCAAAAAATGGATTCTATGGTCATTAATGTCTTCTTTTTCTTCAAATCTTTCGATTAGGTAACCGTTTCTCAATAACAGGCGCAACATTGCAGGGAACTGGTTACGAGACTTAACCTTTAACTGTCTGTAGCCCTGCTCTTTCACCCACTGTTCCTGAACGTCTAATTGCGCCTGTGCAACGCCTTTGTTCCTCGCGAGCGGTGACACGCCACCAAACCAGCTGTAAAAAGTATCTTGATCCAATTCATAGCCGATCTTAAAGCCAAGCAACACGCCAGCTTCTTCAGCCACTAAGATAAGGCTCTTTTTCCCTGCCAGCCGCTCTGACAGAGAAGCGACACTCTCTTTTTTAGCGAACTCAGAGATCTGCTCGACCACAGACACCACTTCTTCTAAAGAACCTTCACGTACGACAACTGACATCTTATTCATCCTTATAAACGAAAGGGCTGGCACAATGGCCAACCCTTTACTGATCACTTAAGTGAGATCTACACGGTTACTTTTCTTTTAAATGCTCAGCAGCTTGTGCGTTATCTTCAGCAAGCCACTCTGCGACATCTTTAGCGAAGTAAGTAAGAATGCCATCAGCGCCAGCACGCTTAAAGCACAACAGTGATTCCATGACGGTTTCGCGCTCTTTCAGCCAGCCGTTTTGAATCGCCGCTTTGTGCATCGCGTATTCACCAGATACTTGGTAAGCAAACGTAGGCGCTTGCAGTTCGTGCTTAACACGACGAACAATATCAAGGTAAGGCATGCCTGGTTTCACCATCACCATGTCCGCACCTTCATTAAGATCCATCGCGACTTCATGAATCGCTTCATCGCTGTTGGCTGGATCCATCTGGTAGTTCTTCTTGTTACCACCTTTCAGGTTCGAAGCACTGCCAACTGCATCACGGAATGGGCCGTAGTAGCACGATGCATATTTTGCAGAGTACGCCATAATCTGAGTATGAATATGGCCCGCTTCTTCTAACGCTTCACGGATCTTACCAATGCGACCATCCATCATATCCGATGGGGCAACTACGTCAGCACCCGCTTCAGCGTGTGATAATGCTTGCTTGATCAAGACTTCAGTCGTCTCGTCATTCATCACGTAACCATCTTCATCGATGATGCCGTCTTGGCCGTGAGTGGTGAACGGGTCTAGTGCTACGTCAGTAATAACGCCAATGTTTGGCACATGCTCTTTTAGTAAACGTACAGCGCGCTGCACCAAACCTTCTGAGTTATGAGCTTCAGCTGCGCATAAACTTTTAGCATCTTGGTTCACGACTGGAAATAGAGCAATCGCAGGAACACCCAGCTTTGACAGGTAATCTGCTTCCTCAAGCATGTAGTCGATCGACAAGCGTTCAACACCTGGCATTGACTCGACAGGCTCGCGGCGGTCTTTACCCATCAGGATAAACATTGGGTAGATTAGATCATCCACAGACAATTGATTTTCTGCCATTAGGCGACGGCTAAAGTCGTGCTTACGCATACGGCGCATACGGCGACCTGGGAATTGACCTTGAATTGAAACAGACACTAGATTCTCCTTGCCTAGTCTAAGCACCGAAATACTTAGATATGAAAAGTGCTAAATACAGGCAAAAGCATATCACTGATGGCTCAGGACGCTAGCAGTAAAATATGAAACCCACTCAAAAATAGGGATAAATGGCAAAAAATGACCTTCTCCTCACACTGCCGTATACTCATGACAACTCAGTAAAGACCGCTTTCAGGACAAAACAATGATCGACACCCATGCTCATATTTACGCTAGCGAATTCGATGAAGACCGCGAACAAGTTGTGCAGCGCGCACTGGCTCAAGGGATTGATACCATTCTATTGCCGAACATCGATTTAGAATCTATCGAACCAATGTTAGCAACGGAAGCGCAGTTTCCTGATGTGTGCCGTTCAATGATGGGCTTACACCCTTGTTATGTGGATGCGAATATCGAGCAAACCCTCAAAACCATTCGAGCTTGGTTTGATAAGCATGACTTTATCGCCGTGGGTGAGATTGGTATCGACTTGTACTGGGATAAAACCTTCAAGGCTGAACAAGAGATGGCGTTTGTGACTCAACTGCAGTGGGCAAAAGAGCTTGATCTACCTGTGGTGATCCACACTCGTGATTCCATTGAAGAGACACTTGCCCTACTTCGTAAAGAACAAGATGGCAGCTTACGCGGGGTATTCCACTGCTTTGGTAGCAGCTTAGAGGAAGCTCAAGCGATCAACGAGCTAGGCTTTCATTTAGGTTTAGGCGGCGTTTCGACCTTTAAGAACTCTGGGATGGACAAGGTGATCCCACATCTCGATATGGATTACGTCATTCTAGAGACAGATTGCCCATACTTGGCACCAACACCGAATCGCGGTAAACGCAATGAACCAGCCTACACAGAATTAGTAGCAAAACGCATCGCCGAATTACGCGGAATTACCCTTGAAGAAGTCGAAAACATAACCACCAAAAATGCTAAGGCATTGTTTAATTTATGACAAATCTATTAATAAGTAATTATTACGGATTTTTCCTGAATTTATTTGAGAAAGCTAAGTGACATGTATAGTATCAACCACCTGCATATGGAGGTAGTTGATTATGTGTGACCATTCACAACACTTACAACGTCAACATCGAACCCTATGGCATAAAATTTTGGGCATCAAAGAGCTCTATATATGTCAGAACTGTGGCTATCAGTTAAAAATTCGATAAACAGACATAATAAAAAAGCGGCCCTAGGCCGCTTTTTTATTATGTGATTTTTACTGAAGCATTCCGAATCAAGATTCAGCTTCTTCCTCTTCATCCGCATCTGGCTTACGCGTATAAAAGCGTGCGAAAAACAGACCAATCTCAAACAGAATACACATTGGAATCGCCAACAGTGTTTGCGAGATCATATCTGGTGGTGTCAGCATCATACCGATGATGAAAGCACCCACCACAATGTAAGGACGCTTTTCAGACAGAGATTGAGGCGTTGTTGCCCCCGTCCAACACAACAAGATAATCGCAACAGGCACTTCAAAGGCAATACCAAAAGCAAAGAACAGCGCGAGTACAAAATCAAGATAGCTTGAGATGTCGGTTGCGAACTCTACTCCCCCTAATGATATGGCCGTAAAAAAGCCAAATACCAACGGGAATACAATAAAGTAAGCGAACGCCACACCACAGTAAAACAGCAATGAACTTGAAGCCAATAGCGGCATGATCAAGCGTTTTTCATGCTTGTATAAACCCGGAGCAACAAAAGCCCACACCTGATACAAAATAAACGGAACCGCGAGGAATATAGACGCGATCAAGGTTAATTTCAGCGGTGTGAAAAATGGCGATGCAACATCGGTTGCGATCATCGTCGCCCCTTCCGGTAGACGATCTACCAAAGGTGCTGATACGAATTCATAAATATCATTAGCAAAATAAATTAGCCCGACAAATATCACTAGCACCGCGACAATCGCACGTAGTAGGCGATTACGTAGTTCTAGAAGGTGGCTAATTAAAGGCTGTGTCTGCTCAGTCGAAGACATGTCAAACCTCTTAAACAGGAAGATCGAAAAGGAGCCGCGCGTGTATCTATCCAGTTGAATTGGTATCCACTTGAATAGTTATTTACTTGAATAGATATCTATTTAAACATCTAGCGAATCAAGTATCCGGCGACTCCTCCTTGCGAGACTATTCGGCTTTCTTATCTGACGGTGCTGAAGCTTCGCTGTTGACCTGAATGGTTTCAGATTCCACAGTTTCCATGACACTAGGTTTAGTCTCACTTGGCTTATCAGACTCAGGCTTAGCATACGGACGTTGAACCTCAGCAGCGGCCTGCTTGAGTTCATCGACTGACGCTTTAAGGTCTGGAGATAAATCTTCCATACCCATTTTTTCCGCCTTGCGTAGGTTTTCTTGCAGCTCTTGCACCTTAAGCTCATGAGAAAGTTCATCTTTCACACTGTTTGCCATGCTTTTCGCTTGTCCAACAAACTTGGAAATACTGCGAATCGCCACGGGCAAACGCTCAGGCCCTAAAACCACTAACCCAACGACAGATATTAATACCAGTTCCCAAAAACCGATATCAAACACGATTTACGCCTGCTCTTTGTCTTTCTTTGTTTCAGCAGTTGTTTCAGCGTGAGCTTCTGTCTTCTGCTGTTCAATATTCTTTGGTTCGAAGTCTGCATCTTTCTTATCTGCAGGCTTGTCTTCATCGCTCATCGCTTTTTTGAAGCCTTTAACCGCTGAACCTAAGTCACCACCCATACCGCGCAGTTTCTTTGTTCCGAATAGCAAAATTACAATTACAGCAATGATTAGAAGTTGCCAAATACTGATACCACCCATTGTCATTGTCCTCGGGTCTGTCTACACATAAAAATATTAAGAGAGTCTACTGTCTAACGACGGTAAGCTCGCCAACTAAGCAACCAAAATGTGACACCTGCGATGCCACAGCCCATAGATAGCTGCTCATAAGGGCTTGAAACTAATATTGCGGAGCATACGACTAAAGTGGCTCCAACGCCAAACAAAAACTTTCCAGTTGCTTGCTGACGCTTACTATCTCGGTAACCTTGATAAAGCTGATCCATTCTGTGGTTCATCGCTTTACCTTGGCGCAAGCTGTCATAAAGTAGCTCTGGCAGCTCTGGCAGTTTTTCTGCCCAGAATGGCGCACGCTCTTTTACTGCGTTGATCACAGCTTGCGGCCCCACCTGATTCATCATCCAGGTTTCAAGGAAAGGCTTCGCCGTTGCCCACAAATCAAGTTGCGGATACAGCTGACGGCCTAGGCCTTCGACATACAACAAGGTCTTTTGCAGAAGCACCAACTGAGGTTGAACCTCCATGTTGAAACGTCTTGCTGTATTAAATAAGTTTAGCAACACATGGCCAAATGAGATCTCGCCAAGTGGTTTTGCAAAGATTGGCTCACACACCATACGGATCGCGAACTCAAAATCATTGACGTTAGTGTCGTGTGGCACCCATCCCGAATCAACGTGTAGCTCAGCAACTTTACGGTAATCTCGATTGAAGAAAGCCAACAAGTTCTCTGCTAAATAGCGCTTATCTTCGCTATTGAGCGTACCAACAATGCCACAATCCAAACCAATCCACTGAGGGTTATCTGGATTCTCTGGGTTAACAAATACGTTGCCCGGGTGCATGTCTGCATGGAAAAAGCTATCTCGGAATACTTGGGTGAAGAATACCGTCACACCGCGTTCCGCGAGCAATTTCATGTTGGTGCCGTTGGCTTCTAGCGTCTCAATATCGGAGACTTGAATACCATAGATTCGCTCTGACACCATCAGGGTTTCGCTGCTTAGATCAGGGATAACCTCTGGAACATACAGCTCTTCACTGCCTTCAAAATTACGTCGCAGTTGAATGGCATTGGCCGCCTCACGGCGCAGGTCGAGTTCATCAAGTAACGTTTTCTCGTACTCGTGAACCACTTCAACCGGTTTCAAACGACGTGCTTCAGGAAGCGACTTAGCGACTATACGCGCCATTCGGTGCATCAGTTTTAGATCTGCGTCAATCACCGGGCGAATATCAGGTCGAATGACCTTCAGAACAATCTCGCGACCGCTCTCTTTAAGCTTTGCGGTATGCACCTGAGCAATAGAAGCAGAAGCCAGTGGCTCGATATCAAAGTCGGTAAACCAGTTGTCTAAACTGCCACCCAACGCCTTTTCCATATCTTGCTTCGCCAATTGACCATCAAACGGCGCAACTTGGTCTTGCAACAACGCCAACTGATCGGCGATATGAGGAGGGAACAGATCACGACGTGTCGACATCATCTGTCCAAACTTGATCCACACTGGACCAAGTTCTTGCAGCGCAAGGCGCAAGCGATGACCCAACTCTTTATCTTGATGCTTGTTCTTGAGCCAAAACAGTGACTTTCGCGCCAACAAAGGGGCTTTAGTCAGTTGGTGTTCCGGCATCAACTCATCAAGGCCGTATTCCAACTGTACCTTGATAATATGATAAAGACGTTTCAGTTCTGCAGGGGTCATGCTTTCTCCAACAGAGCGTTCAACTTAGCTTCAAGACGAGCAGCAGAGCTTTTTACGTCATCAACTTGGTCGCAAAAATGCGCGACTTCTAACGGTGCAGGTGCGATCTTCCACTCTTCAGTCAGAACTTGAGCAACATGATTTTGATGCTTAGTTGCCTGTTTTGCTACAAAGCCACCGACGTTTTTAACGCCTTGCACCAAGGTATGCGCAACCACATCACCCGTTACGCGCGATAACCACTCTTCCAAATCAGGCTTGCAGTCTGTCATCAGTTGAGCGAATTTCTGAGCCAGTTGAATATCACCTTCTAAGATCAGCTTATCTTGCTTGATCAGCTTGGTGATGTTCGATTGCTCACGCAGTTCAGGTAACACCGATAGGTTCAAAGATAGGTAGCAGTCAGGCTGCCCTTCATATTCTGACAACACATCAATCTGTTGGCTGAAAACGAAAGTGAGTGTTTTATTCAACTCTTTCAAATTGACTTGAATGATCTGCCCCTTTAAACGAGACAAACGACGAACCAGTGCTGGATCATCGTTCACGAAAGTATTTAAAGAGGTTTCAATAACCGCGGTTACCAATGGATCAAATGGCATGACTGTCCTTACCTTTGAAAACGGATAAGCCTTAACCTATCCGTTCTATCTTTATTCTTATTGTTTAGCACGCTCAGCGAGCCTGCTACCAAGCTCGACTAGAACTTGTAACCGCGGTGCAGCGCAACAATGCCGCCCGTTAGGTTGAAGTATTTTGTATTTTCAAAGCCCGCTTCTTGCATCATGCCTTCCAAAGTCTCTTGATTTGGGTGCATACGAATAGATTCTGCAAGGTAACGGTAGCTGTCTGCATCGTTAGCAATCAACTCACCCATTTTTGGCAACAGGTGGAAAGAGTATGCGTCGTAAACCTTTGATAGTGGCTCAAGCACTGGCTTAGAAAACTCAAGAACCAACAGACGGCCACCCGGCTTAAGTACGCGGTACATAGAACGCAGCGCTTGGTCTTTATCGGTTACGTTACGCAGACAGAAGCTGATCGTAATGCAATCGAAGTAGTTATCTGGGAATGGCAACTCTTCAGCGTTCGCTTGTACGTAGTGTACGTTGCCAACAATGCCGCTATCACGCAGCTTATCACGGCCAACATTCAGCATTGAGTTGTTGATATCAGCAAGAACCACGTGGCCTTTTTCACCAACGATACGCGAGAATTTCGCAGTAAGGTCGCCAGTACCACCACCAAGATCTAGGATACGCTGACCAGGGCGAACGCCACTGCAATCAATCGTGAATCGCTTCCACAAGCGGTGAACACCACCCGACATTAAGTCATTCATGATGTCGTATTTAGCGGCTACAGAGTGAAATACCTCTGCTACTTTCGCGACTTTTTCGTCTTTCGCGACTGTTTCGAAACCAAAGTGTGTGGTTTCTGACTCTACTGCTGAATTTGTCTGCACGCTTGTGTCCATAATGCTGTTATCTACCATGGTAAGTTCTCATCGACAGCACGCTCCGTGTTTAGAGGCGCTGCGGCCGATTAGTTTACTTTATCCTCAGCGGGTTGTCTTTCTACTAAGGAGGCATTTTCTGAAAAAGCCTCATTTTGCGCCATTTCGGCCAAACCAATCGAGATCGGTTTCTTCACTTCAACACCCAATTGCTTGAAGCTTTCGGCCTGACGAATCACGTTGCCTCGCCCTGTGACTAGCTTATTCATCGCCCCTTGATAACTTTGGTTTGCTCTATCAAGTGAGCTGCCAAGGCCTTCCATATCATCAACAAACAGGCGCAGCTTGTCGTAAAGCTTGCTCGCACGTTCTGCGATAACCTGTGCGTTCTGGTTCTGTCTGTCGTTACGCCACAGGTTATCAATTGTACGCAGTGCCACCAGCAAAGTGGTTGGGCTGACCAAGATGATGTTTTGCTCCATCGCATCTTTCACCAAGCTAGGATCCGCCTGAATCGCCACTTGGAATGCTGGTTCAACCGGGATAAACATCAACACGTAATCCAGACTCTGTATGCCTTTGAGCTGATGATAATCTTTCTGGCTCAAGCCTTTGATGTGCGCTCGCAGTGACACCAAGTGATCGCGCAATGCAGCATCGCGTTGCTGATCGGTTTCGGCATTGAAATAGCGTTCAAATGCCACCAGCGCCATTTTTGAATCGACCACCACTTGCTTGTCTTGTGGCAGATGCACAATCACATCCGGTTGATAACGCTTGCCCGCATCGTTTTGCAGGTTCACTTGCGTTTGGTATTCGTGGCCTTCGCGCAGTCCTGATTCAGCAAGCACGCGAGCCAGCACCACCTCGCCCCAGTTACCTTGTTGTTTGTTGTCACCCTTTAGCGCTTGAGTCAGGTTCACCGCTTCACGCGTCATACTCTCATTAAGACGCTGCAGGTTTTTAAGCTCATGCACCAAAGTATGACGCTCTTTGGCTTCTTGGCTGAAGCTGTCGTTCACTTGTTTCTTAAAGCCTTCCAACTGCTCTCTTAGTGGAGACAACAAACCTTCTAGGCTCTGCTTATTCTGCTGATCGACCTTGGCGGTTTTGGTTTCAAACAGTTGGTTCGCTAACAATTCAAACTGCTGCTTAAGTCGTGATTCAGCTTGCTCTAGCAACTGCAGCTTTTCGCTATTGGCGAGGTTTTCTTGGTCATGCCTTGCTTCTTGCTCGCGCAGCTCGGCTTCTAATTCAGACTTATGATCTTTAAGCACATTGATCTCATCAGCGTACTGCTGGCGCTCTTGCTTTACCGCCTCAAAGTAGCGCAGTTTTTCCATTGCAGCCATCACCTTACCGTGCGCCTGCTTGAGCTCGAATGCCGCTTTGTCTCGGTCATCATCTAACTCATCGAGCTCTTGTTGCGCCTCTGCGAGTGATGCTTTGAGCTGAGCTTGCTGAGATTCATGCAACAAACGATCGGACTCTAGCTGCTGCTCGAGCAATCGCTGCTGAAAAGAGAGCTTCTGTTTAATCCACCAACCCACGACACCGCCGCTGACGAGCGCGCCAGAAATTGCAGCAATAAGCGTTGCCTGATGTTCGATAATCCATTGCATGATAATGATTTAGCCTAATTTGAAATAACTCATTAAATGGTATTTTGATACTGGATAAATGTCCAGTTTGCCGTATTAAAATTCGACAGATAGACTAGGCGCTCCGTATTCTGTCCCATCAAATTAGAATGAGTTGCCATGAACGAACGTCGTGCCTTGGGCTTTGGCCTTTCCGCAGTACTGCTGTGGTCAACGGTCGCTACTGCTTTTAAGCTGACCCTTGCTGAGTTTTCACCGATTCAAATGCTGACCATTGCCAGTATTGTGTCGTCGATTGCGCTGATCGCAGTCTGCGCCTTTCAAGGTAAGCTCTCTCAGCTGAGTACAACGTTCCTTTCAAACCCTTGGTATTACCTGCTGCTCGGCTTGGTTAACCCATTGGCTTATTACCTGATTCTATTCAAAGCCTACGACCTGCTGCCCGCTTCTCAAGCTCAAGCCATCAACTACAGCTGGGCTATCACGCTAACCTTAATGGCGGCGGTTTTTCTGGGGCAAAAGATTCGTAAGCAAGATTGGATTGCGTGTACCTTCAGCTATGCGGGTGTGGTAGTTATTGCCACCAAAGGCGATGTGTTAGGCATGCAGTTCGATAGCCCACTCGGTGTGGCACTGGCGCTGCTTTCTACTCTGCTTTGGGCAGGATATTGGATTCTCAACACCAAAAACAAGGCTGACCCAGTGGTTGGCGTACTGCTTGGTTTCTTAGTGGCATTACCTTTCGCGATCGGTTTAACCCTTTTTGAAGGCGAGAGCTTTAGGCAAATCACAGCGAAAGGTTGGATGGCCGTAACTTATGTTGGCCTGTTCGAGATGGGCATTACCTTTGTCTTGTGGCTCTCGGCATTAAAACTGACCAACAACACGGCACGTATCAGCAACCTAATTTTTGCCTCGCCGTTTATCTCGTTGATGCTACTTTCCACTATTATCGGCGAAGAGATTCACCCAGCGACCCTGTTTGGCTTGGTACTGATCATTGCCGGCCTTGTTATCCAGCAGATCAAATGGGGAAAGAAGAAAAACAACCTCAGCCCTGAAAGTTAATGCCCAGAAAGATTAGGATTATCGCACTACGCGACTTCCCGAATTATCAACGATAACAAGCTTTGAATACAAAAATGGCGAGTCCTATGACTCGCCATTTTTATTTTAATTATTAAGCATCTACCTCTAGAGTCATGTTAGTTCCCTAATATTTCACTGAAGTCATTTTCAGCGAATAACCCCAACACCTCCGATATTCAAAAACACCACATCAAAAAGTTCGATATAGATTGCTATAAGTTTTACTAATAAGACTATTACGCATCCAACTAGGTAATACGACACCGTCATGATTATATGTTATGAAAATGTTACCTAAGGAAATGACGTGTCCCTATTACAAGAACTAGAAGAGTGGCTACCAGAAATGGTAGAAATTAGACGAAATATTCATCAACACCCAGAACTGGGTTTTGAAGAGCACAACACACAAAGTATGGTAATCGCCAAGCTCAAGGAATATGGCGTTGAACAAATAGACTCTCGCTTTGGAGGAACAGGCGTTGTTGCGGTTATCCAAGGGGAACTCGGTGACGGAAAAACTTTAGGTTTAAGAGCCGATCTGGACGCATTGCCGATCCACGAAGAAAACAACTTTTCTCACCGTTCTTGTCAGGCCGGAAAAATGCACGCATGTGGGCATGATGGACATACCACAATGCTGCTATATGCAGCAAAATACCTCGCAAAAAACCGTCAATTTAATGGTAAAGCCGTACTCATTTTTCAACCCGCTGAAGAAGGCGTTGGTGGCGCGCAAAAAATGCTTCAGGATGGCTTACTTGAGTGCTATCCATTAGATGCATGTTACGCACTTCATAACATGCCAGGAATACCAGAAGGGCATTTCGCATTCAAAGAAGGACCGATCATGGCAAGTTCCGATCGTCTCTTTATTCAGATTAATGGCAAAAGTGGGCATGCGGGCCTACCACAAAACACTCAAGATCCTTTATTAGTTGCGACCCATATCTATCAAGGTATACAAGGCTTAGTTAGTCGAACTTATAGCCCGTTTGAACCGCTTGTCGTTTCAGTCACACAGTTACATTGCGGTGAGACAACTAACGCTATCGCTGATACCGCTCAAATGAGTGGCACCTTCAGAACTCTCTCCCAAAATGTGCGAGACCGCTTGGTCTCTCAACTTGATACTTTGGTTTCTCACACTGCCATGGCTTTCGACATGACCGCACAATTCTCCCTAGGTCCAATATCTCACCCACCCACCGTCAACAGCTTCCCCGAAGTCGAGACAGCAGTGAAAGCCGCCTCTTCAGTCGTTGGTAATGATCAGGTTAACGCAACATGTGAGGCTTTATTAGCCAGCGAAGACTTTTCTTTTTTTCTAGACCAAGTACCGGGATGTTATGGGTTCATCGGCAACGGATTAACCATCAATGGAGAAACGATAGGCTTGCACCACAAGAACTACGATTTCAATGATCGAGTGTTACCGACCGGAGCCGCATACTTCATCTCTCTACTTCAACAAAACTAGCTCATAAAAATTAGCACAGGGGTCACGGTGACCCTCAATAATCACAGGAGTGTGAAATGTCAGGTTTACTAGATCAAAAACAACTCCCTCAGAAAGTCAGCATAATTGATCGTATTGAGAAGTTTGGTGACCGAATACCCCATCCATTCTATATGTTTATTACCTTATGCTTAGCGGTCATATTCTTGTCTTGGATAGTGTCGACTTTTGGTGGGAATATAGCGCACCCTTTGAGCGGAGATGAAATCAAAGTAAAGAACCTGCTCAGTGGCGAAGGGTTTGTGTACATTCTAAATTCAGCTGTATCAAATTTTATCGCGTTTAAACCTCTTGGTTTGGTACTTTGCATGATGCTCGCGGTAGGGCTTGTTCAAGAAGTAGGATTAGCAGACTCAGCAATTAAACAATCGCTTTTAAACGCACCCAAAAATTTCGTAACTGCCTCTATATTTCTAACCGGGATCATCGGTAACTTAGCATCTGATGCGGCGTTTATCTTAGTGCCTCCTTTAGCTGGCATCATTTTCTCTGCGACCAATCGAAACCCTGTCGTAGGAATTGCTGCTGGCTTTGTTGCTGTGGCCGCAGGCTTTACTGCCAACGTATTTATCGCAGGAACGGATGTTTTACTCTCCGGTATTTCAACAGAAGCTGCCCGCATTGTTGAACCTGTAGAAGTTAGCCCCGCGGCTAACTGGTACTTCATGCTTCTTTCGGTACCTCTCTTGGTCATACTTGGAACACTTATAACAGACAAATACATAGAACCGCGATTTGATAAGCAAACAAAACGCTCTGCCGAAGAGTCTCCACTGAGCACTGAAAACCCTGAGAAATATAGTGTCACCGACATTCAAAAACGAGCTTTAAAATGGTCTGGGTACGCATCAATTGTTTTTATCCTAGGAATGGTGGCGCTACTACTTCCAAGTGATTCGCCATTGAAAAACGCCGATGGCGGCTTAGTTCCATCTCCCTTCCTTACTGGCATAATCCCAATAATTATGGCGTTTTTCATTATGAATGCCGTGGTTTACGGTGTAAAAGCCGGAGAGATAAAGAAAGCGAGTGATGTGCCCGATCTGATGGCGAAGTCATTGCATGGTATTGGGGGTTACATCGTCTTAGTTTTTGTTATTGCCCAATTTATTGCTTGGTTTAATTGGTCTAACTTGGCTATATTTTTCGCTGTGAATGGCGCTGAAATGCTCGCTCAGGTTGAAGTGCCAAAGCTATTAATGTTAGCCATGTTTATGATACTTGCAGGGTTCATGAACCTGATTGTTTTCAGTGGTTCGGCTCAATGGGCAATCATGGCCCCAGTCTTTATTCCACTATTCATGCTACTGGATATATCACCTGAATATACTCAGATGGCTTACCGAATCGCAGACTCAACAACCAATATTATATCTCCAACAAACCCTTACGTGCCGATGGTATTAGCGTTGATAGCCAAATATAACCCCAACGTAAAATTCGGTACATTTCTAGCTATGATGGTCCCATATGCATTCTTTCTATTTACAATCTGGGGAGCTGTATTCTTGACCTACACTATGCTAGGTCTACCTGTTGGACCTATGTAGACCGCGTAAACTACAGTTTGAGACTGACTTGCTTTCTGAGCATTAGATTAAACTCATCGATGATCTGTCGGTGAGTTTCTTTTCTTGTAATTAGCCCAATTGAACGATATTGAATTGGTTTTACTATTGGGATAAATCTCAAGTTCTCATGAGCATGTAATGAAGCGATGGTTGAGGATAAAATAGCAGAACCTAAACCGCTATCGATCATACCAAGCAATGTTGAAGTGTGTGACGCACTAATTTCAGGATCATAGGTAAGACCTGCTCGCATAAATGCCTGGTCAGCAAGTGTTCTTAAACTATTTCCTGGACTGATACCAATAGAAGCATACTGATGAGCCTGCTTCCAGTTAACCTCACTCTCTGCACTCAAGTGATGAGCCTTATTACAGGTAAAGCATAAGTGATCACGAAACAGCAGTTCAAAATTTAGTTCCGAGTTATTAGGGGGAGTACCAATACCTATATCCGCACGTCCTTCTAGAACTGAATTATGGATATCATTAACTCGCTCCTCAATTAACCGAAACGAAAAAGATGGGTGCGTTCTTTTCAGCTCACTGATGGTTTTCGGAACCAATGAAGAACACATTGAATACAAAGACGAGATAACCAGCGTTCGATGGTAGCCTTGCTGACGAGCTTTATTTTCCAACTCCCACTTATCCAAACGGTTAACAATGAACAAAGCTTCTTGATAGAACGTACGACCAGTTTCAGTTAGCAGTATTTTTCGGCCTCTTTTCTCAATAAGTTCTGAGGCAGTTTGTACCGCAAGTTTTTGCATCATTTGGCTCAATGCAGATTGCGTAATGTGTATTTGTTCAGCCGCGGCTGTAAAACTTTTAGTTTCAGCAAGAGTAATAAACGCTTTAAGTTGTCGATAACTCACATCCATAAGACTGACACCACCTTAAGTATTTTCTTTGCACAAAGTTATCGATTACGAAACATCAATAAGAAGACTCACAATATAAGATTCACACAAAGCGATAGAGTCAGTTCAGCGTCATGGGTTGCTACAATGTGTGTGGCTTCTCATTAAAAATCATATCAAGCAGAAAGTTTTACAACCGTTCTGTGCCCTTCCAATTTAGAGTGCGAAGTGACTAAGGAGTTGGACTTTACTGATGCTTATGGTTGTTCAGTGTTCCATGAGATGTGAGGTGCGTTAACAGTTTAGCGTTAGATAGGAAATTATTGCGGGTTTAGATTTGAAAGTTAAATTAACCGTGAAGCATATATGTTATCCAAACTAGGCTCTAACAACTCAGAGCCCAATAAAGACGATTACAAATTGAGTTTTGGTTTGAAAGTTGAAATTTAGCCACCAAAGAAACTAAATGTAAGAATGCAAAATAGCTACTCTCGAGGGATAATTAGTGGCTGTCACTATTAAGAGACAAACCTGTTGTCTGTCACTCTTAAACCCACTGGCCTGCTGCAAAGCCAGAGCTCCAGCACCATTGGAAGTTATATCCTCCTAACCAACCTGTTACGTCCATTACTTCACCGATGAAGTAGAGGCCAGAAACCGTCTTACATTCCATGGTTTTTGAAGATAGGTGATTGGTGTCCACACCGCCTAGAGTCACTTCCGCTGTTCGGTAACCTTCCGTGCCGTTTGGTGCAATTTTCCAGTTCTCTAGATGCTCTACAATGTCATTCAGCTGCTTTTCGTTGAACTGCTTAAGCGGCTTGTCTTCCAGCTCTTTACGATCAATCAACACTTCCACAAAACGCTTTGGTAATGCTTTCGCTAAGGTGTTTTTCAGGCTCTGATTTGGGTGCTTCTCGCGAGAGTTAGCCAGCAACTCAGCCACATCCACTTCTGGTACTAGATTAATCGAAACCGATTGACCCGCTTTCCAGAAAGAAGAAATTTGCAGTACTGAAGGACCCGATAGGCCGCGGTGAGTAAACAGCAACGCTTCTTTGAATAAGGTGCCGTCTTGCGCGGTGATCTCGGCAGGAATCGCGATTCCTGAAAGCTCAGCGAAATCTTCTTTATCTTCTTTATGCAGAGTAAATGGTACTAAGCCTGCGGTAGTTGGCATCACAGACAAACCAAATTGCTCGGCAATCTTGTAGCCAAATGGCGTTGCGCCCAGCTTAGGCATCGACAAACCACCTGTCGCCACAACCAGTGAGTCACACTCAACTTCGTCGGTATTGAGGTGCATCTTGAAGCCAGCGTCTGTTTTTTCGATGGAGTGAACATCACAACGGTAGCGTTGTTCGACTTTCGCCTGCTTACACTCGTCAAGCAGCATGCTCACGATATCTTTTGCTGTGTGGTCATTCACACAGAACAACTGGCCGTGATCACGCTCTTCGAACTCAATACCGTACTTGCTCACCATCGAGATAAAATCCCAGTTGGTGTATTGAGATAAAGCTGACTTCACGAAGTGAGGGTTGTTACACAGGAAGTTGTTGGCTGAAACATCATAGTTAGTGAAGTTACAACGACCGCCACCTGAGATTAAAATTTTTCTGCCTGGTTTCTTTGCATGATCAACCACCAGCACTCGTCGGCCACGTTTACCCGCTTCCGCAGCACACATTAAGCCTGCGGCGCCCGCACCAATTACGATTACATCAAATTTTTCACTCATGTGGTTCTGCTTTTCTTCACTTTTGCAGCCCGAGTACACCCTGTTCTCGAAATGCCATCAATAAAAAAGGATGTGCATAAACAGCACATCCTTACTAATTGCTCGCTATTTTAGCGGCAATTTTAAACTTTGCAATTGATGTTCAATTGTACAATTAGCAGACAGCAGCAAAACCACTACTTAACTTAGCGAACCAACAACCGAAGCTTCACACCAGAACCTAAGCTCTACTTCACACGTACTAAAAACTTAGACGATAAAAGAAGACAGCAACGTTACACCCAGCAGAGCGGAAGAAAGTATAAACAACTGTCTTACGCGATCACACTTCGACATAAACACTTCGTCGTGATGATGGTGATACTCTTTGCTTTTGATGTAACTAAACAAGCGAACCTGTTTGGTCATATTGCCATGAGTTGTGAAGAATCCACCTCCGTCTACTTGTTGATAAAGTAGAGGATGTGCTTCTCGCATTATATAAATGAGTGTTCTTAGCGCAGTAAAATATCGCGCCCAGTTCACGCAAGTCACAACCATTAGTGCAAATAGAATAGTGTCGCCGCTGATCATCCTTTCCTCCCTACATCTTCATAAGAAAACTCAAAAGAAAAAGATAATCAGTGTCTTTCCCGTACTGCCTAAACGGCAGGAGCTTCCATAATTGAAGATGAACCATCTTTTGCCAATTGCGCTAGGTCTTTATCAATAAAGAACAGTGCTTTACCGTCTTCACCAACAAGCTCTAGCTTATCCAATACACCTTTAAACAACTTCTCTTCTTCGTGTTGCTCTGCAACGTACCATTGCAGGAAGTTAAAGGTTGAGTAATCTTGTGTGCTGAAAGCAACGTGAGCCAGTTTGTTGATCTTTTGAGTAATCATTTGCTCATGTTCATAAGTTTCACGGAACACAGCACCAAGGCTATCAAATTCATGTTTTGGCGCTTCAATCGCACCTAGAATTGGCATAGCACCTGTTTCACTTACGTAAGTGAAAAGACGCTGCATATGTTCCATTTCTTCTACTGCATGAACACGCAGAAACTCTGCTGCACCTTCAAATCCTTTGTCTTCACACCAAGCACTCATTTGTAAGTATAGATTGGATGAGAAAAATTCTAGGTTAATTTGATCATTCAGTTGCTCAACCATAGTTTTTGACAGCATTTAAGACTCCTAATTACATCCTCAATTTTCTCTACTATATCACTATTTAATGAATATCTCGCAGGCCATTAGTTAACCAATATTTCGAGCTGTCATTACGCAAGACAGTGGATATGAGATCACTTCAGCAAAAAAAACCATCGCATAGTGCTAATCTTAAATCAGACAATGAATAAAGGAGGTAGCGATATGAGTTACAAACATATTTTGGTCGCGGTCGATTTATCAGAAGACAGCAAATTAATTGTGGATAAAGCGGTAGCATTGGCTAAGCCATTGGAAGCCAAAGTCTCTTTTATCCATATCGATATTAACTACGCAGAGCTGTATACCGGCCTGATTGATATCAACATGGCCGAAACCCAGCACAACGCGATGGAAGCGTCTCGTATTCAGCTGCAAAATTTTGCGGAGCACGCCCAATACCCGATCACCCATACCCTAGTAGGCAGTGGTGATTTGAGTCATGAGCTGTGTGACACCATCAACGAGTTCAATGTTGATCTCGTGGTTTGCGGTCACCATCAAGACTTTTGGAGCAAGCTGCTCTCTTCAACACGCCAACTGATCAACGCCTCTCCGGTTGATATGCTGGTCGTGCCTCTAAGAGATTCAGAAGACTAATGATTTAAGGTTAGGTAACATACAGCTCATATCTTATTAACGAAGTTTTACTATGAGCTATTTAGCTGGTGTTACCCTCCTATGGGCCTTCTCCTTTAGCCTGATCGGCGTTTACCTTGCGGGTCAGGTTGATTCTTGGTTCTCTGTTTTAATGCGTGTTGCCCTTGCTGGCGTCGTATTTCTTCCTTTCCTAAAGTTTCGCGGCGTATCGCGTAAGCTGATCGCTAAATTGATGGCAATTGGTGGTATCCAGCTTGGCCTGATGTACTGCTTCTACTATCAGTCTTTCTTACTGCTATCCGTTCCTGAAGTCCTTTTGTTTACTGTCTTTACCCCAATTTACGTCACGCTTATTTATGACTTTCTCAAAGGGCAATTCTCTCCGTGGTACCTAGTGACAGCGGCAATTGCGGTATTGGGCGCGGTATTCATTAAGTTCGCAGGTATTAACGAAAACTTTTTAGTCGGCTTCCTCGTCGTGCAAGGCGCGAACCTGTGCTTTGCTATTGGTCAGGTGGGCTACAAGGTGGTGATGGAGAAGGAATCGACCGAGTTGCCTCAGCGAACCGTATTTGGTTACTTCTACTTAGGGGCGCTATGTGTCGCGTCAGTGGCTTTCATGCTACTAGGCAACCCAGAGAAACTGCCCACCACCACACTTCAATGGGGAATCCTGATCTACCTTGGCTTGATTGCGTCGGGGCTGGGTTACTTTATGTGGAATAAAGGCGCGTGCATGGTGAATGCTGGCGCGCTGGCAGTGATGAACAATGCCTTGGTTCCTGCTGGTCTGGTGGTGAATATCCTGATTTGGAACAGAGATGTCGATTTGGTTCGCTTGTCTATTGGTGGCGCCGTTATCTTATTCTCTTTATTCGTCAATGAGACGTGGGTGAAGAAGCGCGTAGCAAGATCCGCAAGCAACGCTTAGCTGATTTGAACGAGCTACATGAGTCAGCTCGGATAACCCCAAAAAGCAAAAGAGCGACCTAAGGTCGCTCTTTTTAAATCATCGCTGTAGCAATAAACCATTCAAATCAACTTCAGTGGATTTGATTGTGGCTCACTACCTGAGTCTTGGTTTCAGTGAAGGCAACATCATCAAGTTGTAGGTTGATTCGTTCCAATTCACTTTCCAGCTTCTGACTTTTCTTAAACAGCTTTTGCTGCTTCTTAATCATCTTCGCCAGTTTCTTATTGTACTTCTCTTGTTTCTTAGCCGCTTTCTTCGCTTGTTTGAGTTCAGCTTTCTCATCACCGCTCGCCTTCGCCATCAGTTTTTTCAGCTTGGCTTTTTTCTGTGCGGCTTCTTTTTTGGCAAGCTCAGGGGCCATATCAGCGGCGGCTGGATCGAACATTTGTACGCTCGGTTCAATTGCCTCGTTGATTTCCGCAAGCGACAGTTCTGGTGCAGGTAATGTTTCCGCTAGCAGGCCGCATGCGACTTTCTCTTCAACGGGTTTGTTTTGACAACCAAGAGGTGGAATTGCGGTGGGTTTGCATAGATTCGCTTGATCCGCCGAAGAACGCGCGCAAGAACGACACACGAACTTAGGTTCAGTCACTAAGCTGTGGATCTCGCCCAAGTGTTCGGTAATATCTCGACGGTTTAACTTACAAAAGCGTTTAGCCATGCTTCAACTCCAGCTAAGAATAATAATGATTCTTAGTTAGATATACATCCGTAACGCGACTATCGCAAGTGTTAAATGGCAATTTATCGTATTTATGACGGGAAATTTTCTTAGCGTGTATCTAAGTTATTGATGCTTCCACTAAGTCATTGATGCTTTCACATAGACGTCAAAACGGTTCTTTTTGGTTTCAATCGCCATGCTCGGTTTTTGTTCGTCTAACCAAGCAGCGTAATCCGGTCTTTTAACCACAACTCGCTTCGATGCCAATTTCATCGCCGGCTCAAATAGACCATCAGCATCCAGATCGGCACCCACCAAAGATTGGAATACGCGCATCTCTTTTTTAACCAAAGCCGATTTCTTTTTGTTCTCTGGGTGTGGGTACATTGGGTCGAGGTACACCACGTCTGGCTGTTCGAAGTCAGGATCGTTGCTGAGCTTATCCAACGCATCGTGACTGGATGCGTGAATCAGCTTCATACGCTCACTTACCCAACCACCGATGTCTGGGTCTTGTTGCGCTCGCTGCAAGCCATCATCAAGCAGTGCGGCCACAACGGGGTGACGCTCGACCATTTGCACCTTACAACCTAGAGAAGCCAACACAAACGCATCGCGCCCTAAGCCTGCAGTACCATCAAGAATAGTTGGCGTTGCGCCTTTGTTTAAACCAGCTGCTTTGGCAATCGCCTGACCTTTACCACCGCCAAACTTACGTCGGTGACCAACAGCGCCTCCCACTAAATCAACAAAGATAGCGCCAAGCTTAGGCTCATCGACTTTACGTAGCTCAAGTCGCTCACTAGTCAGTACCAAAGCAAAATCACTGCTTTCATCATGAGATAAGTTCCAGCGGGTCGCTAAGTCATTCAAATGATCGATTTGGGTAGCATCTTCGCAAATCAGTTGTAGTTGCAAGGTCGTCTCCAACAGACAGTAGTATTCAAAACAAAAGAGGCAACCAGTTTACCTGATTGCCTCAACAATACATATTAGCGGTGAAAAGTATTCCCAGCTAAAGTCGGCTTACCTAAACCAATGGCTCTGTCTCTCGCTCTTGTCTTAACTCTTCAACAAGCTCTGCGAGTGGCTTAGGTCGCCCTATGATGTAGCCCTGCGCGTAGTTCACACCCAGTTCGATAAGCTTGTCGATAATCTGGGTATTTTCAACGAACTCAGCCACGGTGTGCTTGCCCATCTGCTTGGCAAGATCATTGATCGAGCGAACCATTACATGGTCCATCTCATTCACATCAATATCACGTACAAACAAGCCATCGATCTTCACAATATCGACAGGCAGCTTTTTCAGATAGCCAAATGACGATAGCCCTGAGCCAAAATCATCCAATGCAATCATGCAGCCAAGCTCTTTGATTCGAGTGAAGAACTTGATCGCCTGCTTCATGTTACTCATGGCCGCTGTTTCGGTGATCTCTAAACAAATCTTATGACACGGTATCGATGAATCGCTCAGGCTATCTATCAAAAATTCGACAAACTCACGGTTACCCATCGAGTGACCGGAAAGATTGATTGAACACATCCCCAGTTCCTCAATAACCTCAGGGCGTTGCTCCAACCAACCCAAGGTTTGACTGACGACTTGGCGGTCAATCAAATGCGCGATGTTATAACGCTCTGAGGCTGGCATGAAGATCCCCGGGGAGATGTATTCCCCTTGGATGTTCTTGATGCGGACCAAGATTTCAAAGTGCATTTTATCGCTGTCTTCATCTAGGCCAAGAATTCGCTGCGCAAACAACTCTAAGCGATCGTTAGCCAAGGCCTCATGCACTAGGTTAACGCACTCCATCTCAAGATGGCGACGACGCAGGTCTTCATCATCTTGATGGTAAAGATGATAGCGATTGCGACCTTCTTCTTTAGCGGCATGACAAGCTGCATCCGCCTGAGCGTGCACCATCTGTGGTGAAGCTGCTGTATGGTCGATCAATCGAATACCGATAGAGCACGTCAGGTTGAGTCGAATATCATCCCACAAGAATGGATTCTCACTCATCATCGAGATAATACTGCGACACACATTCACCGCATCTCGTTCAGTACAGTCTTTCATCAGCACAGCAAACTCATCACCACCCATTCGCGCTAACACCGCATTGTAAGGCAGTACGTCTTCTAGCAGTTTGGCGCTAAACAAGATCGCAGCATCACCCGCTTCATGTCCTGCGGTATCGTTCAGCACTTTCAGCTGATCCAAATCTAGGAACAACATTGCGTGAGTTCGCATGTGGCTCTCAACCTCTTTCAGCGCCTTTTGCAGCTCTTGCTCAAAGTGGTTGCGGTTAAAGGTGTCAGTCAGTAGGTCATAGCGAGCCTGATACTCTAGCTTTTCAGAAAGCTCGTGCGTTTCGGTGATGTCTTCACCCACAATCAACAGCTGATCAGACTCCACCAACGGGCGGATATTTTCACGAATCCAGCTCTTGCTGCCGTCGGCATGGCGATATTCGATATCACGACGCCACACACCACGAATCTTATGCTGAGGTTGCAGCAAGATATGACGAGGAATCATCGCGTTCTCATCAACATAGAATTCTCTAGGGCGATGGCCCAACAACTGATCGAGAGGGTATCCCAAAAGCTCTTCGGCAAACTGGTTCACTTGTTGAATGCGATTATTGCCATCGAGCGTAATCATCATCACCGGCTGTTTGTCGTAATACAGCTTCAAGTTTGCTTCACGTTGGAACAGCTTATTCTCAGCAAGCTTACGTGAGGTCACGTCGCGCGCCTCAAAGAGAAACTGAATGTCTTCGTCTTCACTGCCCGGCATCGGCTTCAATGAAATATCCAACACCATCGCACCGCGATCTCGACACCACACCTCGGCTTCAAATCGTAAGGCTGGGTGCTCACTTTTTGCGATGAAATATTCGGCTAGCACTTCTCGCGCAGAACTTTCCCAATGTTGGTGTTGTTGCAGCGGCGTTCCCAGTTTATAGCCTTGATTATAAAGCAGCTCATGTAACTTGCTGTTACTCGACAGCAGCACGCCACCCTTATCAATGATGCCCATAAATTGCAGGCTCTGATCAAATATCGACTCCAACAGTCGTTGGCTTTGGCGACTTGCACGTTCGCTCTTCTTCAGACGGTTAAGGTAATACACCAACACCGCGATAACACACGACATGCTCAAGAACATTAAACCGATGGTGCGAATTTCATCGCGATAGCGCATTAAGAATGACTTCGGCTTATTGAGGAAGGTTACTGAGGCTTCATTCTCTGCACCCAAATCCCAACGTGAGATCTGTTGGTAATCGAGTTTGATTTCTGGCGCGCCAGCAACCACCAATGGCAATGGAGCCTTAGGATTGTTCAGCACGCTCAACAGCACGCGCCCCGTGTCTCGACCTTGCGTTTCTCCACTGTGGATCACGCCACCAATCGCACCAAACCCAAGTCCTAAATCATGCACAATATACAATGGCATCTGAGTTTTTTTGTTGAGCTGACGCCAGTCTTCTTTGCTGCTGACCCGACCATTGATGTCGCGGTAGTAGGCCCAGAACAACAAGCTTTTAGTTAGATCAGCGCGTTGCGCGAACGTCATCAGTTCTTGATAAGAATCAGGCGTATATTGCTCCACCATCCCAGAAAACTCAGGGCGTTTTTGTAGAAATAAATCCACTTGAGCGCGAATAGCTTCACCCGTTACCGAGTGATCGGTAACCACGTAAACTTTTTTAACCGTCGATTGAAGTCGATTGATCAGCTCAATATTGCTCGCCATATCAATATCTTCAGTGATACCGGTTGCGTGCAAGCCTTCAATCATTTGCGGAGAAAAATTGTTGATGCCACCAAAAATAACGGGCGTGCCATTGAGTTCGGGCGCTAAGCGTTTCATCAGATTGAGGGCGTTATTATCACTGACGACTACAGCGGCAAATTCTTCATGCGACAGCTTAGTGCGGTATAGCTGATAAATTCGCTCTAAGTATTCAGCGTTTTGAGTTCGCTTGGTATCGAGATAAACAACCCGGTAAGATAACCCATCGCGATCGAGCTCATCAGATAGTCCTTTATGGAAATCATCTGTCCAGAAAAAGCCTTGATGATAAGAGTGAATAACCAACACATCTTTTGCCTGAGCTGAAGCAAAAACACTCCAACACATCACAATAAAAAATAACGAAAATCGCACTGAATTCACCCTAACCCTATAGTTACTGCTAATATTATCACCCTTGGCTATGATGTGTACTCAAGCCGGTATGTTTTTCATTCAACCTAAGGATTATGCATGTCCACAACCACAGCTCGTCTAGATGATCTAGACCGTGCCATTCTCAAAACCTTGATGGAAGATGCACGAACTCCTTACGCTGAAATGGCAAAGCAGTTCGATGTCAGCCCTGCGACGATTCACGTTCGCATCGAAAAGATGAGATCGGCAGACATTATCGAGCGAACGGAAGTTGTGGTAAACACCAAAAAACTGGGTTACGACGTGTGTTGCTTTATTGGCATCAACCTTAATGCTGCCAAAGATTACCACTCGGCGATCGCTAAGCTGAATGCCTTAGACGAAGTGGTTGAGGCGTACTACACCACTGGTGCTTACAATATCTTTGTAAAGCTGATGTGTAAGTCGATAGAAGAGCTGCAGTTTGTATTGATCGATAAGCTGCAAGCGATCGATGAAGTTCAGTCGACAGAGACACTGATTTCATTGCAGAACCCTATCAACCGCAATGTGAATCCATAACATTGATTCGCCTTGCTTGGCATAACGCACAGACAAAAAAAGAGCCTCTAACTAGAGGCTCTTTTCGCAATAAACTAGATAGTTACCGTGATTATGCGTTGATTCCCGCGTGGCGCAGCATTGCGTCGATTTGTGGCTCACGACCACGGAAGCGTTTGAACAGCTCCATTGGCTCTTCACTGCCACCCATTTCAAGGATGTTGTTCAGGAAGCGATTACCCGTTTCAGTGTTGAAGATACCCTCTTCTTCAAATGCTGAGAACGCATCTGCCGATAGCACTTCTGCCCACAGGTAGCTGTAGTAGCCCGCGCTGTAACCACCAGCAAAGATATGACCAAAGCTGTGTGAGAAACGGTTCCAATCTAGGCTTGGCAGTACCGACACCTTAGACTTAACATCCGCTAGCGTTTCTAGTACGCGAGCACCCACTTCAGGGTCGTATTCTGTGTGTAGCGTGAAATCGAACAAACCAAGCTCTAGCTGACGCAGGATAAACATCGCAGATTGGAAGTTCTTCGCCGCTAGCATCTTCTCTAGCATCTCTTTTGGTAGCGCTTCACCCGTTTCGAAGTGACCAGAGATGAACGACAGCGCTTCTTCTTCCCAACACCAGTTTTCTAGGAACTGACTTGGTAATTCAACCGCATCCCAAGGCACGCCATTGATACCCGCAACTGCGCCCGCTTCTACTTGCGTCAGCATGTGGTGGATACCGTGACCGAATTCGTGGAACAAGGTCACCACTTCATCGTGAGTAAACAGTGCTGGCTTATCACCAACTGGCTTATTGAAGTTACACGTTAGGTAAGCAACCGGGGTCTGTAGCTCGCCAGATTCGGTAATGCGACGACCACGACAGTCATCCATCCAAGCGCCACCACGTTTGTGTTCACGTGCGTATAGATCTAGGTAGAAGCTACCACGCAGTGTTCCAGTCGCATCAAAGATATCAAAGAAACGCACTGACTCATGCCAAGTGTCTACGCCTTGACGCTCTGTTACCGACATACCAAACACGCGGTTCAGTACCTCAAACAGACCTGAAACCACATTAGATTCTGGGAAGTAAGGACGAAGCTCTTCATCAGAGATCTCGAACAGTTTCTGTTTTTGTTTCTCACTGTAGTAAGCGATGTCCCACAGGTTTAGCTCAGAGACACCAAATTCTTTCTCAGCAAACTGGCGTAGCTCTTCAACTTCACGCTCACCTTGTGGTTTTGCTTTTACTGCTAGGTCGTTTAGGAAGCCAAGCACTTGGTCTGGCGTTTCTGCCATCTTAGTCGACAGTGATTTTTCGCTGTAAGTACTGAAACCAAGCATGCGCGCGATCTCGTGGCGCAGCTTAAGTTGCTCGGTGATGATCTCAGTGTTGTCCCACTTACCTGCGTTTGGACCGCGATCTGAAGCGCGCGTTACGTACGCTTCATAAAGCTCTTTACGCAGTTCTTGGTTATCACAGTAGGTCATCACAGGTAGGTATGATGGGATATCTAAAGTCAGTAGGTAGCCTTCTTGCTCTTTAGACTCAGCCGCCGCTTGAGCTGCCGCCAGTGCTGATTCAGGCATACCTGCCAGCTCAGCTACGTCTGTGATCTGCTTGCTCCAGCCCATGGTTGCATCAAGCACGTTATTTGAGAATTGAGAGCCTAACTCAGACTGGCGCTTGCTGATCTCGCCGTAACGATGCTGTTCATCTGCAGGTAAGCCAATGCCCGACAATTCAAAGTCGCGCAGTGCGTCGGTAATAGTTTTTTGTTGAGCTCGGTTCAGTGCAGAGAATGCTTCACTCGCCTTGATCGCTTTATACGCTTCGAACAAGCCTTTGTGTTGGCCAACCCAAGTGCCGTATTCAGATAGCACAGGTAAGCAGCTCTCATACGCTTCACGCAGTTCGTCACTGTTCACGACAGAGTTCATATGGCTTACAGGTGACCAAATGCGACCTAAACGATCATCCACTTCTTCAATTGGAGCAACTAGGTTGTCCCAGCTTGGTGAAGTATTACCTTCAAGTACTTGTTCTATCTTGTTGCGACACGCTTCAATCACTTGCTCAACTGCAGGCTTTACGTGCTCTGGCTTGATCTGTGAAAACGGAGGTAAGTCCGTGAAGGTTAATAGCGGATTAGACATATAAACATTCCTTTGGCTTTAGAGACTTTCGTCTTTTTTGTAATGAGGTCGTCTTACAGTCATCAGGCTAAAGTTCGCCCTAAAAAATCACCTGCGAATAGTTATTAAATAGTGCCCATAAAGGCAAATTTCAATAGTAGAACCAATAACTAACTGCAGATAGCTGACGACTGTCCCTGAATTGTTCGAGAATTTATGGTCCATTGAGGGTTATAATAGTCTGATTAACCCCACCTACACTAACCACACTCTAATTCGAGAGTGTTACGAGAGTTTAATTTGTTAAGTTATCGCCACAGCTTCCACGCAGGTAACCATGCCGACGTAGTAAAGCATATCGTACAGAGCCTTATTCTTAATTCTTTGAAACAAAAGGATAAGCCTTTTGTTTATCATGACACTCACTCTGGTGTAGGTCGTTACGACTTAACGCATGAATGGTCTGAAAAAACCGGTGAATACAAGCAAGGTATTGCTCGTGTGTGGGAGCAAACAGACCTTCCTGAAGACATTCAAAGCTACCTTGAGTCTATTTCCATTCTCAATAATGGCGAGAAACTGCGTTACTACCCGGGTTCTCCACGTGTTGCACGTGCACACCTGCGTGACCAAGACCGCATGGTACTGACTGAGCTTCACCCAGCCGATCACCCGCTGCTTGAGCAAGAGTTCCACCGTGATCGTCAGGTATCTATCTACAAAGAAGATGGTTTTAAGCGCTTAAAGGGCAGCCTGCCACCAAAAGAACGTCGTGGTTTAGTACTGATCGACCCGCCTTACGAGCTGGCAAAAGAGTACCGTGATGTCGTGACTGCAATCGCTCAAAGCCACAAGCGCTGGGCAACCGGTATCTACGCAATTTGGTACCCGGTAGTAAATCGCTGTGATATCGAAGATATGATCGAAGGTCTCGAAGGCTTAGGCATCAACAAGATTCTACAAATCGAACTTGGCGTATCACCAGACACCAACGAGCGTGGCATGACGGCATCAGGCATGATCGTGATTAACCCGCCTTGGAAGCTAGAAAGCCAAATGAAAGAGATTCTTCCATTCTTGAAGGAAGCAATTGCGCCAGCGACCGGTCACTTCAAAGTAGAGTGGATCGTACCCGAGTAATCTCGAACTTAACGTCATGCTCTGACAAATATTAAGCAGATTGTGACGTACACGAATAAATTTTAAACAGGGAGATTGAGTTCAACCGATCTGCCCTCAATATAATAATTAGACAATTTAAGAATCTATAGGACGTAGGTGTTCAGTGCGCTCACTGTACCCACAGCCTTCAATAAATGGAGAAAGTAATGGCGACTCATTTTGATTACATCTGTATCGGCGGCGGTTCAGGCGGCATCGCATCAGCAAACCGCGCAGCAATGCACGGTGCAAAGGTTGCACTTATCGAAGCTCAAGACCTTGGTGGTACTTGTGTAAACGTTGGTTGTGTTCCTAAAAAGGTAATGTGGCACGGCGCTCAAGTTGCTGAAGCGATCAACCTATACTCTGAAGATTACGGCTTCGACGTTGAAGTAAAAAGCTTTAACTGGAGCAAGCTGATTGAAAACCGCCAAGCGTACATTGGTCGTATCCACCAATCTTACGACCGCGTACTAGGTAACAACAAAGTAAACGTAATCAAAGGCTTTGCTAAGTTCGTTGATGAAAAGACAGTTGAAGTGAACGGTGAACACTACACAGCAGATCACATCCTGATCGCGGTAGGTGGTCGTCCAACAATTCCAAACATCCCAGGTGCAGAATACGGCATCGACTCAAATGGCTTCTTCGACCTAATGGAGCAACCAAAACGCGTTGCGGTTATCGGTGCTGGCTACATCGCAGTTGAGATCGCAGGTGTACTAAGCGCACTAGGCACAGAAACACACTTGTTCTGTCGTAAAGAATCTCCACTACGTAGCTTCGATCCAATGATCATCGAAACGCTAGTAGAAGTAATGGAAGCAGAAGGTCCAACACTTCACACGCACTCAGTGCCTAAAGAAGTTGTGAAAGAAGCGGATGGCACACTGACTCTACACCTAGAGAACGGCAACACTCAAAACGTTGACCACCTAATCTGGGCTATCGGTCGCCATCCAGCAACTGACGCTATCAACCTAGCATCAACTGGCGTTGAGACGAACGATCGTGGCTACATCAAGGTAGACGAGTTCCAAGCGACTAACGTTCCTGGCATCTACTGTGTTGGCGACATCATGGAAGGCGGTATCGAGCTAACTCCTGTAGCGGTTAAAGCAGGTCGTCAGCTTTCTGAGCGTCTATTCAACGGTCAAACTAACGCGAAAATGGACTACAACCTAGTTCCTACTGTTGTATTCAGCCACCCACCTATCGGCACGATTGGTCTAACGACTCAAGAAGCTGAAGAGAAGTACGGCAAAGACAACATCAAGGTTTACACATCTGGCTTCACTGCGATGTACACAGCAGTAACCAAGCACCGTCAACCTTGTAAGATGAAGCTAGTATGTGCTGGCGAAGAAGAGACTGTCGTTGGCCTACACGGCATCGGTTTCACGGTTGATGAGATGATTCAAGGCTTCGGCGTTGCAATGAAGATGGGCGCAACCAAAGCAGACTTCGACTCTGTTGTGGCGATTCACCCAACGGGCAGCGAAGAGTTTGTTACCATGAGATAATCAACGTCTTAGTTGAGCTCTCTTTAGAAGCAGGCCTTGTGCCTGCTTTTTTTATGCCCGCTTTGAACCTTGGTTCTCGATTCGACGTAACACAAATATCCACCTATCTAGATCAGCAATGGAGTTTGTGATGAATCTACTAATCGAATCATTTGAAGGCGGGATTTACTTGGCTTACCAAATCGTTGGCGAGCAAAAGCAATTAATTAAAGATGACCACCAGCATCCTATGAAGTTTTTGAGTGTAAACCAAGCACGCGATCATTTTAGTGACCAAGGCGTAGCATCAGCAATGCTGGTTCATAACAGCGCCTACGACGAGATGTGCGGTGAGCATTGTGGTAGCACACAGCCTTTCGAGATTGATTTGAAGTGGAGTTAAATCAACCTCAAATCAATCGCGATAAAAATTGAAAGGCTTGCATCAATGCAAGCCTTTCTTATGGGAGTCACTTTCACTTTTAATCACCTAGATTAGCGCGATGTCCGTTTAAGTCTTCGTTTAATGTTCTGCTCTTTCACTACAAAGTCGAATAGCGGAGCGAACAGGTTGGCGAACAAGATAGCCAGCATAATGCCCTCTGGGTAGGCTGGATTAAGCACTCGGATGCCGACCGTCATCACGCCGATCAAAATCCCATAGGCCCATTTACTCTGATTGGTAAACGCGGCAGATACTGGGTCTGTCGCCATGAAGAAGGTACCAAACGCTACACCACCCAACACAAAGTGCCAGTAAAACGGCATCGAAAACATCGAGTTAGTATCCGACCCTATCCAGTTCAGTAAACTCGAGGTCGCCACAAGCCCAACAATCACACCGGCGACAATGCGCCAAGACGCTATCTTCATCACAATCAAAATCAACCCCGTCAGCATGATAAGCAGTGACGACACCTCACCCATCGAACCTGGAATATTACCGATAAAGGCATCCATCCAGGTGATCGCCTCGCCAGTCATATTATTGATTAGTGACGGGCTGCCCCCCTCATACCATTGGCTCAGTGGGGTCGCGCCTGAATAGCCGTCAGCAGCAACCCATACCAACCCACCGGACATGTTGGCGGGATAGGCAAAGTAAAGGAACGCGCGTCCTGCAAGGGCTGGGTTAAGGAAATTTCGCCCTGTGCCGCCGAATAACTCTTTGGCGACAACAATACCAAAGGTGATACCTAACGCGGCTTGCCAAAGCGGGATGGTTGGCGGGAGGATGAGTGCAAACAGCACAGAGCTAACAAAAAAACCTTCATTAACTTCGTGCTTACGAACGACAGCAAACAGTACCTCCCAGACGCCACCTACTACAAACACCGTGGCATAAACGGGTAGGAAATAGAGTGCACCAAGCAACATCTGACTTGCCCAGCCACTTGCCATCAATGACTGCGCATCACCAAATGCCCACGACAGACGCCAGCTACTCTCGATAACCGAGGCAAGTTCATTTAATTGATAACTGGATGTGAGTGCGAGAACGCTTTGGTGTCCGACGTTATACATTCCCCAGAACATTGCCGGGAAGGTCGCCAACCACACCAAAATCATAATGCGCTTTAGGTCAATGCTGTCACGAACATGGGTTATGCCGCGGTTTACGTTTCCGGGTGTATAGAATATTGTCGCGAAAGCTTCATACACTGGGTAGAGCTTTTCGTACTTACCACCGGCTTCAAAGCGTGGAGCCACGTCTTCTAATCGTTTTTTTAAACTCATAATCTCAATCACCTTATTGCTTGAGTTATGGTTTTCTACGCATCAGCCGCGCTATTTGAACAATTTTTAACGATTTTTAATCAAATTCGTCTTGAAGAACGAGTGTCTAAAAGTCGAACCGATGTCGAAAAAGAGAGGCGTATAAACAACAAAGCCCCAGCAATGGCTGAGGCTTATTTGGTTTGGTAACGGTCGTCGTTACTTAACGCACATCACATTAAGCAATGAAGAACCTTTCAACTGGTTGACGTTACCGTTGGTAAACAGACCTTTCTTATCTGCGCCCCAATAAGGGAGATGCATTGGCCAGTTCTGTTTTTCCATAACCTTTGAGCTCAAGATGCTTTGCCATTGCTTCTCACTCATCAGCTTCATGTTGACCTGATTACACACCAATTCAGCGCTATCGTAATCTAGGCGGCTCCAAGGCTTACCTTGCTCCATATAGAACTGCTGCTGATGGTCTAGAAGGTAAGGAATCGCATATTGGCTACCCGCAACATTGGCTGTCACACGGATTTCGATTTCCAAATCGTTGTCTGAATTCGCGTTACCGCTTGGTAGCGTCTGAATTGCTGCAGCGCTCGCTACCGCCGCCACTTGCTTAGTAGCCACAGGTTTCGGTGCAGGCTTAGCTTCTACTTTTGCAGGAGCCTTGTGCGTCACCGCTTTTGGCTCTGCTGGTTTTGCCACAATAGGCTGTGATGAGGTTTTCGACTTATCGACCATACGAATAAAGGCTTCACCGTAACCAGAAACCTTACGCACCTGAGCTAGGTCTTTTCTCGCATCAGAGAAGGTAGAATAAGGTCCGATTAAGCAACGGTAGTCTCCGCCTTCCGGCTTCATCCAAACGTTGGTCGAGATCTTCTCATACAGAGGCTTTGCTCGGCTCAGTGACAAAGGCTTGTTCAGCAGGCCACATTGAACCCAAAACAGTTCGTTATCTGAATGACGTTTTGGTGCTTTACTGCCCCACACGCCCTTACCGATCGGACATGATTGCTCTAGCTGTGGTAATTGGTTGGTGCTTGCCTGAGTTGCATCACATAGAACCGACTCTGCATTCACTTGGCTCGATACCAAAAGAGATGCAGCGATAAGTCCCATACGATAATTTCTCGTCACAGCACGACATACAGCATTCATTGTCAATTTCATAACCACCACTTAAACCCTTGCGGGCTAATTATTACCGAATCTATGTCGATAAAACATGAATTCCATTTTAACTATTATTGACACTGTCAATAATACTAAGTTCCAGATCCATTAAGCAAAAAAAGAGCCGTAATTGCTTACGGCTCTTAATTTAGTGACTTTTTTTACTAAAAATCAAACCGGGCTATCACCCTTTATAAATTTTCGGGTTAAACACGTCACGTAACCAGTCGCCTAATAGGTTAATAACGAGAACCAATGTTACCAAAAGCACACCTGGGAATGCTGTGATCCACCATGCTCCTGAGAAAATGTAGTTAAAACCAGTACTGATCAGGGCACCGAGTGACGGTTGGTCTACCGGAAGACCTAAACCGAGGAAAGAAAGTGCCGCTTCTGACATGATGGCATTTGCCACCTGTACCGTAGAGATAACCAAAATCGGTGATAAACAGTTAGGCAGAATATGGCGGAACATGATGCGAGGCGCTCTAAAGCCCATCACACGTGCCGCTTCTACGTACTCTTTCTTCTTCTCTGCCAATACCGATGCACGAATCGTACGAGCATACTGCGGCCATTCAGCAATACCGATGATCACCACCAGCATAACAACCGCATATTGCGCGTAGAAGTCACTACCGAAACTCGCCTTAAAGATGGCCGAGACAATGATCGCAACCATCATGGTTGAGAACGAAAGCTGAACATCGGCAAAACGCATCAGGAAGCTATCAATACGACCACCGAAGTAACCTGCAGACAAGCCAATGATGATACCGAGAGTCAGCTGAAGACCTACCGCTAGGAAACCGATCGTCAATGACAGACGCGAGCCGTAAAGCATCGTAGATAAGATGTCACGACCCTGCTCATCGGTACCCAATAGGAAACGCTCTTCGCCATCTTCCATCCAAGACGGTGGTAGCTCAGAGTCCATGATGTCGATAGACGTCACGTCATACGGGTCTGTTGGCGCTAAAATCGGTGCCGCGAGTGCCATCACCAAGAAAGCAGTGAAAACAGCAAAGCTGAACATTGCCACTTTGTCACGTAAGAAGTAGTACAGAATATCTGACTGCTTAAATCGCTCCCAACGAGATGGAGCTGTTGTAGTTTGTTCCATGATTATGCTCCTTTCCCTGTGATGTTCACTGTTGGGTTAATGATGCCGTATAGCAGGTCAACAATGGTGTTAGTTACTACGAAGATCAGGCCAACGAAGATAACGTATGCGGTAATCAGTGGTGTATCCACTCGGTTAATCGCTTCAAGGAATAGGAAGCCGGTACCCGGCCACTGGAATACAGTTTCAGTCAGAATGGTGTATGCCACCATCGTACCGATTTGAACACCACCTACCGTTAGTACAGGTAGCATTGTGTTCTTCAAAGCGTGTTGGTAGTAAATCTTGTTCAGCGCGAGGCCTTTTGCTTTACCAAACTTGATGTATTCAGAGCTAAGAACCTCGAGCATTTCAGAACGTACTAGACGAATGAATAGCGGCAGCATGATAGATGCCAGAGCAATACTCGGCAGCACTAAGTGCGCAAGACCATCGAGCGTTAAGAAGCCAGACTCCCAACCAAACCAGTTTGCGGTATCACCACGTCCGAATGACGGCAGCCAACCGAGTTCAATAGAGAACACATACATCAGCATGATTGCGGTTAAGAAAACAGGTACCGAGATACCGATACTACTGCCCGCCATCACCAGTTTGGTGAAGAAGCTTTTTGGGTGTATTGCAGAATAAACGCCGAGTGGAATCGACAGACAAACGATGATCAAAGAAGCGCCAAACACAAGTTCAAGCGTCGCGACTAGTTTATCTAAGATTACGTCCACAGCTGGGCGTTTAAAGAAATATGAAGTACCAAGATCACCTTGTAGAGCTGCGCCCACAAAGCGAGTGTATTTTGTAATGAAGGGATCATTTAAGCCGAGTTCATCACGCAGCGCTTGACGCTCCGATTCTGAAACAGATTGACCGACTAACTCACGCAACGGGTCGCCCAGGTTATCCTGAATGGCAAACGCCACCAAACTGATCACAAACATCACTATCAGTGCCTGAAACAGGCGCTTGACCAGAAACGTAACCATTCCTTGCCCCTTATCTATCCATGACTATCTAGTCGAAATCCGCGACTAGATAACAAAATTCAGTCTTAAAAAAGGTATTTAGCCAGACTGAAGGAAGACCAAATACCGAAACTTAAATCTATATCTTAATAATTTGAGAGCCTGAAAAGCTTCAGGCTCTCGATTCTAGCAAGCTAGATTATTTTACAACTAGGTCGCCGAAGTAAGGCATAACCATTGGGTTTACTACGTCTGCTGCACCTACGTTAGACTTCGCGCCCCACGCTTCACTTTGCCAGTGTAGCGGTACGAATGCTGCGTCGTTGTAAAGTGTTGCTTCAACGCCTTTCAGCATTTCAGCACGCTTAACTGGGTCAGTTTCAGTGTTAGAAGCTTCTACGATCGCATCCATTTCTGGGTTTGAGTAGCCAGAACAGTTGTATTGACCACGGCCAGTCTCTTCGTTACGAGTCATAGTTAGGAACTCGTTGAAGTTAGCTGAATCTTCTGTATCTGAGTGCCAGCCGATCATCATCATGTCTGCTGAACATAGGTCAAACTCAGGCCAGTACTGTGCTTTAGGCATAGTTTTAAGATCAACTTTGATACCAATCTTAGACAGCATTGCCGCAGACGCTTGCGCTACTTTCGCATCGTTCACGTAACGGTTGTTTGGAGCCATCATAGTTAGCGTAAAGCCATCTTCGTAGCCCGCTTCTTTCATCAGCTCTTTCGCTTTTTTCAGATCGTAACGAGGAACTAGGTCTTCGTTGTGACCCGCGTAGCCTGTTGGGCTTTGCTGACCAGCTGCTGTTGCGAAGCCTTTCATGATCTTCTTAACGATACCTTCGTTGTTGATTGCGTGAACAATCGCCTGACGAACGCGAACATCTTTAAGTGCTTCGTTGCTGTTTTGGTTCATTTGGAACGTGATGATACGAGTACCAGGTAGCGTCACTAGATCGATGTTCTTAGCGTTTTTAACACGCTTGTGATCGTTTGGTGCTACTGGGTGAATCATATCAACGTCGCCAGAAAGAAGTGCTGCAACACGTGTCGCGTCTTCTTTGATTGGCACAAGTGTTAGCTTGTCTACGTTGCCTTCAGTTTCTGTGTCCCAGTAATCGTTGAAACGCTCGAACGTTACTTTAACGCCTTGCTCACGTTGAGTTACGATGAATGGGCCAGTACCTGAAACGTTAGTCGAAGCAAACGAGTTACCGTGCTTAACTAGCTCAGACTTGTCTTTACCTTCCGCTGTTTGGCCAGAGTAGAACTTGCTGTCCATTGGGAAGATGTAAGTTGCTGTTTGTAGTACTAGTGGGTAAGCCGCTTTTGATACTAGCTCAACTGTGTAGTCATCCACTTTTACCATTTTTTCGTATGGCGTGAAGATAGACTTAAAGTCTGGAGAAGCTTGTAGACGTTCAAAAGTCCACACAACATCATCAGCAGTCAGTTCGTTACCAGAGTGGAATTTCACACCTTTACGTAGGTTGAAGCGGAAAGTCGTTTCATCAACACGCTCCCAGCTAGATGCTAGGCGGCCTTCAAAATCCATCTCTTGAGTGAAACGTACTAGAGGGTCAAACACCATGTGAGACATTTGCAGTGTGCCACCAGACAGCTGCTCGTGCGGGTCAAGTGATACTGGGTCAGCTGCGTAGCCAACGGTAATATCTGCTGCTGCTGCACTAAAGCTTAGGCCAGCTGCCATTAAAGCTACTGCTAATTTGCTTTTCATGGTTTTCATTGCATAACTCCTTCATGCGGGAATCCAGATCCCTAGTTGTTGTATTTGCGTCTGTTTATTGTTGTTAGCAAGCTAAACTCCAGCCTGCTGATTTTTATACCGCGGCTTGTGCCACTGCTTTTTCTTCTCTTAAGCCTGTAAATTCAGGCATTAAAGAAATCAGTTGTTTGCTGTATTCATGCTGAGGTGATTGGAACAGCTGCTCCGTTGGCGCAACCTCCAATAATGTCCCCATCTGCATCACACCAACACGGTCACACATTTGGCGAATAACCGGTAGATCGTGACTGATGAACAGCATGGTTAGGTTTAGCTCGTCTTGTAAGTCTTTTAGTAGGTTAAGAATCTGAGCCTGTACCGACACGTCCAGTGCCGATGTTGGTTCATCACAAATCAAAAGACGTGGGCGAGTCGCCAAAGCGCGAGCGATAGAAATACGCTGACGTTGACCACCTGAGAATTCGTGTGGGTACTTCACCCCAGCCATTTTGCCTAAACCCACGTGCTCTAGCAGGTCGTTCACGATCTGACGAGTTTCATTTTCGTTGCGAGTAAGCTTATGGAATCGGATAGGTTCAGCAATGATGTCGAATATCTTCATTCGAGGGTTCATTGATGTGTAAGGGTTTTGGAAAACCATCTGCATTTGACGACGCATAGGGCGACGTTCTTTTTCAGATTTCAGACCAGTAAGATCAACGCCTTCAAACGTTACCTTGCCTGAGTTTGGTGCGTACAAGCCAGCAATCACACGAGCAATCGTTGATTTACCTGAACCTGATTCACCTACTAAACCAAACGTCTCACCTTCATGCACTTCAAAGCTCACGTTGTTTGATGCTTGAACGTACTCACGACGGCTCTCAAAGAAAGAATCTTTGGTAGTAAAGCGTAAGTTTACGTTCTCAACGTTCAACAGAGGGCCAGTGTAATCACGGTGATCTTGGCTTTGACCTAACCAGTGGTTCTTCACATCCAATGGTTCCATCTCTTGTGCTTCTTCGATGTAGCTAACAAGAGGGAAACGATCGAGTTTGCGATCCGAACGAGGAACCGCAGAGATAAGACTGTGTGTATATGGGTGCTCAGGAGTACCCAGAACTTTCGCTGTTGGGCCAAACTCAACTAAGTCACCACGATACATAACGGCTACGCGGTCGGTAACGTTAGATACCACGCCCATGTCGTGCGTGACCAACATGCAACCTACGTTCTTCTTAATACATAGGTCGCGAATCAAACCCAAGATCTGGTCTTGGATAGAAACATCCAGTGCTGTTGTTGGTTCATCTGCGATGATTAGGTCAGGTTCACCTGCCAATGCGATCGCGATAACCACACGCTGACGCATACCGCCAGAGAATTGGTGAGGGTACTGCTTTAAACGGTTTTCTGGTTGTGGGATACCCACTTGGTTCATCAAGTCTAATGAGCGCTGGTAGGCTTCTTGATCCGAAACCTTCATGTTGGCATGAATCGTCTCTTTTAACTGCTGTTCTACTGTGAATAGAGGGTTAAGAGAAGTCATTGGGTCTTGGAAGATAAAACCAATCTTTGAGCCGCGAACAGAACGCATCTGTTCAGGAGATAAACCAGAGACTTTTTCGCCATCCAGAAATACCTCGCCGCTAGCAATGCGGCCAGGAGGGCTCAGCAAATCGATCACAGCATTACCTACTGTTGATTTACCTGCACCAGACTCGCCTACAACACCAACAATCTCACCACGTTCAATGTTGAACGAAAGTGATTTAACTGCGGCGTGAACTCCATGACGAGATGGGTATTCGATACGAAGATTTTTTACTTCTAAAAGTGACATTACCAGACCTCTACTGCTTTGGCAGCTTTCTGCCCTGTCTGCAAAATTGAATCCATTCTTACCAGAATATTGTTCTGATATTTTATACGGTTGACAATTTGGCAAATAATTCACAGAAAAGCAACAAAAATAGGATAAAAAGTCGACATTAAACGCTTAGCAAGCAAAAGTGCCACATAACTATTCACCAAAAGAGCATATAGTAAGAAAAATCAACATTATATTATCGGCAAGAAATACTCACAAACTCCTTACCACTACTTACTTGTAGAGTTAAAGCCGTGCTTCAAAGCAGATCTCACTACCAGTCACTAAAAACAAATAATTATTCCAAAAAACAATTAACACTATAGAAACAAGCGCTAATTTTGTTAATTTGAACAAATAAAACAACCAGATAAACGTTAATTAGCCATACATTTAACCATCTGTATTATTTTGGTAAATACAAAACAGACAAACGAAAGGCCTAATAAATCAGAGGAGTTTTTGAACGACCAAATGCGTACAAAGCTGTCAAATTCAGGCCTTAGTGAGCAAATTTAGGGTCAGGTTTCACTTTTCATAAAAGTCTTTAGACCAAACCCATTAATATGTCGAATTATTGAGCACTCCATTTATATAAAATTAGATATAGAACTGTACATTTGATAAAGAAAGCAACTCTGTAGCAGCACCATTATCAAGCAGATCGTTAGGAATCTGTCTTATATAAGAAGGGGAGATAGATGTAAGAAGCCCCGTCATTTCTGACGCGGACGGCTAGTTGAGGCTTCTTAAGTGATCAGTGAAGAGACATTCTTTGAACATCAGGCGAACCCCACTCTGTTCAAGTTATCTAAGTTTCAGATGTAAAAAAGCCCTAGTCTTTCGACTAGGGCTTCTTAAGGTGGTCGGTGAAGAGGGATTCGAACCCCCGACCCTCTGGTCCCAAACCAGATGCGCTACCAAGCTGCGCTATTCACCGAGACGTTTCGTTTGATTTCTCAAACTGGGAACTTCAAAGAAGCTACCAAAATTAATGGGGTGGCTAACGAGATTCGAACTCGCGACCACCGGAATCACAATCCAGGGCTCTACCAACTGAGCTATAGCCACCACTAATTTTTTATATAACCGCTTAACAAGCGATTATTGAAATAGTGGTCGGTGAAGAGGGATTCGAACCCCCGACCCTCTGGTCCCAAACCAGATGCGCTACCAAGCTGCGCTATTCACCGACTAATTTTGTATCGACTCTTGGGAATAATGAATCAACACTGGAAGCCGAAGCTACCGATATTTTGTAAAGAAAGAATGGGGTGGCTAACGAGATTCGAACTCGCGACCACCGGAATCACAATCCAGGGCTCTACCAACTGAGCTATAGCCACCATTATTTCTTTTTTGCCAATTTCTCACTTACCGAAGTAAGAGACCGGATGGCGCGCCTGAAAGGATTCGAACCTTCGGCCTTTGGCTCCGGAGGCCAACGCTCTATCCAGCTGAGCTACAGGCGCATGCCCTGTCGGCGGAGTGGAATAATACGTATATCACCCAATGCCGTCTAGTACTTTTTTAACTTTTTTTTCTGTTTGGTCTCTTTTTCGACAGTTAATATGTGATAAACCCCTTATTTGAGTACTACAACCCGCCACAGCTTATAAGTTGTTGTTTATTGCAACAACTTATCGGGATATAATCACCCATTATTTACATTGGTTTAACAGTTGCTCTTTGCTGGTGAAGCCAAAACACCCTCCAACACTATAAATTGGTAAGCACGTACTTACCTTGGGAATGTAAAGTGAGTTTAATGGATATGTCTCGTCGAATTTTAAGCGTTGTCATCGCAGTTTTAACCTTTTCAACTGGCGCAATGGCTTCAGGCCTTAGCGAAGCAGAGCAAGATGCAATTGCTGAACGCATCAAACCAGTTGGTCAAGTTTACCTAGTCGGCAGCGAACCAGTAGTCGCAGAACCAACAGGCCCTCGTGATGGCGCAACAGTTTATGGTACCTTTTGTATCGCTTGTCACGCATCTGGCGTAAGTGGCGCACCTAAAACAGGTGATGCTGGTGACTGGGGTCCTCGCATTGCTCAAGGTCGCGACATTCTAGCTGACCACGCAATCAACGGCTTCAATGCGATGCCAGCGAAAGGTTCATGTATGGATTGTTCAGACGACGAAATCAAAGATGCTATCGAGCACATGATTGCCGGTCTGTAATTAAAAATGCCAGATTCAGAAAAGGTGACCTCATGGTCACCTTTTTTATTGGCTTCTATATAGTGCGATTAAAGTAGGGCATTACTTCTTGTTGAACATCGCTCGAATATTCGCAATGTGCGCCTGCCCTTTTTCCATTCTTTCTTCAGCGGATTGAGGCTTCTTAACGCTTTCCCACTCCACATCATCGTGCGGCAGCTCATCGAGGAAGCGGCTTTGTGTTGGCTTTATTAATTCACCATATTGACGACGTTCACGACACTTAGTAAAAGTCAGCTCTTTCTGCGCTCGAGTAATCCCCACATACATAAGACGACGTTCTTCTTCTACGTTGCCTTCATCGACACTGGTTTGGTGCGGCAAGATGCCCTCTTCTGCACCCATCAGGAATACATATGGGAACTCTAGACCTTTCGATGCATGCAATGTCATTAATTGGACTTGATCTGCATCGTCATCATCCTCACCACGCTCCATCATATCGCGCAGCGTTAAACGTTGAACCACCTCGCGCAGGGTTTTCTCTTCTTTATCGTAGTTGTCACCCTCAAGATCGGCCACAATCCAGCTATACAGATCAGAGACGTTCTTCATTCGCATTTCAGCGGCTTTCGGGCTCGCTGAGGTTTCGTACAACCAATCTTCGTAGTTGATGTCACGAACCAAAGAACGAACGGCTTCAACCGTATTACCACGCTCGGCATTGTCTGAGATACGAACAATCCAGTCACCGAAGCGGCGCAAATTTTCTAAACCACGCCCCGTCAGTGTCTGCTCTAAGCCCATCTCGAAGCTGGCCTCAAACAAGCTCTTACCACGCATATTGGCATAGCTACCTAGCTTTTCTAGCGTAACCGGGCCTATCTCACGGCGAGGCGTGTTTACAATACGCAGGAAGGCGTTGTCATCATCAGGGTTCACCAACACTCGTAGGTAAGCCATGATGTCTTTAATTTCGGCTCTAGCGAAGAAAGAGGTTCCGCCAGAGATCTTGTAGGGCACGCGGTTCTGCATCAGCGCTTTTTCAATTAAGCGCGATTGGTGGTTACCACGGTAAAGCACCGCGTAATCTTTGTACTCAGTACGGTTCAAAAACTTGTGGGCGATGATCTCGCCGGTAATACGCTCTGCTTCATGCTCTTCATTCTTAGCATTCAGTACCTTGAGCTTTTCACCGTCTGGGATCTCTGAGAACAGTGACTTTTCATAAACGTGTGGGTTGTTGGCGATCAAGATGTTCGCCGCACGTAATATTCGGCTGGTTGAGCGATAGTTTTGCTCGAGTTTGATCAAGCGAAGATTTGGATAGTCCTCACCCAGCAACACCAAGTTTTGTGGTTTTGCGCCACGCCATGAGTAAATAGATTGGTCATCATCACCTACGACCGTCAAACGACCACGTTCACCCACCAGTAAACGAACCAACTCATATTGGCTAGTGTTGGTATCTTGATATTCATCGACCAGCAAATAACGAATACGAGACTGCCAGCGTTCACGCACTTCTTGATTGGTTTTCAGTAGCAATACTGGCATCGCAATCAGATCATCAAAATCGAGTGCGTTATAGGCCTTCATCTGCTTCTGATACATCTCAAAACAGAATGCAAACAACTGCTCTTGTTCACCTTGAGCTCTTGCTTTCGCCTGATCTGGCGTCAGCATGTCATTCTTCCAATTTGAGATGGTACTCATCAAAGAACGCAGCAGATCCTTATCACCATCGATCTGTGTTTCGGTTAGTTCTTTAAGTAGAGCTAACTGGTCTTGGTCATCAAACAGCGAGAAGCCTGCTTTCAGACCCAGCGCTTTGTATTCTCGGCGAATGATGGTTAAACCCATGGTATGGAACGTTGAAACGATCAGACCTTTAGATTCACCTTTACCTAGAGTTTGACCCACACGCTCTTTCATCTCGCGTGCCGCTTTATTGGTAAAGGTTACCGCTGCAATATTACGAGCCTTGTAGCCACACTCTTGAACCAAGTAAGCAATCTTGTTGGTGATAACACGTGTTTTACCGGATCCAGCGCCCGCTAATACTAAGCAGGGACCAGAAACATACTTCACGGCTTCATCTTGTCTTGGGTTCAGTCTCATTTGATTCTCAATTTGGTCTAGAGGAGCGAATTCAATTGCGCGCCTATAATAATGCTGCAACACCACGAATGCTACGTTCTCTTATACAAGATTTTTACGCTACTTGTGTAAAACTTTGTTGCACATGTGTATGGTTCTTGGGCTATAATGAATGAACGTTCATTCACTGGTGATGGAATAATGACAACTCATGCACCTCAGGATAAACGCCAACAAATACTTTCTGCCGCTGAAAAGCTCATTGCGGAGGTCGGCTTTCAAGGCCTTTCAATGCAAAAATTAGCCAAAGAGGCGGGAGTTGCTGCAGGCACTATCTACCGCTACTTCGACGATAAAGACCACTTGATAGATGATGTTCGAGTGCTCGTGACTCAACGAGTAGCAGATGCTGTTCAAGAAGGGGTTGATGATTCGGATCCAATTAAGCAACGCTACCGTACTATGTGGTTGAACATATGGAACTTAGCGGGAACGAACTTAGCCGCGATAAAAAATCGGGTTCAATATGACTCACTGCCCATCACAAATAGCCTAAACTTCAGGGAGCTAGAACGTAAAATGTTTGCCCAAGTTGAGCTGCTATTTAATGAGGGTAAAGAGCAAGGACTGTTTAAACCACTTGATAATGAAGTATTAAGCGGCTTGAGCTTAGCGGCTAGTGTATCTCTAGCGCGAAAGCATTCTTTAGGATTTTACCAACTCGACGAGGCAGAACTAGAATCTGCAATAGAAGCCAGTTGGGATGCAATAATTAAACACTAGATCGGAGTTTTGACCATAATGAAAAAGTGGACTTTCTTCATGTTACTCATCGCTGTACTTCTTTTCGGCAGCGTTATTGGGTTCAACATGTTCAAACAACAAAAAATTGCTGAGTATATGGCCAACCGCCCTGAACCAGAGTTTCCAGTAACGGTTACTGAAGTTCAGCCGATCGACTGGGTTCCAGTAATTGAAGCTATCGGCTTCATAGAACCTAACCAAGGTGTCACGCTAGCGAACGAAACCAGCGGTGTTATTGACCAAATCTCTTTTGGTTCTGGTACTGATGTTAAAAATGACCAGCTTCTTGTTCGTCTTGATTCTGGCGTAGAAAAGGCAAATCTAAAGAGTTCTGAAGCTCGCCTGCCTGCGGCAAAAGCAAAATACAAACGCTACCAAGGCCTGTATAAGAAAGGTTCTATTTCAAAAGAAGCATACGATGAAGCAGAAGCAAACTACTACTCTCTATCTGCTGATATTGAAAGCCTAAAAGCATCGATTGCCCGTCGCGAGATCCGCGCTCCGTTTGACGGCACTGTCGGTATTCGTAATGTGTATCTAGGCCAATACCTACAATCTGGCACTGACATCGTTCGCCTAGAAGACACCAGTGTTATGCGCCTACGCTTCACTATTTCTCAAAATGACATCTCTCGTATTGAGGTTGGTCAGGCGATCGACATCTTCGTTGATGCATACCCAGAAAAACCGTTTAAAGGTTCTATTAGTGCCATTGAGCCTGCGGTTAGCATCCAAAGTGGTCTTATCCAAGTACAAGCCGATATCCCAAACAACGATGGTAAGTTACGTAGCGGTATGTTTGCGCGCGCTAACATCATTCTACCTAAACTAGCAAACCAAGTGACACTGCCTCAGACGGCCATCACTTTCACACTTTACGGTGACAATGTTTATATTTTACGTGAAGAAGATGGTGTGCAGCGTGTGAAACAACAAGTGGTGAAAGTAGGTGAACGTACAGAAAGTATTGCTCACATACTGGAAGGCGTAGAGCCTGGCGATGTTGTCGTGACAACGGGTCAAGTTCGTTTAAGTAACAATGCTAAAGTTCGAGTTGTAGAAAGTGATGCAACGACGCCGCCAGCTGAAACACCAATGCTGTAATTGGAGGAATCATGCGCTTTACTGATGTTTTTATTAAACGTCCAGTTCTGGCTATTTCAATCAGCTTTTTGATCGCATTGCTTGGCTTCCAAGCAATCTTCAAAATGCAGGTTCGTGAATACCCAGACATGACAAATACGATCGTGACGGTCACGACGAGCTATTACGGTGCCAGTGCCGATCTGATCCAAGGCTTTATAACTCAGCCATTAGAACAAGCGATCGCTCAAGCCGATAATATTGATTATATGACGTCGCAGTCCGTACTCGGTAGCTCGACTATTACGGTCAATATGAAGCTCAATACCGACCCGAATGCCGCGCTGTCTGACATACTGGCCAAGACTAACTCGGTACGTTCTCAGCTTCCTAAAGAAGCCGAAGATCCAACCGTAACTATGTCTACCGGTTCAACAACGGCGGTACTCTACATTGGTTTTACGAGTGATGAACTCTCTGCAAGCCAAATTACCGACTACCTTGAGCGAGTGGTTAACCCACAACTGTTTACCGTTAACGGCGTATCAAAGGTCGACTTGTACGGCGGGATCAAATACGCATTACGTGTATGGCTTGATCCTTCCAAAATGGCAGCATTAAACCTGACAGCCACTGACGTGATGACGGTGCTTAATGCAAACAACTACCAATCAGCAACTGGCCAAGCAATTGGTGAGTTTATGCTGTACAACGGCAGTGCCAATACCCAAGTAACCAATACCGATGAATTAGAAAGGTTGGTGGTCAAAACCAGTCAAAATGGCGGTTCTATTGTTCGCTTAGGTGATATTGCTAAGGTTTCACTAGAAAAAAGCCACGATGTGGTTCGCGCAAGTGCTAATGGCAAACAAACGGTTGTAACCGCCATCAATGCAGCGCCAAGTGCTAACCCGATCAACATTGCTGCTGATGTTATGCAGCTGTATCCTGAGTTGGAGCGAAACCTACCAAGCAATATCAGCATGAATATCATGTATGACTCAACCATTGCGATTAATGAATCCATTCAAGAGGTTATACACACGATTGTTGAAGCCGCGCTGATTGTATTAGTGGTTATCACGCTATTCTTAGGCTCATTGCGTGCGGTTATCATTCCTATCGTAACCATCCCTTTATCGCTGGTTGGTGTTGCGATGGTGATGCAAGTCATGGGTTTCTCATGGAACTTAATGACGCTACTGGCGATGGTATTAGCAATCGGTCTAGTGGTTGATGATGCAATCGTAGTACTGGAAAACGTCGATCGACACGTCAAATTGGGGGAATCTCCTTTCAGGGCTGCCATCATTGGTACCCGTGAAATTGCAGTACCGGTTATTGCAATGACACTGACATTGGGCGCGGTTTATGCCCCTATCGCAATGATGGGTGGTATCACAGGCTCGCTGTTTAAAGAGTTCGCATTAACCCTCGCTGGCGCGGTATTTGTTTCTGGAATCATCGCTTTAACACTGTCTCCAATGATGTGTTCAAAGCTGCTAAAAGAAAATGCACAGCCGAGTAAGTTTGAACTGAAGGTACACAGCGTACTTGATCGTATGACAGGCCGTTACTCTAAGATGCTGCATGCGATCATGGATCATCGTCCGGTTATCATTGGCTTTGCGGTCATTGTATTTTTAAGCTTGCCGATGCTGTTTAAATTCATCCCAAGTGAACTTGCCCCTGCAGAAGATAAAGGGGTGGTGATGATGATTGGTACTGGTCAATCAACGGCTAACCTAGACTACCTAAGTAACACGATGGATGACGTGAGCGGTATCTTGGTGACCCAGCCTGAAATCCAATACGCTCAATCCTTCACTGGTGTACCAAACTCAAACCAAGCATTTGGTATTGCCTCAATGGTGCCATGGAGTGAGCGCACGGCTAGCCAATCTGAGGTAACGAACCGTATCAGTGGATTGCTACAAGATATCCCAGGCATGGCAGTAACCGCGTTCCAAATGCCAGAGTTGCCGGGTGCCGGTTCTGGTCTACCACTCCAGTTTGTGATTACCACACCAAGCAGCTTTGAGAGCTTATTCGCTATCGCAACCGATATTTTAACGGATGTGAAAGATAGCCCTCTCTTTGTCTACTCTGACCTTGATTTGAACTACGATTCAGCAACGATGAAGATTCAAATTGATAAAGATATGGCGGGCGCTTATGGGGTAACGATGCAAGATATCGGTGTCACCCTAAGCACCATGATGTCGGATGGTTACGTTAACCGTATTGACCTCAACGGTCGTTCTTATGAAGTGATCCCTCAGGTTGAGCGTAAGTTCCGCTTAAACCCAGAGTCAATGAATCATTACTACGTTCGAGCCAGCAATGGTGATGCTGTTCCTCTCGGTAGCTTGGTAACAATTGATGTGGTGGCAGAGCCTCGCTCTCTTCCTCACTTCAACCAGTTGAACTCAGCGACGGTCGGTGCGGTTCCTATGCCGGGCGCGGCGATGGGTGATGCGGTAAACTGGTTTGAAAACATTGCCCAAACCAAATTACCTGCAGGCTATAACCATGACTACATGGGTGAGTCGCGTCAGTTTGTAACAGAAGGCAGCGCACTGTATGTGACGTTCGGTTTAGCACTGGCGATCATCTTCTTGGTTCTGGCGATTCAATTTGAGTCGTTAAAAGATCCATTGGTTATCATGGTGTCGGTGCCACTCGCAATATGTGGTGCATTGATTGCGCTCGCTTGGGGCGCAGCGACGATGAACATCTACTCGCAAGTGGGGCTGATTACCTTGGTTGGTCTGATTACCAAGCACGGTATCTTGATCTGTGAGGTAGCAAAAGAAGAGCAGCTGCATAATAAATTATCACGCAAAGAGGCGGTTATGGAGGCGGCAAGGGTACGTCTACGTCCAATCCTAATGACAACAGCGGCGATGATTGCAGGCCTGATCCCACTGATGTACGCCACGGGTGCAGGTGCAGCTCAGCGCTTTAGTATCGGTATTGTTATCGTTGCTGGTCTGGCGATTGGTACGCTGTTTACGCTGTTTGTTCTGCCGGTTATTTATAGCTACTTAGCCGAAAAACATAAACCAATTCCAGTTTTCCTCGAAGATAAAGATCTCGAGAAGCTGGCCCGTGTTGATGAAGCAAAAGCGGCGCACAGAGAATTAGCTAACAATAAGTAATTTCCCTGTCGTATTAACAATAAAAAGGCTACTTCGGTGGCTTTTTTTTGTACGCCATAGGCGACATCTTTGATGTGATTAAATAGAATAGTGATAAATATTCAGGAGTTTTAATTGATATGTTTGATCCAAAAAAACTAGAGCAAATTGCTAAGCAGATCCACGATTCTATGCCTCAACCAGTAAAAGAGCTTGGTTCAGACGTAGACCAAAAAGTTCGCCAAGTTATCCAAGGCCAACTCAACAAGCTAGACGTTGTGAGCCGTGAAGAGTTTGATGTTCAAACACAAGTACTGCTTCGCACTCGCCAGAAGCTCACTGAAATGGAACAAAAACTGGCTGAACTAGAAGCAAAGCTTTCAGACAAATAGTCATTTTTTTCAATCAGTTCAAGTTCGAATAAAGGCTTACCTTCGGGTAAGCCTTTATTTTTTCCTCAATCTATCAAGCCTTCACCGGTAAAATAGTTGCAAGCATAAAAAAGCCCCGAACAAATGTTCAGGGCTATTTTTATTCAGTGATGAACTGGAAGATTAACCGCCAACAGCGATACGCTTCATGTCGCTCATGTAGCTACGTAGCTCTTCACCAATGTATTCTACAGGGTGGTTACGGATAGCTTCGTTTACTTCAATTAGCTTAGCGTTATCAACTTGGTTAGATGTCTCACCTAGACCACGGCCGATGACGTCCGTTGCTACTGAAGGCATGAACTTCTCACGTAGTAGCGGTGTTGCTACGTTAGCGAATAGGTAGTTACCGTACTCAGCAGTATCAGAGATTACAACGTTCATTTCGTAAAGACGCTTACGAGCAACTGTGTTTGCTATTAGTGGAAGCTCATGTAGAGATTCGTAGTAAGCAGACTCATCAATGATGCCTGATGCCGTCATAGCTTCGAATGCTAGCTCAACACCGGCACGAACCATAGCAACCATTAGGATACCGTTGTCGAAGTACTCTTGCTCTGAGATTTCTACGTCAGAAGCTGGGTAGTTTTCGAATGCAGTTTCGCCTGTCTCTTCACGCCAGCCTAGTAGGTTCACGTCATCGTTCGCCCAGTCAGCCATCATTGTGCTAGAGAAGTGACCAGAGATGATGTCATCCATGTGCTTGTTGTAAAGCGGACGCATTAGGTCTTTAAGCTCTTCAGAAAGCTCAAACGCTTTAACTTTAGCCGGGTTAGATAGGCGATCCATCATGTGAGTTACGCCACCAAACTTAAGTGCTTCAGTAATCGTTTCCCAACCGTATTGTAGAAGCTTGCCTGCGTAGCCAGGTTCGATGCCATCAGCAATCATCTTCTCGTAAGATACGATAGAACCCGCTTGTAGCATGCCACAAAGGATAGTTTGCTCACCCATCAGGTCAGATTTAACTTCTGCTACGAAAGAAGACTCTAGGCAACCTGCACGGTGACCACCAGTACCTGCAGCCCAAGCTTTAGCGATATCCCAACCTTCGCCTTTAGGGTCGTTTTCTGGGTGAACAGCGATAAGTGTTGGTACACCGAAGCCACGTTTGTACTCTTCGCGAACTTCAGAGCCTGGACACTTAGGTGCAACCATTACTACAGTAAGGTCAGCACGTAATTGCATGCCTTCTTCCACAACGTTGAAGCCGTGAGAGTAACCAAGAGCAGCGCCTTGCTTCATTAGAGGCATTACTGTTTCAACAACGTTTGTGTGTTGCTTATCAGGAGTAAGGTTGATTACTAGGTCTGCTTGAGGGATTAGCGTTTCGTAGCTACCCACAACAAAGCCGTTTTCATCAGCATTTTTGAATGATTGACGCTTTTCATCAATTGCCGCTTGGCGTAGAGCGTAAGATACGTCTAGACCAGAATCACGCATATTTAGACCTTGGTTTAGGCCTTGAGCACCACAACCAACAATTACGATTTTCTTACCTTCAAGGTATTCAGCTTCTGTCGCGAATTCTTCACGATCCATAAAGCGGCAACGACCTAATTGGTCTAGTTGTTCACGAAGGTTTAATGTATTGAAATAGTTAGCCATTCTAGGGCACTCCTTTAAAAATAAGTCCGTAAGGTCGATATCTCTCTATCGAATGACTTCATACTAAAACAGACACTCCGTTGCTGAAAGTGATATATTCACAATTAGTTATTGCAATAAATGCAACATGGAAACGATCGCAGAACATGAACATAAAATCTCTACAATTATTTATACATTTATGCGACAGCAAGAGTTTCAGCAAAACCGCTGCTGCTATGCACGTCAGTCCTTCAGCGCTGAGCCGTCAGATACAAAAGCTTGAAGAGGAAACAGGACAAGAACTGCTAATCAGAGACAACCGCAGTGTTGATCTTACCCCAGCAGGAAAACACCTATTGCCTGTAGCATTGAGCATCGTGGGAGAGTGGCAGCAATATAACCTTCACCTGAAGGGCGGAGAGCAAGAACTTAAAGGTGAGATCCGTATATTTTGTTCAGTAACGGCTAGCTACAGTCACCTACCTGAACTCATAACCGAATTTAGGGCTATTCATCCGTATATTGAATTTAAGCTCTCTACTGGTGATCCAGCTCAATCCATCGACAAGATCTTAAACGATGAAGCGGATATCGCGATTTCAGCAAAGCCAGACATCCTTCCTTCAAGGTTAGAATTCGAAACCATCAGCGATATTCCACTGTCAGTCATCATTCCATCTGGTGTGAGTAGCTTTAGCCAACAACTGCAATCCGATAAGCCAAACTGGAATGAAGTGCCCTTTATCATCCCAGAAGCAGGAACAGCGCGTGAACGAGCCAATGCATGGTTTAAAAAGATGAAGATAAAACCCAACATATACGCGCAAGTTTCTGGCCATGAGGCGATTGTAAGTATGGTGGCACTAGGATGTGGAGTTGGCATCGCACCTGATGTGGTCATAAACAACAGTCCAGTAAGAGATAAAGTTAGCCGCTTAAAGATAGAACCTATCAAGCCATTTGAGTTAGGCGTATGTTGTAAGCGAGCACAGCTAGATAACCCTCTAATTCGAGCGTTCTGGCAAGTTGCAGAAGGGAAATATTTAGCGGACTAGTCGTCATTGTTTTAAATACAAAAAAGGGAAGAGCACGTCAGTGCCCTTCCCCTTTTATTTATGTATATCGCAGATAAGAAAAAAGCCCGCTGATTTCTCAGCGGGCTTTCTAATGGTGGTGGAGGGATAGGGATTTGAACCCTAGAACCGCTATTAACGGTTGCCGGTTTTCAAGACCGGTGCTTTCGACCACTCAGCCATCCCTCCAACAAATTGTCATCAATAGATTAGTACACTAATGATGTTGTTAATTGCTAATGCAAGTAACGATATTTAAAGCCTGGCGATGTC
>NZ_JBFRSD010000038.1:0-23822 GCF_041473395.1 Vibrio sp. 10N.222.55.C6
TTTAACTGATCGGCATTACCTATAAGGAGGTTTTTTCATATCTACATAATGGTTATTAACTGTAACAATTAACAACCACTAGAGAATTAGTCTTCTAGCTCTGCTAGGCACATCTCTTCGTGGATTTGTTTAACCCAGTTAGATACGCGCTCATCAGTTAGCTCAGGTTGACGGTCTTCATCGATACATAGACCAACGAATTGGCTGTCATCGCCTTCAACTAAACCTTTCGATGCTTCGAATTCGTAGCCTTCAGTTGATGTGTGACCTAGGATAGTACCGCCTTTCGCTTCAACGATGTCACGGATAGTACCCATAGCATCACAGAAGTATTCTGCGTAATCTTCTTGGTCGCCACAACCAAAGATAGCAACAAGCTTAGTTGAGAAATCAATAGCTTCTAGCTCTGGGAAAAAGTCATCCCAATCACATTGTGCTTCGCCGTAGTACCACGTAGGGATACCAAGCAGCAGTAGATCGAAGTTATCGATATCTTCTTTGCTGCTTTTTGCAATGTCTTGAACGTGAACGAGCTGTTTGCTCAATTGCTTTTGAATCATCTTAGCAACAGCTTCAGTGTTACCTGTATCGCTACCAAAGAAGAGACCTACACTTGCCATAGAATCATTACCTTTCATTTTGTCTGTTGTCGGTGTAATAAAGTTCGGAAGAGAATCGTTAGATCCCAGTTCCTTCCCAGCTTAGTTGGATTATCCCTTTGGCGATAAAACCCGCACAGCCAAGGAAAAGTACTAACCATACGATGCGACGACCAAATGGAGGAACATTTCCCTGCTTGAGAACGTCCTTAATTGCCATACCGATTAAAAAGAAAATCGCGGCAAACAGGAGATCTAAACCAACAGATTCGATGATGTTCATGTAGTCGTAAAGCATGGGAACCTTATATACCAATTTTGCTTGGGCGCACTATATCACTGTTGTGAGATAAAGTTAATCTGCAGTAATTACACAGCTCTCATTTATCTGCACGAAAAAGCGCAGTTAAGCGATGAATTTTCTAATTGCTCTAAGTACTTCTGCTGGTTTTTCAGCATGCAGCCAGTGACCTGTGTTGGCAATGACATGCGCTTTTGCGTTAGAAAATTGCTGCTGAACGGCTGCTTGATGTTCTGCGGTGAGGTAATCTGAATCCCCACCTTTAATGAGCAAGGTTTTGACCGAGGTTTTCTCGATCGGTTCCCAACCAATAATATGTGGGTAGTTGCTCAATAACGAAGCAACATTGAAGCGCCATTCCATGATGCCTTGCTCTGTTTTGAACAAAGATTTGGTTAAAAACTGGCGAACGCCATCGATCTCGATATGTTTTGCGAGAACCTTGAGTGCATCTGAGCGTGAAGTCGGCTCTTCTTCTATCACGGCTTGCAGGCCTGCGAATACGTTGTCGTGGCGACTCTGAGTGTACGCGACCGGAGCCATATCCAAGACAATCAATTTATGCAGCGCAAGATGTTGTGTCAGTGCCATCGCTACTTTGCCACCCATCGAGTGACCAATCACAGTGACGTCTTCTGACTTAAGATCATGCAGCAGTTGAGCCACGTCTTGTGCCATCGCTTGATAGTTATGAGTGTCACTATGGAAGGATTGACCGTGGTTGCGGAGATCGATACTAAGTACCTGATGATCGGCTTTTAGATCCCTAGCGAGCAAGCCAAGGTTGTCCAGATTACCGAATAACCCATGGATCAAAACAATGGTGTGACCCTCACCTTCAATTTTATAGTTGAGCTGTACTGACATTTTTATCTTATTCATGGTGGGTTTGACGTAGAGTATCCGCGCGGATCTCGCTATAATCCCCCAGAGTTTAAACATTGAGATTGTGAAAAGCGAATGAAAACAATTGAGGTTGATGAGGACCTATACCGTTTTATTGCGGGTCAGACAGAACGTATTGGCGAAAGCGCTTCAGATATTCTGCGCCGCTTGTTACAGGTTGATAGCCAAGGCATGGCTCCGATCGAAGAGATCGTTGAGCCAAAAGGTATCGTTGTTAGCAAAGAGGTAGGCTTTACTCCAGAGAAGTTCGATGGCGTTAAAGAAATGCGCTCACTACTAATATCAGATGAGTTTGCATCACTAAAGAAAGCCATTGATCGTTTCATGCTTGTGTTATCAACACTGCATAAAATCGACCCTTTAAGCTTTTCAGAAGCAACTCAAGTAAAAGGCCGTAAGCGCGTTTACTTTGCAGATAACGAAGCGACGTTGCTAGCAAACGGCAACACGACTAAGCCTAAAGCTATTCCACAAAGTCCTTTTTGGGTTATTACTAATAACAATACAAGCCGAAAAAGACAGATGGTTGAGCAGCTTATGAGCCGCATGAATTTCCAAGCAGAATTGATAGAAAAAGTAACAGGTTCAATTTAACGAAATCTGATTTAAACCTCATAATATCCATGGATAAGAAGATATTATGAGGTTTTTTTGTTTTAAAATTTTATATATAAGGATGTCGAAAAATGGCTATGCACCCTCGTGCTGGGCAGAAAGCTCAGCAGGAAGATCTTCATAATATCCCGGCTTTAGTTGCTAACTATTTCTTACAGCAACCGGATGCTACGAACCCAGATCATAAAGTACTTTTCGGTACTTCAGGTCACCGCGGTACAGCAGACAAATCAACATTTAACGAAAACCACATTCTAGCAATTGCACAAGCGGTTGCTGAAGTTCGTGCCGAGCAAGGTACAACTGGCCCTCTTTTCTTAGGTAAAGATACTCACGCTCTATCTGAGCCTGCGTTCTCTACGGTTATCGAAGTGCTTGTAGCGAACGGTGTTGAAGTTATTATTCAAGAAAACAACGGCTTTACTCCAACACCTGGTATCTCGCACGCGATTCTTACGCACAACCTAGTGAATGACAAAAAAGCCGACGGCATTGTTATCACGCCTTCACATAACCCACCTCAAGACGGCGGTATTAAATACAACCCGACACACGGTGGCCCAGCTGAAGCTGAACTGACTCAAGCGATTGAAGACCGTGCGAACGTGATCATTGCTGAGCAAATGCAAGGTGTTAAGCGTACGCCTATCGCACAGGCTAAACAGTCTGAGCTAGTAAAAGAAGTTGACCTAGTCGCGCCATACGTCGCTGATTTGGTTAACGTCGTGGATATGGAAGCGATCCAGAAAGCAAACATCAAGATTGGTGTTGATCCACTGGGTGGCAGCGGTATTGATTACTGGCGTCAAATTGGTAAAGCGTACAATCTAGATCTTACTCTGGTAAGTGAAGCGGTTGACCCTTCATTCCAATTCATGTCTCTAGATAAAGATGGCGTAGTTCGTATGGATTGTTCTTCTCCATACGCAATGGCAGGCTTACTGGCGCTTAAAGACGAGTACGCTCTAGCATTTGGTAACGACCCAGATTACGATCGCCACGGTATCGTGACACCTAAAGGTTTGATGAATCCAAACCACTTCTTAGCGGTTTGTATTGATTACCTATACCGTAACCGTGAAGGTTGGGGTAAAGACGTTGCTGTTGGTAAGACACTAGTATCAAGTGCATTAATCGATCGCGTAGTTTCTGACTTAGGTCGCGAACTTTGTGAAGTGCCAGTTGGTTTCAAATGGTTCGTTGATGGCTTATACAACGGCCAGTTTGGTTTTGGTGGCGAAGAGAGCGCAGGTGCTTCTTTCCTACGTAAAGACGGTACGCCTTGGTCAACAGATAAAGACGGCCTGATTCTTTGCTTGCTTGCGGCTGAGATCACAGCAGTGACAGGTAAGAACCCACAAGAATACTACGAAGAACTTGCCGCTAAACACGGTGAATCTAAGTACAACCGTATTCAAGCGGTAGCAAATGGTGCACAGAAAGACGTGCTGAAGAAACTATCTCCAGAGATGGTTTCTGCTGAGACGTTGGCTGGTGATGCAATTACTGCACGCTTAACACACGCTCCAGGTAACGGTGCTGCGATTGGTGGCTTGAAAGTGACAACTGAGAACGGCTGGTTTGCTGCGCGTCCATCAGGCACTGAAGACATCTACAAGATCTACTGTGAAAGCTTTAAGGGTGAAGAGCACCTGAAAGCAATCGAAGCAGAAGCTCAAGAGATTGTTAACCAGGTATTTGCAGCCGCTGGCCTATAATCGAATCTCGATTACTAGAGTTGCTAAGTAAATAGAAGAAGGGTTGATGTGAAAGCATCAACCCTTTTTGTTTGTGTTAGTTACGTATAAGCGGGAAAAGGTAACTGAGTTAGCTCAGACGACTAACCGTGTGGCCAACTTTGTGGCATCACAAACCAGAATTGCCCCGACTTTGTTTGCCCATGGACGAAGCGATCACCGAACTCGGTGATCGGCTGACTGCTGAAATCATCCGTCCCTGCTGCCCATTGCTCTTTGGTGAGTGGATACAGTGGTTCACTGATTAAATGAGCCTGATCTTGATAGCACCAAAAGCCGTTTACTTGGCTTGGGTTAATGTCATAGCCCAAGCATTTTGTCGGTATGTTTTGCTCTAAGAAAGGGTTGGTATATAGACGACCTTGCATCAGTAAGTGTTTTGAGTCGACATCGATTTCTGGATATTGCTCAACAAAGGCGGCAGAAGAGGACATTTCGAGTTGGTGGCTGAGCATCCTGTCGAGTTTCTTATCCAATTGGTCGTGAGAGTTGGGTCCAAACCATGTTTGTTCGTGGAGCAGATAAAACTTAATCGCCACTTCCCAATGTTCCAGCTTTTGGCTGCTCTCTTCTTTAAGAATAAAGTCGATTGCACCGAGAGTTCTGCCTTCCACATTGATCTGAATCTCGTCGTGCTTTATTGAGTAATTCGGTGAGGCTGCGATCACTTGCTCGCATAGATATTGGTAGAGGAAACCTAATCTAGGATTACCCTCATAAGTATGTGATGAGTCGATGGCATGGTTGCTAGAGAATGCACTGAGATCCGAAACCGGTGGCTTGATTTCTAGTAATGGCGGTGAGTCGATGACCCATTGGTAAAAACGTTGCAGTGCTGTCATCTCTTCCTCATAAACTCATCGTGGGGCTTTCGACATTCTACCCGTAAATTGATATAACGACGTTATTATAAAGGTAAGCTGGAAAGAAAAATGATTAACTTACAATTAGAAAAGCTACTTAACGAAAAACTGCAGCCACAGCAGATTAAAGATTACTGTCCTAATGGTCTTCAAGTTGAAGGCGCGACAGAAGTGAAGCGAATCGTTACTGGTGTAACAGCTTCTCAAGCCTTGATTGATAAAGCGGTAGAACTGAACGCAGACGCTTTGTTGGTTCATCACGGTTTCTTTTGGAAAGGTGAGTCAGAGGCAATTCGTGGCATGAAGGGCAAACGCATTCGCACTCTGATAAAGAATGACATTAACCTTTTGGGTTATCACTTACCTCTCGATATCCACCCTGAACTTGGTAACAACGCCAAACTCGCTGAACTGCTTGATATTGAAGTAGAAGGTGGTTTGGAAGGGCACCCACAATCGGTTGCTATGTTTGGTAGATTAAAAACACCAATGACAGGTACTGAATTCGCAGAAAAAATCGATCAAGCTCTAAATCGTAAACCACTGCATATCGCTCCAGAAAACCAAGACAAAATGATAACGACCGTCGGTTGGTGTACTGGTGGTGGTCAAGACTACATTGAGCTAGCGGCTTCTCAAGGCATTGATGCTTTTATTTCTGGTGAAATTTCTGAGCGCACTACTTACTCAGCACGCGAGCAAGACATTCATTATTTTGCTGCTGGCCACCACGCGACTGAGCGATACGGTGTAAAAGCGTTAGGTGAATGGTTAGCGGAAGAACATGGCTTGGATGTTGAGTTTATTGATATCGATAACCCAGTTTAAGAGCAGATGCGAGATAAGGGGTACGAGTCGAGTGTATGCGTCGTTCTCTAGAATTGAGCAGGTAACCTGTATAGTTTATCTGCTCGCTTAAGGAGATCCCCAACTCATTCGTCCCTCGTTCTTGGGGATGACGATATTATTTTATTCGTTCACTTCGCATTCTTGAGGATGACGGGGTTGAGAGCGTACAAAAGAAAAGGGGTTGATGTTCTCACATCAACCCCTTTTAACATTATGATTTATAGCAACTATTCACGTTCGTGAAGTGCTTTAAAGTCACGTTGTTCTTCACCAGTATATAGCTGACGAGGACGACCGATACGGTTCGTCGGATCGCTGTGCATTTCGTTCCAGTGAGCAATCCAACCGATGGTACGAGACATCGCGAAGATTACTGTAAACATAGATACTGGAATACCGATTGCTTTCAGAATGATACCTGAGTAGAAATCTACGTTCGGGTATAGCTTCTTAGAAACAAAGTACTCATCAGAAAGAGCGATACGCTCAAGTTCCATCGCTACGTCTAGTAGTGGATCTTGGATGTTTAGCTCTTTAAGCACTTCGTGACACGCTTCGCGCATTACTGTTGCACGTGGGTCGTAGTTCTTGTAAACACGGTGACCGAAGCCCATCAAACGGAATGGGTCATCTTTGTCTTTTGCTTTCGCAACGTATTCTTCAATGTTATCTACGCTACCGATCTCTTCAAGCATGCGCAGACAAGCTTCGTTTGCACCGCCGTGAGCTGGGCCCCAAAGTGATGCGATACCTGCTGCGATACACGCAAACGGGTTAGCACCAGATGAACCAGCAAGACGCACTGTAGACGTAGAAGCGTTCTGTTCGTGGTCAGCATGTAGAGTGAAAATCTTATCCATTGCACGAGCAACGATAGGGTTCACTTCATACTCTTCACATGGGTTTGCAAACATCATGTGTAAGAAGTTTTCTGCGTAGCCTAGGTCGTTACGTGGGTAGATAAACGGCTGACCGATTGAATATTTGTAACACATTGCAGCCAGTGTTGGCATTTTTGAAATCAGGCGGTATGCCGCAATTTCACGGTGTGTATCGTTGTTGACATCAAGTGAGTCGTGGTAGAACGCCGCTAGAGCGCCTACAACACCACACATTACAGCCATAGGGTGAGCGTCACGACGGAAGCCGTGGAAGAAACTAGCGATTTGCTCGTGCACCATAGTGTGACGTGTCACGGTAGTCTTGAACTTTTCGTACTCAGCTCGAGATGGGGCTTCACCGTAAAGAAGTATGTAACATACTTCTAAGTAATCAGCGTTATTGGCAAGTTGGTCGATTGGATAACCACGATGTAAAAGAATGCCTTTTCCACCGTCAATAAAAGTGATTTGAGACTCACAGGATGCAGTGGCAAGAAAACCAGGGTCAAAAGTGAAAAAACCATTAGAACCTAGTGTACGAACATCGATCACTGGAGTACCAAGTACACCTTCTGTAATCGGCAGCTCGATTGGCGCTTGACCTTCAATGTGAAGGGTAGCTTTCTTATCCGCCATAACAATCTCCTTTGTTTATTATTTAATCCGTCCAGGATGTTTATGTGCCATTTTTTTACTGGTCTTACGTGGGAAAGTCAATTTTTCTGAAGCTTTGTGTGCACTTGTTAGTGTTTTTTACATTAAATTCGTTAAAAATCTGGTCTGTGTAGCATTATTTGTTACATCAATTGTATTAGAATGTTGCCAGTCGTATAGTGACGCTGAAAAGTTTGGTTAAAACCTTATAAATGCAAGGCTAAGAAGAAATGTGAGGTGTCTTTCTTAATCGAGCAGTTAACAATTATTTTACAATTATCTAAGGCTCAACTTCAGTTATTTGTTAAGTTAATGTTAAATTTTGAAGGTTTACAATCAAATTTTGTCCATAACAATATCATAAGGTTATTTAATGACCATAATGCTCAATGGAGCTGAGTGAGCAAGCCCGTGAAAGAAAGAAAGACAAGACCTGTTAATTTAGATTTACAGACCATCCACTTTCCAATCACAGCAATAGCTTCCATCCTACACCGTGTGTCTGGGGTGATAACTTTTGTCGCGATTGGAATTCTGCTTTGGTTACTATCCATTTCCCTCTCATCCCCAGTAGGCTTTGCCGAAGCTAGCGACATTGTCGATGGTTTCTTCGTGAAGTTTATTCTGTGGGGCATTTTAACCGCTTTGGCTTACCACATTGCTGGTGGTATTCGTCACCTTCTTATGGACCTTGGTCACTTTGAAGAGCTGGAATCTGGCGCTAAGAGCGCTAAGGTTGCATTCGCAGCAACAGCGGTATTGTCTCTACTAGCGGGGATCTTAGTATGGTAAACAACGTTTCTACTTTTGGTCGTAATGGTGTCCACGATTATCTATTGATTCGTGCAACTGCCATCATTATGACGCTTTACACTATCTACCTAGTTAGCTTCTGTGCTTTCTCTGGTGATATCTCTTACGCATCTTGGACGCAATTCTTTGGTGGAACCTTCACTAAAGTCTTCACCATGTTAGCGCTTACTTCTGTTTTGGTTCACGCGTGGATCGGCCTATGGCAAGTACTAACTGACTACATCAAATGCGCAAAACTGCGTGTTGGTCTTCAAGTCGGTGTTGTTGCAGTTCTTCTTGGATATTTCTTCTCTGGTCTGTTTATTTTGTGGGGTGCGTAAGTGACTATTCCTGTTCGTGAGTTTGATGCCGTAGTGATCGGCGCTGGTGGTGCAGGTATGCGTGCCGCACTGCAAATTTCTGAGCAAGGCCTTTCTTGTGCATTGCTTTCTAAAGTTTTCCCTACTCGTTCTCATACGGTTTCAGCGCAAGGCGGCATCACTGTTGCTCTTGGTAACGCGCATGAAGACCATTGGGAACAACATATGTATGACACAGTAAAAGGTTCTGATTACATCGGTGACCAAGACGCTATCGAATACATGTGTAAAAACGGTCCTGAGTCGGTAATCGAACTCGAAAAAATGGGCCTGCCTTTCTCTCGTTTTGAGAACGGTACTATTTACCAGCGTCCTTTCGGTGGTCAATCTAAAAACTTTGGTGGTGAGCAAGCGGCTCGTACCGCAGCTGCAGCCGACCGTACTGGTCACGCACTGCTTCATACGCTTTACCAACAAAACATTAAACACAAAACGACGGTTTTCTCTGAGTGGTATGCACTGGATCTTGTTAAAAACGAAGATGGTGCAATTTTAGGTACTACCGCGCTTTGTATGGAAACGGGCGAGGTTTGCTACTTCAAAGCGAAGGCAACAATCCTTGCGACTGGTGGTGCTGGTCGTATCTACGCATCAACAACCAATGCACACATTAACACTGGTGACGGTGTTGGTATGGCGATTCGTGCTGGCGTTCCTATGCAAGACATCGAAATGTGGCAGTTCCACCCGACGGGTATCGCTGGTGCAGGTGTATTGGTAACGGAAGGTTGTCGTGGTGAAGGTGGTTACCTTCTCAATAAAGACGGCGAACGCTTCATGGAACGTTACGCACCAAACGCTAAAGACTTAGCGGGTCGTGATGTTGTTGCTCGTTCAATGATGGTTGAAATTCGTGAAGGTCGCGGTTGCGATGGCCCTTGGGGTCCACACATCAAGCTTAAGCTTGATCATCTAGGTAAAGAGACACTTGAATCTCGTCTTCCTGGTGTATGTGAACTTTCTCGTACCTTTGCTCACGTTGATCCAGTGAAAGAGCCAATCCCAGTAATCCCGACATGTCACTACATGATGGGTGGTGTTCCAACACAAGTTTCTGGTCAAGCTATTAAGCAAACCGAAGACGGCAGCGATGTTGAAATCCAAGGTCTATTTGCTTGTGGTGAAATCGCATCAGTATCAGTACATGGTGCCAACCGTCTAGGTGGTAACTCACTGCTTGATTTGGTGGTATTTGGTCGTGCGACAGGTCTACACCTAGGTGAGACACTGAAGAAGCAAGACGAAGCGAAACCTGCAACTGAAGCTGACATTGAGCGTTCACTAGAGCGTTACAACCGTTGGGAAAACAGCACAGACGGCGAAGATCCAGCGCAAATCCGTAAAGATCTTCAGCAATGTATGCAGAACAACTTCTCAGTATTCCGTGAAGGCAAAGCAATGGCTGAAGGCCTAGAAGAGCTAAAAGCGATTCGCGAGCGTCTGAAAAATGCACACCTATCTGATAAGTCTACAGAGTTCAACACTCAACGTATCGAGTGTCTAGAGCTTGAAAACTTGATGGAAACGGCATTCGCAACGGCTGTTGCTGCAAATTTCCGTACAGAGAGCCGTGGCGCACACGCTCGATTCGATTTCCCTGACCGTGATGATGAGCAATGGCTATGCCACTCACTTTACAACCCAGAGTCAGAGAGCATGACTAAGCGTGGTGTAAACATGGAACCTATCCATCGTGAAGCGTTCCCACCAAAAGCACGTACGTACTAAGGAGATATGACCATGAAACTGAATTTCTCTTTATATCGTTACAATCCAGATGTCGACCAGAAACCTTATATGAAGGAATACACTCTAGAAGTGGATGAAGGTTCAGACATGATGCTTTTGGATGCGCTTATTCTGTTGAAAGAGCAAGATCCAACAATCTCATTCCGTCGCTCATGCCGTGAAGGTGTATGTGGCTCGGATGGTTTGAACATGAACGGTAAAAATGGCCTAGCGTGTATCACGCCATTGTCTGCGCTTTCGGGCCAAGACAAGATTGTGATTCGCCCACTGCCTGGCTTACCCGTTGTTCGTGACCTGATTGTAGACATGACTCAGTTCTACGATAACTACGAAAAAGTGAAGCCATTCTTAGTGTCTGATGGCAATGTGCCACCGGCTCGTGAAAACTTACAAAGCCCTGATGAGCGTGCTCATTTAGATGGATTGTACGAATGTATCATGTGTGCATGTTGTACAACGTCATGCCCATCATTCTGGTGGAACCCTGACAAATTCATCGGACCAGCAGGCCTGCTTGCAGCGTACCGTTGGCTAATTGATAGCCGAGATACAGCGACAGACGAACGTTTGTCCGATCTTGATGATGCATTTAGCGTTTTTCGTTGCCATGGCATCATGAATTGTGTAAGTGTTTGTCCTAAGGGATTAAATCCGACGAAAGCGATTGGTCACATCAAGACCATGCTAGTGAATCGTTCGGTTTAAGTTATATAAAAATTGCCGCCCTAGAAGTTTTGGGGCGGCCTTTTAATAGCTCGGCATAGACCGCAGCAAACGTGAAAACTACTGGTTAAGGGAAAATATGCACAACGGCGTGATGAAGGCATGGCTCGAGTCTTCACACTTGGCTGGCGCCAATGCAACGTACGTAGAAGAACTCTATGAACTGTATCTAAGTGACCCAGATTCGGTAAGTGACGAATGGAGAAGTGTTTTTGAAGAACTGCCTGTGCAAGCTTCAGAGACAGTGGAACAACCACACTCTCGTGTTCGTGAATACTTCCGTCGACTCGCTCAAGAAACAAAGCATTACAGTGTCCAAGTTAGTGATCCAGATGTCGATGCGAAACAAGTAAAGGTTCTGCAACTTATTAATGCCTATCGATTCCGAGGGCATCAAGCAGCAAATCTAGACCCCCTAGGTTTATGGAAAAGAGCGACAGTTGATGAACTGGACCCTTCTTTCCACACTCTTACCGAAGATGACCTCAATGAGACGTTCAACGTCGGCTCTTACGCCATTGGCCAAGAGACGATGGTGCTTAAAGATCTCTACAAATCTCTAAAGCAAACGTATTGTGGCTCTATTGGTGCTGAATACATGCACATGACAAATACAGAGCAAAAGCGTTGGATCCAACAACGTTTAGAGTCTGTATCTGGTCAACCCTCTTTCAACAAAGAAGAAAAGCAAGCTTTCCTAGAAGAGCTAACTGCTGCTGAAGGTCTTGAGCGCTATCTTGGTGCGAAATTCCCAGGCGCAAAACGCTTCTCGTTGGAAGGTGGTGATGCTCTTATCCCAATGACGAAAGAAATTATTCGTCATGCTGGCGGACAAGGCATGCGTGAAGTTGTTGTTGGTATGGCTCACCGTGGTCGTCTAAACATGTTGGTCAACGTGCTTGGTAAAAAGCCACAAGACCTGTTTGACGAGTTTGCGGGCAAGCACGATGACACGTGGGGTACTGGTGATGTGAAATACCACCAAGGCTTCTCTGCGGACTTCGCAACGCCAGGCGGCAACGTTCACTTAGCACTAGCATTTAACCCATCTCACTTAGAAATCGTAAACCCGGTAGTTATCGGTTCAGTACGTGCACGTCAAGATCGCCTTGGTGATAATGATGGTAGCCGTGTACTTCCAATTACTATCCACGGTGACTCAGCTATCGCTGGTCAGGGTGTAGTACAAGAGACGTTTAACATGTCTCAAGCTCGTGGTTTCTGTGTAGGTGGTACGGTTCGTATCGTTGTAAACAACCAAGTTGGTTTTACAACGTCTAACCCTCGCGATACACGCTCTACGATGTACTGTACCGATATCGCGAAGATGGTTCAGGCTCCGATTTTCCACGTTAACTCTGATGATCCAGAAGCGGTTGCGTTTGTTGCGCGTCTTGCATTGGATTACCGTAATACGTTTAAGCGTGATGTTGTTATTGATTTGGTTTGTTACCGTCGCCACGGTCACAATGAAGCCGATGAGCCGAATGCAACACAGCCTTTGATGTACCAAAAAATCAAGAAGCACCCAACACCACGTAAGCTTTACGCTGACGTGCTAATGGAGCGCGGTGAGTTTGGTATTGATACAGCAACTCAGCTAGTTAACGAATATCGTGATGCACTTGATCACGGTGAAGTTGTGGTTAAAGAGTGGCGTCCAATGGCACTTCACTCAGTAGACTGGTCTCCTTACCTAGGTCACGACTGGAACATCGAGTGGGATAACAAGATTGATATCGAGCGCCTGAAAGAGCTTGGTACCAAACTTTGTCAATACCCGGACAGCCACAAGCTGCAAAGCCGAGTAAATAAACTGTACAACGATCGTACTGCCATGGTGAATGGTGAGAAACAAGTCGATTGGGGTATGGCTGAAACTCTGGCATACGCAACACTTGTTGACGACGGTAAGCGTATTCGTATCTCAGGCCAAGATTCAGGTCGTGGTACGTTCTTCCACCGTCACTCAGTACTGCACAATCAATCAGATGCAAGCACGTATGTTCCTCTTGCGAACATTCATGATAAACAAGGGCCATTCCAAGTGTTTGACTCTGTGTTATCTGAAGAAGCGGTACTCGCATTTGAGTATGGTTACGCGACAGCAGAGCCAAGCGGTCTAACCCTTTGGGAAGCTCAATTTGGTGACTTCGCAAACGGTGCACAAGTTGTTATCGACCAATTCATTTCATCAGGTGAGCAAAAGTGGGCACGTCTATGTGGTCTAACTATGCTGCTTCCTCACGGTTATGAAGGCCAAGGCCCGGAGCACTCTTCTGCACGTCTTGAGCGTTACCTTCAGTTATGTGCTGAACAAAACATGCAGGTTGTTGTTCCTTCAACACCAGCTCAGGTTTACCACATGATTCGCCGTCAGGTTGTTCGACCAATGCGTCGTCCACTGATTGTAATGTCACCTAAGTCATTGCTTCGTCACCCTCTGTGTACTTCTTCTCTTGAAGATTTGGCAGAAGGCACGTTCCAACCAGCTATCGCAGAAATTGATGACCTGGCGCCTGAGAACGTAAAACGCGTCGTGTTCTGTTCAGGTAAGGTTTACTTTGACCTGCTTGACCAAAGACGTAAGAACGAGCAAGACGATGTCGCTATTGTACGTATTGAGCAACTTTACCCGTTCCCTTATGAGGATGTGAGAGCTGCCATCGCACAATACACAAATGTAGTCGATTACGTTTGGTGTCAAGAAGAGCCACAAAACCAAGGTGCTTGGTACAGTAGCCAACATAATTTCCGAGCTGCTATCCCAGTAGGTGCTGATATTCAATACGCAGGTCGTCCTGCATCAGCATCACCAGCTGTTGGCTATATGTCAGTACACTTGAAACAACAAAAAGCGTTAGTTGACGACGCTTTGACCCTACTTAAGAACTAGAAGTAAAAGGAAAATACGCACATGACAATTGAAATTCTGGTTCCAGATTTACCTGAATCTGTGGCTGATGCAACAGTTGCTACTTGGCACAAAAAACCGGGCGAAGCGGTTGCACGTGATGAAGTCATTGTAGATATCGAAACAGATAAAGTAGTTCTAGAAGTACCGGCTCCTGAAGCGGGTGTTCTGGAAGCTATCATCGAAGAAGAGGGTGCTACGGTACTTTCTAAGCAGCTTCTGGCTAAAATCAAGCCGGGTGCTGTCGCTGGTGAACCAACGAAAGACACCACTGAAGATACAGAAGCATCTCCTGATAAGCGCCATAAAGCTGCGCTAACAGAAGAGAACAACGACGCGCTAAGCCCAGCTGTTCGTCGCCTGCTTGCTGAGCACAACCTACAACCAGCTGACGTTAAAGGCACTGGTGTTGGTGGTCGTATTACTCGTGAAGACATCGACGCACACCTAGCAGCAGCGAAAGCGGCTCCGGCAGCAGCATCTGCACCAGCAGTTGAAGCGCCAGCAGCGGCTCGCAGCCAAAAACGCGTGCCTATGACTCGCCTACGTAAGACAGTTGCAAACCGTCTTCTAGAAGCGAAAAACAGCACAGCAATGCTGACTACTTTCAACGAAGTGAACATGAAGCCAATCATGGACCTTCGTAAGCAGTACAAAGACCAATTCGAGAAGCGTCACGACACGCGTCTTGGCTTCATGTCTTTCTACGTGAAAGCAGTAACAGAAGCGCTAAAACGTTTCCCAGAAGTGAACGCTTCTATTGATGGTACAGATATCGTTTACCACAACTACTTCGACATCAGCATGGCGGTATCTACGCCACGTGGTCTAGTGACTCCAGTACTTAAAGACTGTGACACACTAGGTTTCGCTGATATCGAAAAAGGCATCAAAGAACTAGCAATCAAAGGCCGTGACGGCAAGCTAACGGTTGATGAACTGATGGGTGGTAACTTCACTATCACAAACGGTGGTGTATTTGGTTCTCTAATGTCTACGCCAATCATCAACCCACCTCAAGCGGCAATTTTGGGTATGCACAAAATCCAAGACCGTCCAATGGCTGTTGATGGCAAGGTAGAGATTCTACCAATGATGTACCTAGCGCTTTCTTACGACCACCGTCTAATCGATGGCCGTGAATCAGTTGGCTTCCTAGTGACCATCAAAGAGCTTCTAGAAGATCCTGCACGTCTGCTATTAGACGTTTAGTATCGCTAAAACGTCTAGTTAACCCCGTTAGCTAGACGTAAAAAGTTTCAAAGGCTAGGCTGCTCAACGTCTGGCCTTCAATTGAACTGTAAAGCCATTAGAAAATGGACAGCAGTTGTTTTGAGAAGACCCTACAGACGTAACACAGGAAACTGTGTCGTTATGGAAATAATAATCCCTTAAGGGAAAATAAACGGAATATCAAAATGAATTTGCATGAATACCAAGCCAAACAGCTGTTTGCAGAATTCGGTTTGCCTGTACCAGAAGGTTTCGCATGTGATACTGCACAAGAAGCTTTCGAAGCTGCAGGTCGTATCAGTACAGCCAAGAAAGTCGTTAAGTGTCAAGTACATGCTGGTGGCCGCGGTAAAGCGGGCGGCGTAGAGCTACATGACACCAAAGAAGGCGTTAAAGAGTTTGCACAAAAGTGGCTAGGTAAAAACCTAGTGACTTACCAAACAGACGCTAATGGTCAGCCTGTAACAAAGATCCTAGTTGAAGAAGCATCAAACATTGCTAACGAACTTTACCTAGGTGCTGTTGTTGACCGCGCAACGCGTAAAATTGTATTCATGGCGTCAACTGAAGGCGGTGTGGACATTGAGAAAATCGCTGAAGAAACTCCAGAGTTGATTCACCAATCAGCGATCGATCCTCTAGTAGGCCCTCAAGCTTACCAAGGCCGTGAACTTGCGTTCAAACTTGGTCTAGTTGGCGATCAAATCAAACAGTTCGTTAAGATCTTCATGGGTCTTGGCAAAATGTTCTCTCAGTACGACCTAGCTCTACTAGAAATCAACCCGCTTGTCATTACTGGCGAAGGCAACCTGCTTTGTCTAGACGGTAAGATCAACATCGACTCAAACGCGATGTACCGTCAGCCTAAACTACGTGAAATGCACGATCCATCTCAAGAAGATGAGCGCGAAGCACACGCAGCACAGTGGGAACTGAACTACGTAGCACTAGATGGCAACGTTGGCTGTATGGTTAACGGTGCAGGCCTTGCGATGGGTACGATGGATATCGTAAACCTACACGGCGGCAAGCCAGCAAACTTCCTTGATGTAGGCGGCGGCGCGACTAAAGAGCGTGTAGCTGAAGCATTCAAGATCATCCTTTCTGATGACAATGTTAAAGCAGTACTCGTAAACATTTTCGGTGGCATCGTTCGTTGTGACATGATCGCTGAAGGTATTATCGGTGCAGTTAAAGAAGTCGGCGTAACAGTTCCTGTAGTTGTTCGTCTAGAAGGTACAAACGCAGACCTAGGTCGCGAAGTACTTGCTAATTCTGATGTTGATATCATTGCAGCTGAATCTCTAACAGATGCTGCTCAGAAAGTTGTTGCTGCTGCGGAGGCTAAATAATGTCTGTATTAATTAACAAAGACACTAAAGTAATCTGTCAGGGTTTCACCGGCGGTCAAGGTACATTCCACTCAGACCAAGCTATCGCATACGGTACGCAAATGGTTGGTGGTGTTTCACCTGGTAAAGGTGGTCAAACTCACCTAGGCCTTCCAGTATTCAACACAGTACGTGAAGCGGTAGAAGTAACTGGCGCAACAGCAACAGTTATCTACGTACCAGCTCCTTTCTGTAAAGATGCAATCCTAGAAGCGATTGATGCAGGTATCGAACTGATCGTAACGATCACTGAAGGTATCCCTACAACAGATATGATCGACGTTAAAGTGAAGCTAGAAGAAACTGGCGTTCGCATGATCGGTCCTAACTGTCCAGGTCTTATCACTCCAGACGAGTGTAAGATTGGTATCATGCCTGGTCACATCCACAAGAAGGGTAAAGTAGGCATAGTATCTCGCAGCGGTACTCTGACGTACGAAGCAGTTAAGCAAACAACAGATGAAGGCTTTGGTCAGTCTACATGTGTTGGTATCGGTGGTGACCCTATCCCAGGTTCAAACTTCATTGATATCCTAAAACTTTTCCAAGAAGACCCAGAAACTGAAGCAATCGTAATGATTGGTGAAATCGGTGGTACTGCGGAAGAAGAAGCGGCTGAGTTCATCAAAGCAAACGTAACTAAGCCAGTTGTATCTTACATCGCTGGTGTTACTGCTCCTCCGGGCAAGCGTATGGGCCACGCAGGCGCAATCATCTCTGGCGGTAAAGGTACTGCTGAAGATAAATTCGCAGCACTAGAAGCAGCAGGCGTTAAGACTGTTAAGTCTCTTGCTGACATCGGTAAAGGCCTACGTGAAATCACGGGTTGGTAATCAGCTGGCTTTTATCGATTGAGATAGAAGTTAATTGAAACGATATAAAAAAGGCTTGGTCACTGACCAAGCCTTTTTTATGTTTTCGAGATACGAGATCGTACTGCTAAGTGCTAAGCTCGACTTCTAACCATTTGAGATAGCATAAACATTGCTGCCGCACTGATAACCACAGACGGGCCAGCAGGCGTATCATAGAACCAAGACAAGCTTAATCCACCGAATACAGCGATAGAGCCAATAATTGATGCAAGGAAGGCCATCTGCTCAGGTGTGCTCGAGAACTTCCTTGCCGTTGCTGCAGGAATAATCAGTAGCGATGTCATGATTAACGCACCAACAAACTTCATACCGACAGCAATCACGATACCGACCAATAGCATCAGAATCAGACGCATTAAATCAATGTTGATGCCATCAACCGCCGCGAGATCTTCGTTAACCGTCGTTGATAGTAGTGGTCGCCAAAAGATAGCAAGTACTAATCCAATCACAGCAGCACCCGCATAGATGAACACTAAATCCGTTGGAGATACTGCCAGCAAGTCACCAAATAGGTAGCTCATTAGGTCAACACGAACGTTATCTAAGAAACTGACAGCAACCAAACCAAGTGATAGCGCACTGTGCGCCAAAATACCGAGTAGGGTATCGGTCGCGACCAGCTTTTGTTTTTGTAAAGTCACTAGCAACACGGCCAGCATCAAACAACAAATCAGCAGCGCGAAATACAAGTTAATGTTGAACAGAAAGCCAAGTGCTAAGCCCATCAAAGAAGCGTGAGCAAGCGTGTCACCAAAGTAAGCCATCTTACGCCACACCACGAATGAACCTAGTGGGCCTGCAATTAGTGCAATACCCAAACCCGCCAAAATAGAGGGAAGAAGAAACTCAAGCATTAGTGGTGTCCGTGTTTATGGTTTGAACATTCATGCACGTCGCCTTCGACAGGCTGGCCTGCGAGATCATGATGGTGATGTTCGTGTTGGTGATGATAAAACGCTAGCGTCTCTTGGGTCGCGGTGCCAAAGAGCGCAATATACGAAGGATGGTGTTTGATGTCTGCAGGTGCGCCTGAGCAACAGATGTGGTGGTGTAAACAGACAACATCGTCTGTTTTTGCCATCACTAAATGCAGATCGTGTGAAACCATAAATACGGCACAACCAAAGCGGTGGCGAATGGTGTCAATCAAGTCATACAGGTCTATTTGCCCTTGAACGTCGACGCCTTGAGCCGGTTCATCGAGAACCAGTAGATCTGGTCTTCTTAGCAATGAACGAGCAATGAGCACACGTTGGTTTTCTCCGCCAGATAGCTGGTGCATGTTACTCTTCTGCAGATGTTCAGCACCAACAAGCTTCAATGCTTCAAGGATCTCTTGCTGACTGAAATTGCCAGTGAGTTTTAGAAAACGCTCTACGTTGAGCGGTAGGGAATCATTGAGCTTTAATTTTTGTGGTACATAGCCAATTTTCAGTTTTTTAGCTTTTGTTATTGTGCCTGAAAATTTGGTCTGTAAACCCAGTACCACTTTTACTAATGTCGACTTTCCTGCACCGTTTGGCCCAATCAGGGTGGTGATTCTGCCGCGCTCTAAATTTAGAGAGATGTTGTCTAGAACTTTTCGACCGTCAAATTCGACGCTCACAGAATCTAGTTGGATTAAGTTATCCATGAATAGAACTCATTTGCAATTCGCTAATGTTATAATGTAACATTTACCTCAAGCCTAAGCTACTTTTCTATTATCGAGGGATTATGTCACGTTCATCTTTTATACTTGCTACTTTGCTTTTAGCGCCAAGTGTCGCAAGTGCCAATACTATTCTAACAAGCTTTAAACCAATTCAAATGATTGTGACAGAATTAACGCAAGGCGTTAGTGAGCCGGATGTGTTGATGAACAGCAATGCTTCGCCGCATGATTATGCGCTTAAGCCATCGGATGTCAAAAAAGTTCATAGTGCCGATATGGTCATCTGGTTCGGCCCTGACCTAGAAGCCTTTCTGACTAAGGTGATTGGTTCAAAAGAAAATGTTATCAAGATCAGTGATATTCCCGGAATCAACTTGCGAGAGTTCGGACACGAAGAGCATGACCACGATGCACATGAAGGGCACCACCACGGTAGCCATGACCCGCATTTTTGGTTAGGTATCGAGCAAGTTGAAGTAGCTGCAAAATACATCTCAGCTAAGTTGATTGAATCTGATCCAGACAACGCAATGGCGTACCAAGAGAATCTCGATTCATTCCTGATTGCATTGAAAGAGAAGCAACAGTCTATTCGAGAGCAACTTGCACCCGTGAAAGACAAAGGTTACTACGTTTTTCATGACGCGTATGGTTACTTTGAGCAAGAGTTTGAGCTAAATAACTTAGGTCACTTTACGGTGAGCCCAGAGCGTAAGCCGGGTGCAAAAAGCCTGATCGCTATTAAGAAAACGATAGTACGTGAAAACGTTCAATGTGTGTTTTCTGAGCCTCAATTCACTCCTGCTGTGATTGAATCAGTGACGCGCGGAAGTAACGCAAAACAAGGTCAGCTTGACCCTATCGGTTCAACAGTTGAAGTGAAGAGTGGAAGCTATTTCGATTTTCTTCAGCAACTTACAGATAGCTATACAAGTTGCTTAGACGAGAAGTAAGTCATAAACGAGTATTCTTTACTCTACTTTGCTCTCGTTAATTTATGAATCATGCCGCTTTTTGCGGCATTTTCGTGACCGCTAAGATAAAACCTCCTAACAAATAACAAACCTCCTTTCTCCTTTTCTAATTTCCGCTAAAATGGAAAGATAATAATAAGCACAAAAAAACTCAGTTTTTGGTTTAGCAACGATAAGACGTTGTGGTACCCAAAATTTCATGTGTTGTTGCTGTTCAGGATTAAGAGTTGTATCGAATTATCTTCAAAATGTTCATGTTAATGAGCATTTCATTTAGCGTTCTAGCGGTAAATACCTCGCCCTCCGTTTTCTATCCTTTGTCCGCTCAAGCGCAAGGGAATTTCCTTGCGGCTAAAAACTTGTATTTAGGTGCCGGAGGTGGGCTCTGGGTTCATGATGTGCATGGAAAAGTACTCTTTTACGATGGTCGAACTCTATTCCCTCGCAAGGGAAGCTTACTGCAATTTTCTTCGGAAAGAGTCGCCTTTCTGAACGATGAGTTTTGGACATTTTTCGACAATGAGGTCTATCGACATAACCCTGGAATTGGCAACGAATTGGCGTTTAGCCTAAGTCCCGGCGCTGAAATAGCGAATATCGGTGCATCAGGCGATTATATTTGGGTTACTGACGGCAGTAATTTCTATACCTACAACACTCAATCTTTAGAATTCAACACCTACTCTCTACTTAAACTGTACCGATACAATAACAGCAGTGACATTGCGATTAACGACGCTGAGTGGGTACTATCAAAGTGGGTGCTAGCGACCAGTTCTGGCGTTTACCTTTCAGAGAATCAAGAGTTTACCCATGTCACCGCATCAGACAAAAACCATATTGAGACGGTTTATTTTTCGAATGCTCGACGTGAGTTAGTGATCGGTACTTTAAATGGTGCTGTGATTGTTGATCTCGCGAACCCAGACAAAGAGACCATCGTTAAAGGGTCGCATGTTCTCTCGTTGGCCGAAACTTCGGACCAGTATTGGATTGGTACAGAGCACGGCCTTATTAGCTACAACTTTATTACGGGACAAATTACTCGATTCGAACAAGCCGCTAGTCAAGACTTCTCGTTACCGGGTGAGAAAATATATTCGTTGATAAACGATCATGCTGGTGGTATGTGGGTTGCGACAAACAACGGTATCCGATACTTCTCACTGTTCAGCAAAACCTTCTCGAGAACACCCCTAACTGGAATGGGCATGCATTCGAGTAGTGTGGTGATCAATAAAGTACTGCCTGTCAGTGACCAGTTATCTTGGGTCGCGTCTTCAATGGGGCTCTACTTGGTTGATTCTGAAAGTGAAGAGAACCCAATTCGTGTTTACTCTAACCCTGTTAATGATTTTGAGATCTTTGGCTCTTCCATTTGGTTGGCGACCGAACAAGGTATCATCAGTCTAAATACGGAAACACTACAACCCGAAGCCCTTGATTTACCAAGGCCAATTGAGGGAGTGCGTGTTGAAAACCTTGCGCTTCAAGCCGATAACGTTCTTTGGATGACCTCTGGGCAAAACCTCTATTCGTTATCTATCGAAACCATGAAACTGACGAGTTATGGCACTGACTGGTTAGTCGACAAGTTCTTGCCTGCGAAGATCACCGCTCTCAATGTAGGCTTGCTAGGTCGCATCTATATAGGAACGGATCATGGCTTCTACTCGTTCATTGATAAACGAATTAGCTTTAGTCGTTCCAGCGAACGGTTTGGCAAAGTCGTCGATATTGAAAAAGCGAAGGATGGAGCGCAGTGGTTTGCGAGCAGTTATGGCGTGTATCGAATCCCGGATGACAGCTCTATTATTCAAGAAATCACTCTTGTTGAAGACAATATTAGCCCCAACTGCCTGATAAGCGATGACAATGGTGTTTGGTTAGGCTCTTCGAAAGGCATCAGTTATTACGGATTGGATGGGCAACTGCATAAACACATAGGTTCGCCATTTGGTTTGATCACCAATGAACTGGCGGCAGGAGCGTGTGCTCTTTTTTACAGTCAAGATAGCCAACCTTCGAGGCTTGTTTTCGGCTCAAAGTATGGTGTAGTCAGCGCGTTATCTAACGAGTTACTGGTATCAACTACACCTCATAGCCGTGCCTTGTTGAGTAAGATAAGTGTCGACCAACAAACGGTATCACTTGGCGGGAAAACGGCAGAGCTGGATGAGATTCCTTATGGTTCATCGATGGGGTTTAAGCTAGGTATCTTACCAGCAACGTTCGCACCTGCGATGGAATACCGACTGAGCGACGATGAACCTTGGAGTGAGTTTGAAGGGGGCTTGTTAACGCTCGATCATCTTCTTCCTGGGGATTACACACTTGAAGTGAAGCCGGTTAAAGGCTCCCATTATCGCTTTGTGTCAACCAATCGAAGCTTTTCGATTGCAGAACCTTGGTATCTGACCAATTGGGCTGCAGCAAGCTCTCTTATATTACTGATTGGCGTTGTGACTATCTTAGTCTTTTGGCGTTCGCGTTATGTCACTTTTGCCAACCGGCACTTAAAAGCGCAAGTTGCACTGAAGACAGACCAATTGAGACACCAAAGCCGGATATTACTCGCGACTAATCAACAGCTTAAAAAGCAGCTATCCGTGAAGAATGCGCTTGTGTCTCACACTGCCAATGAACTCTCTTCTGAAGTGAATCATATTGCTGCGATGCTCCCGAATTGGAATGACGAGCTCGGGAAGTCGCCGATTCTAACCTTGAAAAATGGCTTAGCGCAATTGAGCAATACCCCCCAAGGGAAAGGGCAAGTTTGTTACGATATAATTTTAATCTTAGAGGCGGTACTCAAAGCTTGGCAGGATGACTTAACCAAAGCCGGTATTGAATTGGATATTAAAGTCGAAACAAAACAACGATATGTCTCGTTGCTGTATTTTAATCTCGATATTATCTTCAATAGCTTGGTTGCGAGCATCATCAAGAGAAACTTTAAGTCGCAGAGTATGGTGGTTCTGGTTGAAGAGGTTAAGGAGCATCTTGTTGTGACCATTCGAGATCATGGGATGCCTTTCCCTAAACTGGCATCAAGCATGGGTGACAATACCGGAAAGTCGACCGACCTTAACATCGAAAAGCTGCCGCTATTGATGAATCAGAGCGGTGGTGAGCTTAATGCCTTGGTTTCGGAGTCTCAAAATAAGGTTCAGCTTTCGTGGCCAATTGAGTATCAAGTACTCGACAATCTTGAAGCCAGCACAATTGAACAGATTGAAACCATTAAGCTTGCCGCCTCAACACCAGAGCAACAAAAACTGACAGCGGAACAAGAGTGGAAGAACAGAGTGTCGCAGCTTGTGAGTGAAAACTACGCTGATGCCGAGTTCAGTACTGCAACTGCCGCTAAGTATTTGTTTATGTCTGAGAGAAGCTTACAGAGACGCTTTAAATCGGCTTACAACAAGACCTTCAAAGAGCACTTGAATGAAGTACGTCTAGAGCATGCGTGTGAGCGCTTACTCGCTGGAGAGAAGATCTCTGATGTGGCGTTTGATTCGGGGTTCAATGACCCTTCCTATTTCAGTCAAAGGTTTAAGCACCACTTTGGCATGTCACCATCTAAGTTTGCTGAAAACAACGAAGAGTAGCACGCAGCGGATACTCAGCTAGAACATAAATAAAGATACTTTAGCCTCGACATTCGTGTTGGGGCTTTCTTATGCTTCTACGAGATACGAGATACGAG
>NZ_JBFRSD010000039.1:0-104736 GCF_041473395.1 Vibrio sp. 10N.222.55.C6
GGGATAAACAACAAGATAAAGCTAATCAAGCGAATGGGGTATGGGTATCGAGATACCGACTACTTCTTCTTGAAGATAAAAGCGGCTTTCCCCGGAAAGCCGCGATGAACCTAAAATAATCGGAACAACTAGCCAGCTTAGAAGAACGATAAACCTGATGTTCTATCGCTATTAACTATTAGAAGATCTATCGATCATTATCAGCATCGAACAATATCGTATAAGTAGAGTGACTGATCGCCCCCCTCCCCCTGAATGTTAAACGATGCAATAGAGTTGCTATATTTGATGGATCAAGGCCTTCAAACTAGAGTTTAGGCTGACCAAAAGATCAGGCAATATCCTCGTATTCGATCCCTCTGCCGCTAAACCCCACTATGCTACTCATTATAAAGTCACTGAGCACTCCAGCCAAGAATGCCATAAAGGTTGCCCTAGCATTTTGTTTAGCTATCTACCTTGCGTTGTATTTTAACCTTGAGAAGCCTTACTGGGCGGCTATCGTGGTCAATATATTGGCCATCACTGATACTATTACTGCTGGCAAGAAAAAAGGCATTCTCAGATTGTTGGGGACGCTTTGTGGCGCGTTTGTTGGGCTTTGGTTAATCGCTGTTTTTGGGCAAGATCGATATTATTTTTTAGCAAACATCGCACTGTTACTCGCAATTTGTATATACATGGGTTCCGATCCGGTCATCGGCTATGCTTACATTACGGCATTTATTGTCTGCATCCTGCTGGCGATATCTGGCAGCTTTGATGGTGTAGCTACATTTAATATTGCGGTACTAAGGCTGCAAGAAACCCTGCTTGGCTTCGTGGTCTATACGACCATCTATAGCGTGGTTTGGCCTGAGGATGATGACACACGCTTTAACAACGAAGTCAGTGTTGTTTTAGAGGCGATGTCTCCCCTCATTCATTCACTCGCTTACAATGACTCAGCGCAGCGTTTCCAGTTACACACGAGCTGCGAGTTAAATATTGAAAGCCCGACCTTCAAAGCGCTGAACGATCTGATGCGCCTGCCCGATTTGCATGGCCGTATGCCTGCCAGAAAGCAGTGGAAGCATCAACAGCAAACTCAAGCAATCTGGGTTGCCAAACAGTTACTGCAAAACGCCCATGATCAAGGGGTTGATCACAATGATTTTTCGATACTTAACCAGGCTATGGCTTTTATTGAAGCATCATCGGTTAATGTCGATTACAAGCCCCCTTTTCCAGAGACAGTCAAACAATTCTACCAGGGTAACTTTAAGAAAAAGCGCTTATTTGCCCGATTACTTGACAACAGCCAGCAACGATTAAGCAATACGTTAGTCGGCACAATGAGCTTCATCTCAGCAATTCTAGTCTGGATATATCTACCAATATCATCGGGAAGTCTGTTCATCATTAACAGTGCCATTTGCGCCTTGATATTAAGCAACATGCCTAGGCAAATGATAAAGCACTGGACCATTGGCTACTTAGCCTTTGGGTCACTGTTCCTCATTCAGTATGTTCTGCTGTTACCTTCGATGACCGAAGTATGGCAATTAATGGCATTTTACTTTGTTAATGTCTTTATGGTGTATCGCCTGTTCGCTGGTAATCAGTGGATGGTCTATCGAGTTCTCGGGGGCAACCTATTAGTAATGATTACCATGAGCGCAACGCAACTTGTGCCTGTTTATGACGTCACTACCCCTTTGAACCTACTCATTTATATGATGGTTGCACTGGCTTTCATCCGCTTTTACACCCGCTTAATACACCGTAAAAGTTAACCACTATAACCTCACACAAAGACCACTAAGGCATAAAGTAATGAAAATGAGTAAATGCTCTGCGCTTGTCGTTATCGACCTGCAACAAGGTATCGTTGATCAATTACCGGAAACCGTGTCCCGACCGATCATAGAGAACAGCCTTGCTCTCTGCGATGCATTTGATGATGCTGATTTACCCGTAATTATTGTTAATGTAGCCGGTCGTCCACAAGGCCGAACGGAACTGCAAAATAAAGCGGCTCAGCCTGACGCATCAAAGATCGTATGGGGAGAGGTCATCGAAAGCCTGCGCCTAAACCCTAATTATCGCTATCTAACCAAATATTCCTGGGGTGCATTTACCAACACAGATTTGCAGAAGCAGCTTTGTGAGCAAGGTATTACGGATATTTATCTGACCGGGGTAGCAACAAGTATTGGGGTCGAATCAACGGCTAGACAAGCATTTGAACTGGGTTATAACGTGGTGATTGTCGAAGATGCGATTGCAGATATGAACCCGATGAACCACCAGCACAGCTGCCAAAATATATTCCCAAAACTCAGTGTTTTAGCAAAAGCTCAAGACTTGCTATAACTGTCTCGTCCTAAAATACGTTGACCGTATTTTCATTAAACAATAAAAAGCCGACAGCGAATTAAGCTGTCGGCTGATGATCGTTCTATCTCAAGTACATTCTATCTCAAACAAGAGAAATAGGATTAAGCGTTAGCTTCACGCTCAGCGATGAACTCAAGAGCCATCTTGATACGAGCGATTACGCGCTCTTTACCAACAAGCTCCATCACTGCATCAACAGAAGGAGACTGACCGCCGCCTGTTACTGCTACGCGAAGTGGCATACCGATTTTACCCATGCCGATCTCTAGCTCTTCACATACTGCTGCAATCACACCATCTTTGATGTTTGCAGTAGTGAAATCGTCAAGCGCTTCAACCTTAGCAAGAGCAAGCTCGAGTGGGCCTTTAGCAACACCACGTAGGTGCTTCTTCGCTGCGCCAGCTTCAAACTCAGAGAAATCTTCGTAGAAGTAACGAGATTGCTCAGCAAGTTCGATAAGCGTGTTACAACGCTCGCCAACTAGCTTGATCACTTCAGTGATAGCCGGACCGTTTGTTGTATCGATCTTCTGTGCATCTAGGTGCCATTGCAGGTATTTAGCAACGTACTCAGGCTCAGAAGTCTTGATGTAGTGGTTGTTCAACCAAAGTAGCTTATCAGTGTTGAATGCAGAAGCAGACTTGCTGATTGCTTTAAGGCTGAAGAACTCAATCATCTCTTCTTGAGAGAAGATCTCTTGGTCACCGTGAGACCAACCTAAACGAACTAGGTAGTTGTTCAGTGCATTTGGTAGGTAACCTTCATCGCGGTATTGCATTACAGAAACAGCACCGTGACGCTTAGAAAGCTTCGCACCGTCATCACCAAGAATCATTGCACAGTGAGCGAAAGTTGGAACTGGCGCGCCTAGTGCTTCGTAGATGTTGATTTGACGAGGTGTGTTGTTGATGTGATCTTCACCACGAACAACGTGTGTAATACCCATATCCCAGTCATCCACTACAACTACGAAGTTGTATGTTGGTGCACCGTCTGTACGACGAATGATTAGGTCATCAAGTTGGCTGTTTGCGATTTCAATGCGACCACGGATTTGGTCATCAAATACTACGCTGCCTTCTTTAGGGTTACGGAAACGGATAACGCATGCATCACCTTCTTTTGCTGCTTCGTTTGCTGCAACAATTTTAGGGTGGTTAGCATCGTAACGAGCCATCTCTTTGTTTTCTTCTTGCTCTGCACGAATTTCATCAAGCAGTTCTTTAGACGCGTAGCATTTGAATGCTTTGTCTTCAGCAAGTAGCTTATCAACCATTTCGTTGTAACGGTCAAAACGCTTAGATTGGTAGTAAGGACCTTCATCCCATTCCATACCCATCCATTGCATGCCTTCTAGAATTGCATCAACCGCTTCTTGAGAGTTACGCTCAAGGTCTGTGTCTTCGATACGTAGAACGAATTCACCGCCTTGGTTTTTAGCGAATAGCCAAGAGTAAAGTGCAGTACGTGCACCACCAACGTGAAGATAGCCAGTTGGGCTAGGAGCAAAACGAGTTTTAACCGTCATTTAAATACCTTGATTATGTAGGTGATTCTTTTAGTGGGGTCTAATACAAAGTCTGTAATAGCCAAATATCACTAAATTTTGGGCGCTATTTTATCACCACCGCTTAAATCTACAATCAGTAGTGAATGATTAATGCGCGGATCTTGTGCGAAAGCCACTGTAGAAAGGCCAAATTCAGCTTCGATGTAGCAAATCTATAGTCTGAGCCAATAAATTATAGCCACGCTTTTCTTTAACTCCCGCTTATTTCACCAGCGTACCCCACCCATTAATATGCCACTAATATCAAATTCTTGAATTTATGTTTGACCTTACCCTTACGGAAAGGTTTATGTTAGGCGTAGATGAGAATTGGAGTATCGATATGAACCATTACACAACTGCGCTCAACGGCCTAAATTGCATGGGTTGTGCGAAGAAAGTTCGCACACTGTTTGGCGAACTCGACAATACGACGATCAATGATATATCGCCGACATACATCGATATTTCGACTCCTTTTAGTTACGTTCAACTCAACGAAAAGTTAGCGACGCTTGGTTATAGCATGGGCAATAAACTACACCTTTCGTTATCCGGTCTTAGCTGCGGTAAGTGCGTGAGCAAGCTGACTCAAGCACTTGAACACACCGAGCAAATCTCAGACCTAGAAATCAGCAAACATGAATTGTCCTTGGTTACTCTGCTTTCAGAACCCGATCTTATTGAGCTGATCGAAAGCGTGGGTTATCACGCGGCTCCCTACACTGAAGTTAATGAGCCTTTATCTAATTCAGATTCAGAAGACGATAAAAAAACAGCGCCAGTGGAGCCGACACAAGATAAACCTGCTGCTAGCCAATATACCTATCACCTGGTTCTTGAGGGAATGACGTGTGCGAGTTGTGTTTCTTCGGTAGAGAAAGCACTGAAAAAGAATGAGTTTGTCGACCAAGCTCAGATCAACCTTGCCGAACAAACTGCCTTGGTTTTCACCTCTCAAACAAGAGACATCATTGAAAACGCTCTAATAGAATCGGTGAAAGCTGCTGGTTATGGCGCTGAGTTTGTCGACGATGCAGCGACTCAACAGCAAAAACAACAAGAACAGCAACTTCGTACTCAACAAGCCTTCCTTAGAAACTCAGTAAGCGCGTTGGTAATCGGTGCGCCGCTGATGGCATGGGGTGTGTTCGGTGGCAGCATGACCATTGCCACATTTAACGATCAACTGGCTTGGGGCTTGGTTGGTGTCGTTTGTTTGATACTGCTTGCCACTTCAGGTCGTAGCTTCTTCACCAATGCTTGGCAATCACTGATGCACAAGCGCGCGACCATGGATACGTTAGTTGCTTTGGGTACAGGCGCAGCATGGTTCTACTCCATGCTAGTTGTGTTGATTCCATCATGGTTCCCTGAGGCCTCTCGCCATGTCTACTTTGAGGCGAGTGCGATGATCGTTGGTCTAATTTCTTTGGGCCACTACATTGAAGCCAAAGCCAAAGCTCGCACCACAAAATCACTACAAGCTTTGATTAACCTACAACCTCAAAAAGCGGTGGTGATTGTCGATGGCAAAGAACAAACTATTGCTGTAGAAGCTATCCAAATAGGCATGCAAGTACGCGTCAAACCGGGTGAGAAAGTGCCAGTTGATGGTGTTGTGGTATCGGGTGAGTCTTACATCGATGAATCCATGTTGACCGGTGAACCACTTCCCAACGTTAAATCGATGAGTGATGGCGTTTCAGCGGGCACTATTAATGGTGATGGCAGCTTAGTTATTGAAGCGACAGGAATTGGCTCAAGCACTATGTTGGCACGCATCATTCAAATGGTTCGCCAAGCACAAAGCAGCAAACCTGCGATTGCGAAACTAGCCGACTCTATTTCTGCCGTGTTCGTACCCGTTGTGGTCGCGATCGCAGCTGTTGCCGCCCTAGTTTGGTTTTTTGTTGGCCCACAACCAAGTGCAAGTTATATGCTTGTGGTATCGACTACCGTGCTGATCATCGCTTGTCCGTGTGCCTTAGGCCTAGCGACTCCGCTTTCTATTACCGTCGGCGTAGGTAAAGCCGCTGAGCTTGGTGTTCTAATCAAAGACGCCGATGTGTTGCAATCAGCCAGCAAAATCGATGCTGTCGTGTTTGATAAAACAGGCACTCTAACCCAAGGCAAACCAAGCGTTCAGCAGGCGTTTTATCACAACCTATCAGAACAAGAACTGCTGGCTTACGCCTATTCGGTTGAAGTCGGTTCAGAACACCCACTTGCGAAAGCCGTTTGTCAGTATGCCGAAAACCTAGAAGTTTCAGCACTCCCACACAGCGACTTTGAAAACCGCCGAGGCCTTGGAGTACAAGCCAACATTAACGGAAAACACGTCCAAGTCGGCTCTCTTAAATACCTAACCCAACTTGGTATTGATACTCAAATAGGCCGTGACTTTATCGAACTTTGCCGTACACAAGCATGGACGCCAATCTTCGTAGTCATCGACCAAAAACTGGTAGGCATATTAGGCATTTCAGACGCATTAAAAATAGATAGCACACAAGCCATTGCTCAACTAAAATCCGCCGGAATTCACACTGTGCTATTAACGGGCGACAACGACTCTGTAGCTCAAGCGATAGGTAAAAACGTCGGTATCGACGAAGTGATTTCAGAAGTGCTTCCAGAGCAGAAAGCTCAACACATTGTTCAGCTGCAACAGCAATATAAGAGTGTTGCCATGGTCGGAGACGGTATTAACGACGCGCCTGCACTTGCTCAAGCAGATATAGGCATAGCAATGGGCAGTGGCAGTGATGTCGCGATTGAAAGTGCGCAAATGACGCTACTCAACTCATCGCCATTATCAGTAAGCAACGCGATCGAGCTATCTCAAGCGACCGTGAGAAATATGAAGCAAAACCTATTTGGTGCCTTCATCTACAACTCGCTTGGTATTCCTATCGCGGCCGGTGTGCTTTACCCATTTTTCGGATTTCTGCTTAGTCCAGTAGTTGCAGGGGCAGCGATGGCGATGTCGTCAATTACTGTAGTAAGCAATGCCAACAGGCTGAGATTGTTCAAACCAACTCATTCTAATATTAATAAAAACCATATTCATGAGGTTAACCATGATTCGTAAAATTATGACTCTTACTGCACTCGCTGCAATCTCAGGACAAGCTTTAGCTACTGATGTTCTAAACCACAAATCTCCATACTGCGGCTGCTGCACAGAATGGACTGAACATATGCGAGATGCTGGGTTCGATGTTACTGAGAAGCTCCACGATGATATGAACCCAATCAAGCAGAAACTAGGGATAACACAAGAGCTAGCCTCTTGCCACACTGCAGAGATCGACGGATACGTATTTGAAGGACACATTCCAGCAGATGACATTAAAGCCTTTCTAGAAAACCCACCACGTAATGCGATTGGTTTAGCGGTTCCGGGTATGCCAATGGGTTCGCCAGGCATGGAATATGGCGATAAGAAAGACGAGTATTCTGTGTATGCGTTTAATGAAAAAGGTCAGGTGTTTGAATACCGTCACTACAACGGGAAATAGAACCTAAACAGACCAACACACAGCAATAAAAAGAAGTCATAAAAATAGAGCCTAGCATTCAGTAAACCCAAGACTGTGGTTTACTTGCTAGGCTCTTTGCTTTTGGACAGTAAAGCAAATCTTGTCGCGGCACCAACCGGGCTGTTAGTACCGCTATGTTCCCCTCGCTAATTAGCTAGCAAGCTATTTAGCAAAAAGCTATTTAGCGAAGAAGCTCACTCGGCTAATAATCTAATAGACTAAGCAACCAAGCGAATCAGCTTAGAAGCCGTAAGAAGCACCGAATACGAATGCGTTGTTCTGCTTAGAATCGCCGTTTGCGAAATCTACACCGTTAGCTTGGCTACGGAATTCAAAGTAAGGTTGAACACCTTGACGAGTCCATGTTGCACGTAACTCGTGGTCCATCGCTTCAGCATCAATCATGTATACGTTGTTGTAGCTAAGCGCTAGGTCAGCATTCACTGTGTAAGCAATGCGGTTATCCATGCGGTAGTCTGTGTCAGCATTAGCTGAAGTATCATCGATGTGTGCACGAGTACGGTTACTAATAGAGATGCCGTTGTCGAAGTTGTAACCGATCTTAACTAGTGGACGGAACTGAATGCTTTCGCCTGCAGAGAATAGGTGTTGGTAACCCGCAGCAACCCATAGGTTGTCAGTGATGTTGAAAGATTGCTCACCACCTACAGTGATGCCTGGAGTAGTATTACCTGCACCGCCATTTTCAGATTCAAGTTTGCCCAGTTGGATACCATCAAACTCAGAATAAACCGTGAAGCCGCCTAGAGAGTTGTCAAACGTGTGACCAGCTTCTAGCGTAGAAGTCATGTCAGAACCGTGGATACGGCCATCGTCATGAATTTGGATGTTACCCGTTACGTAAGAAGAACCAGCAAAAGCACTAGAAGCGAAAGCAAGAGAAAGAGCACTTAGAGCGATAATTTTTTTCATAGTAAACTGCCTTAGTTTAATTTTTTCAGCGGCACATCTTCGGTACATCATTCACCTTCACCGCTTGAGTAGTTGGTAGCCTCCCTGGCATGAAATCTATGTTGCTCGAATTAATTCGCGTTTAAAAATAAAAGGGGCAGCAGAGTGATCCCTCTCACTATCAAAAAAAGACAAGTTATTTAAAACTTTAAAATCAACAACTTAAAAAAATAAAAATTGATAAAAAACTTAAGATGGAAAAATATACAGATCGGGATCACGTTATTTCACGAAGAAAAATTAGATCTAGATAGTTGAATCACATCTGATTTAGAGTTTTTTACAGGGGGCTTATTTTTTGAAGAGAATAATGAGAAGCGCGTCACTTTTGGGATTAAAGTCACCTTATGTGCATTGTTGATGATATGACCAAAGGCGATTTCTATATGTTTCAGTTTTGGATATGCACCTAATTCGCAGTAAACAAAAAGAGCTCCCGTTTTATCTTGAATAAGATAAAGGTCAGGAGCTCTTCTACTAATAGTGCTTATCGATTATTTAACTGAGGTCACTCGACTTACTTTCTCACCACTTTCTGAAATAGAGCGGATGTAAGTCTCACCAGAAACTGATGGACGTTGTTGCTCATCGTATGTTAGCCAGTTTTCGCCATCAGCAGAGTATTGCAGCTCTACACCTGGGAATTGAACGTTCATCGCTAGCTTACCGTCAACAACCTTCGCACCTGGAACTGGTAGTCGGTAATCAATACCCGCTTTTTCTAGCTTAGCTAGCTCACGTTGACCAAGAATATTCGCGAAGCGATTAAAGTCGCTGTTCAACGCTTGCTTATTCACTAAGTTAGTTTCTTGAGAGTATTCAACACCAACCTTGTAGTCGTTTTCCCAATCTGCTCGGTGCCATGCGCGCTCTGCTGCTGCCAATACGCGAGGGAACACCATGTATTCATACTGCTCGTCAGTACGTACTGTTTCTGACCAAAGTTGAGCTGACAGACCGTAGAAAGGTTTCGCTTCAACCTCACCTTTACCAGTAAAACCATTGCCATCACGGTCTAATGATGTTTCTGCGTTTTGTGGCATGTTTTCTGGTGCGAAGCCAAACATCTTACGAGTATCGGTTGCACGTGTTGCCCAGTAGTAACCACGCTCAGCTGCATCAACTTCGTATGGCATATCCATGTATACGTAGTCTGGGTTAGAGACAATCACGTCATACCCTTTTGCTGACCAATCGTATACTGATGAAGTTCCGCCCCAGTAAAGAACGTCCCAGAAGTTCACGCGTGTACTTTCGGTCGCAAATGCTTCCTCGCCTTCGCTGTATTTCAGACCATCTTGCCATGCTTGGAAGTGGGGAATACCCTTCTCAGCAACAATCTTAGAAACCTGTTCTGCGAAGTGGCTTGGTAGATGACCGAAATCGCTTACAGTACCATCAGCGATCAATGACTGACATTGTGGTGATTGTTGGAACGGCTTATCTTGCTTAGACAAATCGATGTTGCCTTTCCAAGCCACTTTATCTTCTGCATTAATATCTTGTAAGCCTGCGCCTAACTTGATGTTTTTCGCTTCATCGCCGCCGAAGTGCCAAGTCGTTAGCGGTACGCCCGCTTCTTGGTGCATTGCCGCCACTTCAGAGATTACTTTATCGACGAAGTGAGTTGATGACTCCATACATGGGTTAATGAAGCTTTGCTTATCGTAGAACTGAACCGTGGTTACATTCGATGTATCTTGCGGATCCATCAAGCGGTATTCGTTCGCTTCTGCTTCTTTGCCTTCCGCCATGAGACGAGTGTAACGCGCTTCCATTGATACCACAGCTGAACGAGCGTGTGCTGGCATATCAATTTCAGGGATAACTTCGATGCTGCGCGCTTTAGCGTAGCTTAGGATCTCGACGTAATCCGCTTTACTAAAGAAACCAGAGCCAAAGTTGTCTGTTGTTGGACCAGAACCTAGCTGAGGCAGTAAGCAGCTTTGTTCATCCAAATCAAAACAACGATTAGACCCTACATCCGTTAGCTCTGGTAAACCTGGAATTTCTAAACGCCAACCTTCATCATCCGTTAGGTGAAGGTGCAGTTTATTCATCTTGTATGCCGCCATTTGATCTAGCGTTGCTAGGATGGCATCTTTTGAGTGGAAGTTTCGAGCAACGTCCACCATCACACCACGATAATCAAAGCGCGGCGCATCTTTAATTGACAGTTGTGGTAATGATTCAGCGTTCTGACTATCTATTAGGCCAAAAATAGACTGAACTGCGTAGAAAGCACCCGTTTTATCAAACGCTTTAATTGCAATCCCCTCTTCCGAGATGCTTAGTTCATAAGCGCCAGATTTTGCTAAATCACCCGTAAACTGAGTAGGAACAACGGCAACACTTACAGGAAGGTCACCACTCACATCTACGTTTACCACATCTGCACGTTCTTCAATTGCAGCGAACTGATCAGCGTCGAATGCGTCGTTTGGTAAAGCAATACCACCAGCAATACTTACAGAACCTTCACCCGCTTCTACCGACATTGGCGTTGGCAATAGCGTTGTTGATACATCTTGAGTTGCTAGATCAGCATTTTTTTCAAAACGCGTCACCGCTGTCGCCATTACGTTATTATCATCAGGCGTACGCTTAAGGTTATTACCCTCTAGACCAGTTACGAACGATGCAACATCTTCTGTATTCAATGATGCAATCATCTTAGGTTCTGCGTTTGGCGCCGTCACGAATGCACCTGGCATAAAGTCAGTTTCAAACAGTTGCCAGTATTCACTCGTTAACGGAAGAACCACTTCTTCACCAGCCGCAAAGCCGTCAAATTTTTCAGTAGGTTCTAGCTTGTGAAGGTCACCAGTAACGCGAGTGATCTTAAATTGCTCATTATCAACATCTAAAATAAGACGAATACTGTGGAAGTAGATGCTCCAATCTTTAGAGTCAATCGCTTCACCGTCATTGGTTAGCGTCATGTTCACTTTATTACATGACGCCCATTCAGCACCTAGGTCCTGACAAGCCAAGCCTTCATTCGCACCATGATTAGTTAGAATTTCGTACTGAACATCAAGATTATCAGCCAGTGCATTCACTACTTTTTGTTCTGGTGCTTGCGTTACTGCACAACCTGTTAGGCCAGCCAATACCGCTACAGATAGTAAGTTTCTCTTCAACATCGTATTCACCCATAAATTAAAAATTGAGTAAGAAGCAAAATGGAGCGCTTCGAAAGTTAGATAAACTATATGGGCTTATTTTTTACCGTGAATTAAATCGAGCTAATAAAGTGATCGGCTTCAAATCTCAAAAATATTGATAAATTTAATTTAAATAAAATCATCAAGTTACAAGCAACGGCACTTCCGTCATTTTAATTTTGACGTAAAATTTGAGAAATGAATCACAATCTTTTTTACCGATTTCATAAAATCGTGTCATTGGTAGTCAGAAAGGATTTAGAGTTTCAGCGTATTGTTATACTTTTCGTACAAACAACGTGACATTGTTCTCAAAAAAAACCGTTAAAAAACACCGTCAAAATCGATTTTAACGAGTTTAATACTTCCTTAAGGAGCTCCCTTTGCGTCCACTCTGGTACATGGTTTTATTCGTTCTCGCTTTTTCAGCTAGGCAAGCGGTCGCCGAGCCCCTTTATTGGCAAGCACAAAAGGATGATCTGACACTCACTATCTTAGGTTCAGTGCACGTTGGAGACGAGAGTATGTACCCCCTTCCTTCGGCGATCACCGACGCGCTAAAAAACAGTGATGGCTTAATTATCGAAACGGATATCAGAAAGTCTGATGGCGTTGTATATCCCCGCAACAAACTCACGACTGCCGATGTACTCAATACAGAACAGCTGCAATTATTAACCGACATATCAAAATCATTGGGCATGCCGACGCAACAACTGCTTCGCTCACCGCCTTGGGCAACTTCTCTCTCCATACAAATGCAGCAGTTAAAAAACCTTGGTTATGGCTCCGCCAGCGGCGTTGATGCGACGCTAGCGAACAAAGCGACTACCCAAGATGTTCCGGTTATCAGTTTGGAGCCTCTGCAATTCCAAATAGACCTGATGACAAAACAAAAGGACGACGGTAAAGAGTGGTTAGTCAGTAGCCTTGAAGAATTTGACCAAACTGATCGCGTGGTTCATTGCCTGATTGAAAGCTGGAAAGCGGGTGATTTAGCGAAGCTGGAAGCCTTCTCAGAACTGTCAGAGATGTCGCCTGAACTTGAGAAAGCATTCTTAACCGATCGCAACATAGACTGGGCAAACAAACTATCCTCCAATGATTGGAAGCTTAAGACTAAAGGGAACTACATGATAGTAGTTGGTACCTTGCACCTAATTGGAGAAGGTAACCTTATACAGTTATTAGAAAAGAAAGGCTTCAGTGTCATTCAGCAATCACAAAGCCAATCAGCCCAATGTCAATTTGAGACTAGCTAAAAAAGCTAACGATGCTCAACCTCATTTTGTTTTCGTTATAAAAGCATTTCCTTAATAACAGAATCTTTACATTTAATAGCACCATTGCAGCGCTATTATCTTTCGCTCTTTTTACCTATGGCGTTGTTCTAATGAAACCAGTACTTTTTGCTTTCCCTTTAGCCCTCACGATGCTGATGCCCTCAATAGCCTCAGCCAAAGAAACTTGTACGGTAGAACAATTTCAAGCTATCGACATTCAGCCAGATACAAAGGGGGCGTGATAGATAAAGAAAGTGGGCAATTTCTCATTACAGAGAAACCACCGATGCGCTGCGCCAATATTACGTTCACAACATCTACAACACGAAACCGTATCGCAAGCCAAATGAACAACAATTTTGAAGCAAACTTTTACGACAACCAAACGGGAAGTTCTCACTCGGTGACGTTTGATGAAGATGAAGTAAAGGCAGGTTACATTCGAATAGGCCCGAATAAGCCAGCGGAAGCGTATGTTTGTTTTGTTACCTCGGAAACACCGATAAAAGATATTACGTGCGATGTGAATTGATCATTGAGTTGCTTGAAGAAAAAAACAGGGCTAAGGGAAAGGTCCGTTTTCCGCATAGCCCTATTTTGCTGCTTACTCGGTAGCTTAAAGTATGTCTGTACTCGCTTCGGAATAACGTGCGATAATCGGATTTTCTAATGCATTCGGATCGCTCGGCGACCACATTCCACGCTTCATTCCTTTCACAATCAAATGAATCACCGCGGCATCAATAGCAGACATCACAGCAATATTGACCGGTTCATTTTGGCTATAGCCCATCTCTACTTCCAACAGTTCTTTGTAATCAACAAATCGAAATGCGCCGAACCCAATCTCGTGTGAAGAGATAGTTTTAGTGGTGGTGACACTCAATAGAACTTGCCCGGTTCTTACATCAACGGCTCTTAAGTTAACCGTCACTTGATCGGTTCTATACTGTCCTGAACCACCGACCCCAAGATACTTGGCACCCGCACCGATATTGTTTCCATGCTTGCCTAACTGCTCTAAGAACGGTCGTATGTCCTTGCGGCTACGGCCTAACCTTATCCAAATGACTTGGCGAGTCTTAGCGTCAGCAATGACGGTGGCATACCGATGCCCCTTAAAGATAGTGAACTCGTCCATGACGAGTTACCTTAGCTCCTCCCAATTTCACTGGCGGTACCACTTGTCTAAGTCGGCGTTTATCTATCTCTTTAATGGTGTACCAATGAACATTCGTTAACCGGGAGATATGTTTAATGAGAAGAAGAGGCAGTAGTTGTTCTATATAGCTTTTTAGGCGCATCGTTATACGAGCATAAGACTCTAACCAAGATAAAGACTCTGTTTTTATGCTGCAGTCACGACACTTAATCCTTCGATTTTGAACGAAAAGTTCAACAGGAGCACCGAGCAACATGGCTTCTTTTACATGACGCCATTGATACTCATGGATAGCCTAGGCCTCAAGACCACAAAAGCATTTAGCCCCAGAGTTAGGTTTAATAGTCAGATAATCAGTGATGCTGTCTGATGAAACTTTACAATGTCAAAGCCTTCCCAGAATAAAGATAGGAAGGTATGAAAACGGTAGTTTGTGTATGATTTCTGTTTGGCGAGTAAACTATATCACTTACTACCGTTTCTGTTTCTAGTTCCCGCTAATCCGCGATGAACCTCTTTAGATGTCACTTTTTATGCCGTGAAGATGATTTCAAATAAAGAATATAGGATTAAAAGTAATTTCCATTTACTGCTTAATCCTATGGGGATTGATATGTCGATATTTATCCTCAGGGAAGGTAATATAGTCATTATTCTCGGTTGACCATCGACTATAGAATTTCTCGTGTCGCCTGAGAATACTTAGCTATAATAGGGTTGCTCTCTACATTCGGGTCATTTGATTGCCACATTCCTAATGACATCCCTTTTACTATCAAATGTATCACAGCTGCATCTATCGCGGACATAACGGCGATGTTAACGGGCTCATTATTACTGTAACCTAATTCCACTTCTAATAGTTCTTGGTAATCGATGAAGCGGAATGCACCAAGCCCGATCTCGTGAGAAGAGATAGTTTTAGACGTTGTCACACTAAGAAGTACCTGTCCTGTGCGTACATCTATCGCTCTAAGGCTCACTGTAACTTGATCGGTACGATATTGGCCTGAGCCGCCAATCCCTAAATACTTTGCGCCGAGCCCTCCTGTTTTAATGTTTGAATCATAAGCAACAATGCCTCCTTCTATAACCACATTCGCTGAATTTAACGAAGATAGGTTACTGCCATGATTGGCAATCTTGGTTTCTTTTTTCTGTGCGGCACGAATAATTTTTCGTTCAGTGAGTAAGTTCTGTAATCCCTCACGTTCTAACGGAATAAACCATTGCGAGTCTAATAATGAATTTGTTAATAATGTAGTACCCCCTTGTGGTACTGCGGTGGAATATGTGCTGTTGGGGTATGGCTTATATTGCCCTGTCTGATCTCGGAAGTCGTATACAGACACTAGAATTTTTCCTTTCGGTGTCGGTAATGAAATCAAATCAGTATAAGTTGTTCCGCGCGGCATTAACTTGGGTTCAGAGTCCGCATCGGGAATATCCAGCGATGCGGAGCATCCCGTCATAATGAGTATAACTATGATAGAAAAGAGACCTTTCATAATACATTCCTTGTCTTATAGGTCTGGATTTAATCCCGCTACTTGAATCTCAGTCGATTCACCAGTTTCTTTATCAACAATTTGTACCACTAATGCAGCACCATCATCGATTACATTTAGGAAAAAGTCATCAGTTTCGAGTTGCCCTGAATTTCCATTACCAACGTCCGCTAATAACTGACTTATTAATCGAGACTCTAAGCTTGAAGCGAGTCTATCGAGTGCCGACTCTTCTTCTAAACCACCAAATGAATTAGAGTTAGGGTCAGTATAATCGTTTATCGCATTTGCATGGTTTATTAATATAGTGCTGTTTAAAGGATTACCACCAAAACTAGGATTAATTGGGGTATAAACCAACTCTGAAGCACTAACTACGTTTACTCCCAGAACAAATAAGGGAATCATTAACCAAATTGAACACTTATATCTTGCTGAACTTATCATCCTAACCACCTTAAAACTCGTCGTGTTCCATATCAAATGTATCTAAGTATTGCCTTTCCGCTTCCCAACGCACGATATAATTGCTTAGAGCACTGACCGCTTCTTGTGCTTTTTCTTTTGCTTGACGTTGTCCTGGGGAAAGGGCTGTACGGTATATCGGCTTTCTTGAATGAATAATGGTAACAATACTGCCTCTCAATGCAGTTGGCCTTTCCTCAACAGTAAAGTTTTCATTGATATCCGCATATTGCTCATTCATTTGTTGAGAGAAAAAAAAGTAAAATTTTTCCCCTAGTCGAGTCATAGTTCTATCTACAATGACCCCGTTAATTTCATTAAAGTCATTGAACCGACTTTGAAGAGCTTCATCTTGTTCTTCTAACTGAACAGAATCAGACGTTACTACGTTATGATTCGCATCACTAACCTCACTAAAAACTGGACAATGGTAAAAGCTAAATAGAGTAAACAACAATATTTTATTCATCCCTTCGAGGCCCATACCGTCAAAAATAGTTACGTAACTTACTAATATTTATGGATTGCTAAGCTGTCTAATCCTTACGTGAATATAGACCTAATGCCTTGTAATGTTAAATAAACTTTAATACTAGTTTTCTTGTTTATTTATAAAACTATCGAGTAACAATATTACTTTCCAGTAGTCAGATGTGATAGATGAATTTTAAATAAAATCGGAATTAGGTTTAGTGTTCATATTCCAATGTTACTTTAGTTTTATTAAGTAAATGGAAACGATGGTTAACTTTATTTGCGTGACGTGTACGATGTGTTCGCCATTATTTCCCGTTTAATTTATTTATCACGGATTGTATAGATAGTTTCCTATATGTATATCGATACTTCAGTTATCCGGTACAACAGAAAAATGTCAGAAATATATGACAAGGACGGTGGCAACAATGAGTAACTTAATCGAAGCTCGAACTAGGTGTCTAGCACAATTTCAGATTAAAACGGTTGTCTCTGCTGCTTTATTACTTATGTTGTTTAGTTCAACCGTTAAAGCTAGTCATGAAGAGCGCGGTGATTTTGGTGAATTCTTAAATGGGATTGATGAAGAAAAATACCAAAGCTTATTTGTTGATTACAACAGTGTGCTGAGCAACAGGGCGCCATATGACTTGGATAGTTATTCAGAGATTGACATAAATCATTCTAGCGACACTTCAGTGAGGGTCACCCAAGATAGTTTAGGTACTCACGGGAATAACCGTTCAATCATATCTACTTCAGGGAAAAGCAACAAAGTAATAGTGAATCAGAGAGGGCACGACAACAGTTCCGTTATTCGGCAAGTTGGTAATGAAAATACTGCCAAAGTTAATGAATTAGGGATAAATAATGAAGCCGTGATCATGCAAGAAGGGCATGGGAATAATGCGGAAATTACGTTAGTAAACCTTTCACCTAAACAAGGAAATCAAGTCAGTGTGAATCAACAAGGCAATGGAAACACGGCTGTGATTACGCATAGGAATCGAAGAGGCGGAGCAAACCTCGGGGTAAGTCAGGTTGGTGATGGCCTGTCTGTAGCGATAAGCGCATCCACAAACATGAGAGTTCATGTAAATCAGTCCAACTAAGTTAGTTAGTTTAGCTGAATTACAATAAATGCTTCATATGAAGCTATGTCGACAGGGAAAAAAGGGACAATATTATGAAGAAGTTAGCATTTGCGGTTGGGTTAGCAATCGTTTCATCATCTGCACTAGCGGATAGAGAAGTAGATTTTTCTGGATATCAACAAATTAGCGGATCCAGATTAGGTACTGACAATCAGAGTGTGGTTTTAGAGCAGAATAATACTGGAAGTTCTGTTCATATTACGCAAGGTGCTTCAGGGTTTGATGGAAACCGCTCAGTAGTTGATATGCGTTTGCAAGGGCATGGGACAAACAACAAAGTAAAGCTTACCCAATCTGGTGGCTATAGTTTTAATGACTCCTTAGTCAAAATTGCCGGTACATCTGGCGCAGCTAAGGTAATTGTCGACCAAGATGGTAAGTACCATGATTCAGAAGTGAAGTTATTTGGTGACTCTGATTACGCAACAGTAACCGTAACTCAGACAGGAATGGCACATTGGTCAGATGTGGGAGTGTCAGGCGACAGTGATAGTAATACTGTGACCGTCACCCAAGAAGGTAGGTCTAATGACTCCATTGTTAATATTTCAGAAAGTTCCGACAATAGAATTACAGTTTCTCAAGGGAACAGTTCTGGTGATCATAAAAACCTTTCAAATATAGCGCTGCGTGCATCGAGTAATGATAACTTAATTAACGTTACACAGACAGGCAGTCATAGTGAATCTCAAATACTGCTGACAGCGTCTAGTGGTAATCAGACTGGTAATTACTTTGGTGGCGGCTCTGGTATTAACGTTAACCAGACTTCGCACGATTATTCGTTCATTTCAATGAATGGTACAACCAACTCAGCTGTATACGTGAACCAAAAATAACGTATGTTTAAACTAATTAAAACGGCGCTTTGCGCCGTTTCTCTTCTCTCTTTTGTGGCGCATTCTGAAAACATTAAGGATGCAGGCCTCGTGTGTAAAAATGATGGTAACCAGGTCCAATTGTCTATAAAAAGAGAGCAAAATTCAGGCACTCTCGTTCTAATTTCCGCCACCCAATCTAAGACGTCGATATCAATGCAAGGGGGCGTTGCTCATTATGTTTTAGGTATCAATCAGTTCCCTATCCAGCTCTATGACCAAAAACTCGATGAAGATTGGGTTGTTGCGTCAGATTGTACGGTTACACTTTCTACTCAGTGACATTTATATCACTGATTATTTATCAATTTTTCTCTTCGAATCCTTACAGCCTTAGCACGGCCTTGCCAATATCTTTAACTATTACTTGTACTACTTCTCTCATTTCATCCTTATTAATCTTTCATTACGTTCGACTAACCTAAATCTCAAGTCTGTATTCTTTTGGCTAGCGCCGATATTGGTTGTATTTTATGGTGGGCTTGACGTAAGTGTTCATCAAGCCCCCATTGATTAGAAAATTTATGGTCCGCCCTGATATTGCAAATAATAACGTGGTGTGCGCTAATGAATTTCTAATGCATCAAACTTCGTATGATGCGCCTATGTTTTAGGTAACGGTGCATACGGCAATGTTAGTCTAACAAACCAAAACCAATATAAACCCAGGCGCATATATTAAAACGGTGCTGGTCGCCGTTTTATTTGTTTATTACCATTTAAATGGATTGGCTTCTGATTTAAATTCAGTACAGTGCCAGATAAATAGAACCCCCGAAGACAAGGTGGGGGAAACTACCCTAACCTGTGCGATAAACCCATTAAAACAAAGAGAATAGAGTAATAACAACCTTTTCAGTCAGATAATATTTTACCTTCACCGATACCATCAAATATATCTATAAGTTTCACAAATAATTCAACTTCGTAATTCGCGAAAAATCAATATGTACTATAAACTAAAAAGTCTATCGTTTAGGTAATGAGTCAAATAAAGGAGTTTCACATGGCTAAGCTGGAGGCTCAAAACGCCATTTTACTTGCGGAGAATAATTTACAGTCAATACTACTGAAAGAATCTATAGAGCAGAAAGTTGACCTAGATATCAAGCTCATGGCACCCGAACGTCTCAATATTAAGTCATTAGAAAACCAAGATTTAAATCTAATCATTATCGATTTCCCAACCATGACACAGCAACACATCGATAAATACCATGAACTGAGAGACGACGTAGCAAGTAATATTCATGAAATACTAATCAATACGCCAAACGACTTCCCTCACTCTGAGATGCTGAAGTGGCAACATCTGGTCGGTATTTTTTATGCTTCAGATACACTTGATAAGCTAGTTACTGGATTTAACTGCATTTTACAGGGTGAGATGTGGATGAGCAGAAAGCTAATCTATCAGTACATAATCTTTTACAGAGAAAGACAGTGCGCGAAAACTAGCCCTCGCTACCTCAAACTGACTAAGCGAGAGCAACAAATCATTAAATTACTTGGTGATGGGGCTTCAAACACCCAGATAGCTGACACGCTTTACGTAAGTGAAAATACGGTTAAAGCACACTTGCATAACACGTTTAAAAAAATCAAAGTTAAGAACCGATTGCAGGCTCTAATTTGGGTGAAAAACAATATCGCAGCCAGTGAATTCGTCCAATAATCCGCTGATTGCAAAAAGCCACAGCTCTCCCTTTCTATTACAAAGAGTGCTACGGCTTTCTTTAATATGGTCGGTGAAGAGCTTATTTCAAATATCAGGCGAACCCCACCTAGGTTCTAATCCCATTTCCCATACCCTGAAACGACGAAAGCCTGCTCAATGAGCAGGCTTTCTAAATGTGGTCGGTGAAGAGGGATTCGAACCCCCGACCCTCTGGTCCCAAACCAGATGCGCTACCAAGCTGCGCTATTCACCGAGATATCTAACTGGCTGATTGCCTGTCGATGGAGCGTATAATACGGATTCTAAATTTATCCGCAAGCGCTTTTTCTCATATTTATTGTGAATTCGAATCGTTCGAACAAAAGACATACAACAACACGCTTGATGTGACGAAAAACACACAGTTACCAACAAGTATTTAACTTATGAAACAGGATTGATCCAGATCAGTGAATTGATAACACCAGTTAATACACTAACCCGTGTCATATAACTTTGAGGTATACACATGGACTTTTGGCTAGATCTCCTATTTGGTAATGCGGTGGGACTATCTTCAATGATAGTAATCTTCGGGGCTCTGGGTCTCATGATGTTTTATGGAGGCTTCTTCATCTACAAAGTTATGACTGAAAAATCTCCTCACTAGAATCGCTCAGCCTAAATCATTTACTTTTAAGTATTCTTTTACTTTGTAAGTAAGTGTCAAAACGCTTTGCACCGGAGCAGACTTATTGTCTTCTCCGGTTTTTTCATTTTTAAACCCAGCCTCAACTTAGGTATACTTAACCTATCCTTCCCCAACTTGAGATACACACTATGTCTCATGATGACGACTTAGATCTATTCCAAGAAATGATGGGCGATGTTAAACGTATCGACCATGACACCGCTGAACACCAGAAAGTACACCGAGTCACAGAATCTCACCTTGCTAAGCGTGAAGCCGCTATGTGGCTGTCTGACGACGAGAAAGACTACTTATCATTAGACTATTCGCCAATGATCAAGCCAGACGATGTTGTTGCTTATAAAAAAGACGGTGTACAAGAAGGCGTATACAAAAAGCTGCGCCTAGGAAAATACCCTATTCAAGCCAAGCTCGACCTTCATAGGAAAACACTGAAAGACGCACGTAACGAAGTGCTTTCATTTTTGCGTCAGTGTTTAAGAATGGATGTTCGTACCGTCATCATTGTTCATGGTAAGGGTGAGCGTTCGAATCCACCTGCAATGATGAAAAGCTACGTGGCAAATTGGCTAACACAAATCAACGACGTTCAATGTGTTCATTCTGCTCAGCAATTTCATGGTGGTACGGGCGCAGTCTACGTAATGCTCAGAAAGAGTAATGAGAAAAAGCTAGAGAACAGAGAGCGCCATCAAAAACGCACCAGTTAATAGGTTGAGATAGATAAATGGACTAGTAACGATTTTGCATCAAGATCGATATTTCGTGCCTAGACTCACACCAAGTGCTAAAATTACCTCAGTTAACGAATTTCAACTCAAAGCAACTATCCAAAGGTTGCTTTTTGTTTATCTACATTTCCGTTGTGAAACGCTAAGAGAATATCATGTCACAAGAATCCCAAGCTAAACGCCTTAATAAATACATCAGTGAAACTGGTTTTTGCTCACGCCGCGAAGCCGATAAACTGATTGATGCAGGCCGAGTTACTATTAACGGTAAGATCCCTGAAATGGGTACTAAAGTCTTGCCAGGTGATGATGTTGAGATCGACAATAAGCCTGTTCGCTCAAAAGAGAAGCCGATTTACATTGCTCTCAATAAACCAACAGGTATCACCTGTACGACTGAGCGTGATATTCCTGGCAACATCGTCGACTTTATTGGCCACCACAAGCGCATTTTCCCGATTGGTCGTCTAGATAAGCCTTCTGATGGCCTTATCTTCCTAACCAATGACGGCGACATCGTAAACAAGATCCTACGTGCAGGTAACAACCACGAGAAAGAATACGTGGTGCGTGTAGATAAGCCGATTACGACGGAATTCTTGAAGCAAATGGGCGCTGGCGTTCACATTCTCGATACAGTCACTTTGCCATGTAAAGTAGAGAAAGAGACTAAGTTCTCATTCCGAATTACGCTAACACAAGGCCTTAACCGCCAAATTCGCCGTATGTGTGAAGCGCTCGGTTATGAAGTATTTAAACTGCGTCGTGTTCGTATTATGAATATCTCACTAGACGGTATTCCTAACGGCAAATGGCGCTACCTGAGCGACGAAGAGATCACTGAAATTTTAGCGATGTGTGAAGGCTCAGTAAGTACGGAAGATGCGTCAAAAATGAACGCGAAAGGTCAACGCATTCGCAAAGCGACTGACGCGAAACTTTTTGATAGCCGTGAAGAGAACCAAGCTTCAACAGCGCGCCGTAATCAAAACGAGAACCGTACACGCACCTACCGCGGTAACAATGCGGATGAATTCCGTCATGCACCTAATTCAAAGCGTGGCCGCAATTCATCGAATGGTGAAAGCGGTGGTAATACCGAGAACTGGAAATCGAACTCTCGTTCAGAGCGTTCTAATTCAGATAGAAATCGTTCGGATCGCAATCGCACAGATCGCGATAATACCGATCGTAGAAGCGGGAAGCCGGCAAACCGCAGCCAAGATTCAAACAGACCGAACAAACCTGCACCAAAGCGTGTTGGTGGTACTTTAGGTCTGAAGAAGTAGTCTGAATCAGTAAGACGAGACTCTCGATATAAAAACGCCCGCTAGATTAGTCTAGCGGGCGTTTTTGTTGGTCATTCGATAGTTTTATCATCATGACGACGACAATCTATAAACATAAATCAGCAAACTGGCCGCGAGTCAGAAGTGTTAAGTCTTTTGGGTCTAATTCAATCTCTAGCCCACGCTTACCTGCACTCACACATATCGTTTCAAAATCTGTCGCACTGGAATGAACGAAGGTAGGCAGTGCTTTCTTCTGTCCAAGCGGACTAATGCCACCAACAACATAGCCCGTGGTTTTCTGAGCAATCTCAGGATCGGCCATCTCTGCTTTTTTGCCTTTCGCTGCTTTAGCGGCAAGCTTTAGATTTAGCTTCTGGTCGACAGGAATAACGGCAACCGCCAAATCTTTCGCCACACCATTCAAGCAGAACAACAGCGTTTTGAATACACGTTTGGGATCTTGACCAAGCGCTTCAACGGCTTCTAAACCATAGTTCGTATTATTGGCATCATGATGGTACTGATGCACGCTATGAGCGATTTTCTTTTTCTTGGCGAGATTGATTGCTGGGGTCATAACAAATCCAAACGATAGATAAACAAAAAGCGACGCCGAGGCGTCGCTTTAGTTAAATTTATCATGGTGCTAGAGTCAATCTAATTTAGCACCTATTGATACAATTGCTTGGATTCAATTACTTGTAAACCATTTGGCCTGAAGGCGCGTACTTGTTCACGTCAACCGGGCTGTTTGCTTCTAGGTACTCTTTCAGTACTTCAGCATCAACAAAACCAGTATTTACGTAACCTGGGTGATCAGACAGTTTAGGGTAACCGTCACCACCAGCAGCGTTAAAGCTTGGTACTGTGAAACGGTAAGTTTCGTCTAGACGAAGCTGTTTGCCACCGATGAATACATTCGATACTTCACCGTTCGCTACTGTCATAGAGATACCAGCAAACTGAGCGTAAGCACCAGAATCGATTGGTTTAGTCGCTACTACATTTAGGTAATCCAGAACTTCTTTACCCGTCATGTCTGTGTAAGTCAGGATGTTTGCAAAAGGCTGTACCTTCAGTACATCTTTGTAAGTAACATTACCGGCTTCAATTGAGTCACGAACGCCACCAGAGTTCATCACAGCGAAGTCTGCTTTTGCACGCTCCATGTGAGAAGTCGCAATCAAACGACCTAGGTTGGTCTGTTGGAAACGAACGACGTTACGATCGCCTTCAAGCTTGCCATTTGTCTCAGCGATTTGAACTTCTAGCTGTGCCTGACCTTGCTCTTGGAAAGGACGTAGGAATTCAAGTAGCTCTGGGTCTTGTGCGATTTCATCTTGAATAAGAACACGTTGCTTCTTACCGTCGATCTTAACTTTCTTCTTAAGGTTAACTGGAATCAGGTCGTAGCTCACCATCTCTAGCTCGCCATTACGGAATTCGTAATCAGCACGACCTACGTACTTGCCCCACTCGTGAGCTTGAACGATGTAAGTACCGTTCTGTACGTCAGGCTTACACTCATCACCCGGCTTGAAGTTTTTCTTCGCAACGTTAGGGCCTTCCATACATACAGGCTCTTGAGAGTGACCACCAACGATCATGTCTAGATCGCCTTCGTTTAGGTAACGAGCAAGTGCGACATCACCCGGAGCATTAACACCACGTTGGCCATTTTCGTAGTGACCCATATGAGTCACAGCAAAGATTAGATCCGGTTTTTCTGTTTCTTTAAGTTCAGCGATTAGCTTCTTCGCTTCTTCTTTAGGATCACGGAAGTCGATGCCTGCGATAAATTCAGGGTTACCAATCTTTTGGGTATCTTCAGTTGTTAAACCAATAACCGCAATCTTGATGCCTTGCTTTTCGAACATCTCGTAAGCTTGGAACTTACGTTCACCTGTCGCTTTATCGTAGATGTTTGCAGATAGCATTGGGAAGTTAGCCCAGTCGATCTGCTTTTGTAATACGTCTAAAGAGTTATCAAACTCGTGGTTACCCAATGCCATGGCATCGTAACCAATTTTGTTCATACCTTTAAAATCAGGTTCTGCGTCCTGAAGGTCTGACTCTGGAACACCCGTGTTGATGTCACCGCCAGATAGAAGCAACACGCTACCGCCTTCTGCTTCAACTTCTGAACGAAGTTGGTCAACTAGCGTTTTACGTGCAGACATGCCGTATTCGCCATATTTATTCTGCCAGAAACGACCATGGTTATCGTTTGTGTGAAGAATCGTTAGCTTGTAAGTTTCGTCTTGGTTCCAATCATGAGCTGATTGAGACGCACACCCAGCTAGAGTAGCTAGAATTGCAGCACTTAGTGCTGTCTTTAGAATAAGGCGTTGCTTCATTGTCATACCTTTGAACTTTTTAGGGAATCCACTGCTTTTTTATCACTCAAACTCAACAAATGTCCGCTAAGGAAACATCGTTAGAATTTAGTAAAACATGAAGTAGTTTAAATTAAGACGGTAAACCTAACAGAGTGATTTCATATTTATGTAGGATAGATCACCTTAATCTCCTATCGAGTGTGTAACAAAGCGGCAAAGTTGCATTTGAGCAAATAAGTGATCACAGGCAAACGTTTTCATAATTTTTTAGATTATTTGTGATTGGCTCAATTCAACATCCCCGAAAAGTGACCTTCGTTAAATTTATTCTATTTATCAAAGCCTTAATTGATACGTTATAACATAGCAACTGGTAAGCTAACTGGTTTGAAAGTATCAACTTAACCGCAACTCGCTTACCGATAGGTACAAAAAAGCCGGCGTTTGCGCCGGCTGTTAATTATATGCAGTTCGATTATTTAATATCGATGTGCTCAAAGCCTTTGATAAGGTCATCAAGTGCTTTCATCTGCTTCAAGAACGGCTCTAGTTTGTCTAGAGGTAGCGCAGATGGGCCATCACAACGAGCTTGGTCTGGGTTTGGGTGAGCTTCAATGAACAGACCCGCAATACCCGTAGCAAGACCCGCTTTAGCAAGTTCAACCGTTTGCTCACGACGACCGCCAGATGCAGCACCTGATGGGTCACGCATTTGTAGAGAGTGCGTCACGTCGAAGATGATTGGGCTACCGTTTGAAGACTTCTTCATTACGCCAAAGCCAAGCATATCCACAACAAGGTTATCGTAACCCATGCAAGCGCCACGCTCACAAAGGATGATGTTGTCATTACCGCACTCAGCGAACTTATCAACGATGTTGCCAACTTGATTCGGGCTCATGAACTGAGGCTTCTTCACGTTGATTACTGCGCCAGTCTTAGCCATTGCTTCAACAAGATCAGTTTGACGAGCTAGGAATGCAGGTAGTTGGATTACATCAACCACATCCGCAACAGGCTGAGCTTGAGCTTCTGTGTGGATATCAGTAATGATCTTCACGCCGAAAGTATCTTTCAGCTCTTGGAAGATTTTGAGACCTTCTTCCATTCCTGGACCACGGTATGAATGAACTGAGCTGCGGTTCGCTTTATCAAAAGACGCCTTAAATACGTAAGGGATGCCCAGCTTCTCGGTTACTTTTACATAGTGCTCACAGATCTGCATAGCAAGATCGCGAGATTCAAGAACGTTCATGCCTGCAAATAGCGTAAATGGCTTGTCGTTTGCAATTGGCATATCGCCAATGTGAACTGTTTTTTGTTCCATCATATTCTCTCTAAGTAATTATTAATTAGTGAACTACCACTGTCTTTTCGTTCATGACGTTCACTTGAGATTTCAGTAACTCAGATGCAGGGTCATCTGGGCATTGGTCGATAAAATATTGATAATCGGTTGCGGCTACTTGGTGACAGTCTAGCTGCTGATAGATAAAACCGCGGTCACGGATTTCATATGGGTCATCAGGTACAAACGTCAAAGCAAGGTCAGTACACTTCAATGCAAGCGTATAACGCTCTTCTCGCAGCAGTGCACTCTTGAGCAGGGCTAACCACTTACCAATAATTGTTGGGTGGTCGGCGACTTCTAGGTGCTCAGGTTTCACCTTAGCTAATGGGCCGTCATGTCCAATTAACCATGCTCGCAGCGTTTGTTCGCCAACATACTCACCGTTATAAGGGTTAATATAGGCTGCAGCTTGCCCGTACCAACTTACTTTAAGTAAGAATTGAGTCGGGAAAGAGACGCCCTCTACAGGAAAGCCTAGCTTGCGACCTAGAAAAAGAAAGATCGCCCCCAGACTCACTGGAATGCCTTTCTTTCTCTCAAGCACTTTATCGATGAACGCGTTTTCCGAAGAGAAATACGCATCTTTATCGCCAGCAAAACCCCATTCATAAAAGAATAGTCGAATAAAAGATTCAAACTTCTGCTGTTCATCGGTTTCATTAACCAAAGCAAACTCGGCGTCTTTTAACAATCTCGCCAGCTCTTGCTCTGCCCAACTGTCTTGAGTTTCTGGGTTAATCGCTTTATTTAAGATCAATGCACCTTCAGCTAACTCTAGCTGGTCAAAGTCTTCATCAAAAAATTCGTACATAGATAGTTAACCGAAAAATGTTGGTGTCTTGGTCATTGCGATTTTGCCTGCCATCGCTAACCAGCCAAGCGCACCAAAGAAAGAGAATACTCTCAGTAGCTTGTTTTTACCTAGCTTAAGCGCAAAGAAACCTAATGCGATGTAAGCCATAACACAAGTTAGTTTTTCGGTTAACCATGGTGCTGCTGGTGTAAATGGAATAAAGCCAGTGATGAAAATCAAACCAATACCCGATAGCAATAGCAACGAGTCATTGATATGAGGGAAACGCTGCAAGAAAGGATGCTTAAGCTTAGGTGAGTTAGCCATCATAAGAGCGAAACGAATCGAGAGAAGTAGCGCACTTATAGCAATCGTTAATAGGTGAAAATGTTTTAGACCTTCGTACATGGTATTCCTTTATATTTTTATATGTGCTTTCGTTAACACGAGCCTCACAATACCCGTTAATGCTCTGTATTTCTGCGTTAAATGCATTATCGGGTTAAATGTATTGTCGAGTTAAAGGTATCAATTTAGCAAGTTCATCATCCATTGCTCACAAGACGATTAACAATCACTAACTATGAACAGTAACGACCCAATGTCACTCGGTCATTACCACCGTAATCTTTCTCTGTGACAACATCGAGATAACCGAGCGCCTGCATAATCTCACGAACTGCCAAACCTTGGTCATAGCCGTGTTCAAATGCTAACCAACCTTCATTTTCCAAAAAGTCGCGTGCGTTTTCAGAAATGTATCGAATATCTGCAAGCCCTTTCTCTTCAGCAACCAGTGCTGTGATCGGCTCAAAACGCACATCGCCTTGAGATAAATGAGGATCATTCTTCTCAATGTATGGCGGGTTAGAAACAATCAGAGAGAACTTCACAGTTTCTTCAGAGCTCAAAGGCTCAAACCAACTGCCGTGCAAAAAAGTCGCATTGGTGATATTGAGACGTTGTGCATTCTCTGTAGCAAGCTGCTGTGCTTCAGGGCGAAGATCAATACCCGTTACCTGTCGATTCGGCATCTCAGACGCCAATGCTAACGCGATAGCACCTGTACCAGTCCCTAAATCGAGAATCGCGCCTTGCTTGCCGTACGTTTTATCCAAAGCTACCTCAACCAAACGCTCGGTATCTGGGCGTGGGATTAATGTAGAAGGGGAAACTTTTAACGGCAGTGACCAAAACTCACGCTCACCAATTATGTAAGCCACAGGCTCACCGGTTAAGCGACGTTTTAGAAGGGCATTGAATTCAGACTCTTGCTCTGAGGTGAGATGCTTCTCAGGCCAAGTCAGTAGGTAAGATCTTGGTTTATCTAAGGCGTGACAAAGCAGTACCGCGGCATCAATAGAGGGTGATGTGTTATCACCCTCTTGAAGCTTTACGATTGCTGCTTTTAAAGCACTTTCAACCGTATATGCTGACTGCATACTGGTTAGTTGTTCTCTGCAAGTGCAGCAAGCTGATCGGCTTGGTGCTCTTGAAGTACAGGATCAAGCAAGCTTTGCATGTCACCTTCAAGTACTTCGTTAAGACGGTAGATAGTAAGGTTGATACGGTGATCCGAAACACGACCTTGTGGGTAGTTGTACGTACGAATACGGTCACTACGGTCACCCGAACCTAGTAGGTTACGACGTGTATCAGAAACCGCTGCCGCGCGGCGCTCTTCTTCTGCTTGAACAATACGAGCAGCAAGAACAGCCATCGCTTTCGCTTTGTTTTTATGCTGAGAACGCTCGTCCTGACACTCTACTACTGTACCCGTTGGTAAGTGAGTAATACGGATTGCTGAATCCGTGGTGTTAACGTGCTGACCACCCGCGCCTGATGCACGGAAAGTATCAATTTTAAGGTCGCCCGCTTTGATTTCTGGAAGATCCGCTTCTGGGATCTCAGGCATAACCGCAACCGTACATGCTGACGTGTGAACACGGCCTTGAGATTCGGTTTCAGGTACACGTTGTACACGGTGACCGCCTGACTCAAACTTCATGGTGCCGTAAACAGCGTCGCCACTAACCTTAGCGATCATCTCTTTGTAGCCGCCTTGCTCAGAAGTATTGCTGCTCATGATTTCAACACGCCAACCTTTCTTCTCAGCAAACTTAGAGTACATACGGAACAGGTTGCCCGCGAAGATACCTGCTTCATCACCACCCGCACCTGCGCGGATTTCTAGGAAACAGTTACGCTCATCGTTTGGATCTTTTGGAATAAGAAGAATCTGTAGCTCATCAGTCAGACGCTCAATTGCTGCTTTCGCATCTTTGATTTCATCTTGAGCCATTTCACGCATTTCTGCGTCGTCTTCGTTTGCCATCTCTTCAGCAGCTTCTAGATCTTCTTTCGCTTGCTGGTATGACTGGAAGCAAGCTGTCACTTCTTCAAGTTGAGAGTATTCTTTCGAAAGTGCACGGAATTTGTCTTGATTCCCGATTACATCTGGATCACCAAGTAGATGTTGAACTTCTTCATAGCGTTCAACAAGTGTTTCAAGCTTTACTAGAATCGAGGCTTTCATAATGTCTTATCTTGTTGGAGGTCTAATATTATTGAGGGTTTTCTAAGCCCAAACTCTGTCTAATGACCATTAATTTTGCAGGTTCTCCTTGCTCAGCTGCACTTTGAAGTGCGCGCGTTGGAGCATGGATCAATTTGTTTGTGAGCTTATTGCTGAGCTCGAGTAAAACTTTTTCAGGGTCACCGCCAGCGGCAAGCGATTGTAAACTTTTACTTAATAATTCTTCGCGGATTTCGTTAGCCGATTTACGGTAATCTCGAATACTGTCTACCGCTTGTAAAGAGCGCATCCAACTCATGAACGCGGCACTTTCTTCACTGACGATCGCTTCAGCTTGAATCGCTTCAACTTTACGTTGTTCGATATTGCCATCAACAATCGACTGCAAATCATCAACCGAATAAAGGTAGGCATCATTTAGATCACCAACCTGCGATTCCACATCACGTGGAACGGCAATATCAACCAATAACATCGGCTGATGCTTTCTTGTTTTTAGAGCAGTCTCAACCATACCCTTACCGATAATAGGCAATGGACTTGCGGTTGAGCTAATTACGATGTCCGCTCGATGAAGATGATCAGGGATCTCATTCAAGCTGATCACTTCAGCACCAAATTCTTCTGCTAGCCCTAGAGCACGTTCTCGAGTTCGGTTCGCCACAATCATTTTTGTACAGCCATTCGCCGAAAGGTGCTTAGCCACCAGCTCAATGGTTTCACCCGCACCAACCAGTAACACGGTTGAATCTGCGATGGATTCAAAAATATGCTTGGCTAAGGTACAGGCTGCGTAAGCTACAGAAACCGCGCTTCCGCCGATTTCAGTTTCAGTTCGAACACGCTTCGCAACAGAAAATGATTTCTGGAATAGTTTTTCCATTGAAGCATCAACGGATTTGTTCTCTCGCGAGTCCGTATACGCTTGCTTCACCTGACCTAAGATCTGCGGTTCACCCAAGACTAAAGAGTCCAAACCACAAGCAACGCGCATTAAGTGTTTAATCGCCGCCTGCTCTTCATGGATATAAAGGCTTGGCTTTAGCTCTTCTGGGCTAACTTGATGGAAAACCGACAACCAATCGATGAGTTTGTTTTTAGCCACGCCTTTAACGTCGCAATACACTTCAGTTCGATTACAGGTAGAAAGTATGACACTTCCATTCACGTGTGCATTTGCGTTAAGTTGCTTGAGTGCCTCAGATAATTTATCTGGACCAAAAGCGACTTTTTCTCGCAATTCAACCGACGCTGTATTGTGATTGATACCTACGGCAAGCAAAGACATGTATCAGAAGTTCTCGATCAGGGAATGGAAACAAGGGGCGAATTTTACTTGATGCATGGCTCTATTTAAAGAGCAAGCGGGATTTGTTTTCCTGAGTTCGTGAATTCAATGCTATAGTTGAAGCGTTTTTTAGATAAATTTGAACAAGTTGTGAGCAAATATGAGCAAACTTCGTAGAATCACGTCTCTTATTTTTATGACCATAATTATGGTGGGTTGCTCGTCTATACCTGAACAACCGACCAGTGTTGAGTGGCAAAGTCACCAAAACCGACTTCTACAGATAGAAAACTACCAAGCCTCGGGCAAGCTCGCCTACATTTCTCCAGAGCAGCGCCAAAGCCTAAACTTCATTTGGAAGCATTCACCAAATCAAAGTCAATTAAGGCTCACTACTTTTCTCGGTCAAACTGCACTGAACCTAACCATAGATCCATCGGGTGCAAAAGTCGTGACCTATGGCGATCAAGTATTTACTCATGCGAGCGCTTCAGTCTTGGTTGAGCAGCTGACAGGTTTACAGATCCCTATTGATCACCTGCCACAATGGTTCCTTGGCATTCCAGACCAAGCCGATAGCTACCAATTGAACACGACCAACACGCTTGAATCTCTCACCAAACAAGTCAGCAACCAATTATGGACACTGAGTTTTGCTAACTATCGCAATACAGAGATGCCGAATAAGCAACTATCGGGTGAAGACAACACTAAGGTAGAGATAATCCCACTCCCTACTCGATTGTCATTCAAGCAAGACAATAACAAAATCAACATTGTAGTTTCGAAGTGGACACTGAAAAGATGATAACAACGCCAACCCATTGGCCTTCTCCGGCTAAACTGAATTTATTTCTCTATATCACTGGTCGACGTGACAATGGCTATCACGAACTTCAAACTTTATTTCAGTTTGTCGATTTTGGTGATGAACTGACGGTTACCGCAAACTCAGAAACTAGCTCGATAACAATCACACCAGAAATCCCTGGGGTAGCACTTGAAGACAACCTGATCTGGAAAGCCGCTACTGCGCTACAGCAATATACCTCAACCTGTTTCGGTGCCGATATTGAACTCAAGAAAGTACTGCCTATGGGTGGCGGTATTGGCGGAGGCTCTTCAAATGCAGCAACCGTGTTGGTCGCTCTGAATTATTTATGGCAACTCAACCTGTCAGACGATCAACTCGCCGAGATCGGTTTGAAGCTTGGTGCTGACGTTCCTGTCTTCGTTCGAGGCCACGCCGCCTTTGCTGAAGGGGTTGGAGAACAATTGTCACCAGCTAATCCGGATGAAAAATGGTATCTAGTCGCCAAACCTCAAGTGAGCATAGCAACTGCAGACATATTCAAACATTCAGAATTAACTCGAAATACGCCAAAGCGAGCGCTAGCAACGCTTCTAGAGCAAGAATACGTAAACGATTGCGAAAAAATTGTGCGAATGCTGTACCCAGAGGTTGATAAGCAACTTTCATGGCTGCTACAATACGCGCCGTCGAGATTGACTGGTACAGGTTCGTGCGTTTTTGCTGAATTTAACAGCAAAAAAGAAGCCGAATTGGTGCGAGAACAACTGCCTGACACAGTTTCCGCTTTCGTAGCGAAAGGAAGAAACATTTCTCCTTTAAAAGAAACTCTGGCTGAATACCAATCAGCCCACCCACAATCTATTTAAAACTGGACGCAACCCGAGGTTTCCACCGTGCCTGATATGAAGCTATTTGCTGGTAACGCAACACCTGAACTAGCCCAACGTATTGCTGATCGTCTATACATCTCTCTTGGCGATGCTACTGTAGACCGTTTTTCTGATGGCGAAGTCGCTGTTCAAATCAATGAAAACGTTCGTGGTAGCGATGTATTCCTGATTCAATCAACTTGTGCACCAACCAATGACAACCTTATGGAATTGGTGGTAATGATTGACGCAATGCGCCGTGCTTCTGCTGGCCGTATTACTGCTGTAATCCCTTACTTCGGTTATGCCCGTCAAGATCGTCGTGTACGTTCTGCTCGTGTGCCAATTACTGCAAAAGTTGTTGCAGACTTCCTTTCTAACGTTGGCGTTGACCGCGTTCTTACTATCGACCTACACGCAGAGCAAATCCAAGGCTTCTTCGATGTACCTGTTGATAACATCTTCGGCACTCCAGTTCTTCTAGAAGACATGGCTAACCGTGGCCTAGAAAACCCAGTAGTGGTTTCTCCAGACCTTGGTGGTGTTGTACGTGCTCGTGCAACGGCTAAAGCGCTAGGTGATGTTGACATCGCTATCGTTGATAAGCGTCGTCCACGTGCTAACGTTTCTGAAGTAATGAACCTAATCGGTGATGTTGAAGGTCGTGACTGTGTTATCGTTGATGACATGATCGATACGGGTGGCACACTATGTAAAGCAGCTGAAGCGCTTAAAGAGCGCGGTGCTAAGCGTGTATTCGCTTACGCAACTCACGCTGTTTTCTCTGGTACTGCTGCGAACAACATCAAGAACTCTGTTCTAGACCAAGTTATCGTAACGGATTCTATCTCTCTATCTCCAGAGATGGCTGCGACGGGTAAAGTGACAACACTTAGCCTTTCTCGCATGCTTGCTGAAGCGATTCGTCGTATCAGCAACGAAGAATCAATCTCAGCGATGTTCAACTAATCAAAGCCCAATAGCTTTTTTTACAAAAGCTTGGTTTTAGAAACACGCGAGAGAAAGATATTAAGCACTTCAGTCAATGAAGTGCTTTTTTTATGTCTGAGTAATATTGCACTGCTAGTTATCACAAACAGGAATAATCGCGCAGCTATCAGCTAGCTCGCACCTTTTTCATAAACTGTGATATCATACGGCGCTTTTTGAAATCCCAAGAGAGATCCATACCTTGAGCCAACAAATAAAACTTCTCGTTGGACTGGCTAATCCAGGTCCAGAATACGCCAAAACTCGCCACAACGCGGGCGCTTGGGTAGTTGAAGAATTAGCGCGTGTACATAACGTGACACTAAAGAACGAACCAAAGTTCTTTGGCCTAACGGGTCGTATCATGGTTCACGGTGAAGATCTTCGTTTGCTGATCCCAACGACTTTTATGAACTTGTCAGGCAAAGCAGTTGCAGCCTTAGCAAAGTTCTACCAAATTAAACCAGAAGAGATCATGGTCGCTCACGATGAGTTAGATCTGCCTCCTGGTATTGGAAAGTTTAAAAAAGGTGGTGGTCATGGCGGACATAATGGTCTGAAAGACATCATCAGCAAGCAGGGTAACAATAAAGAATTCTATCGTCTTAGATTAGGCATCGGCCATCCAGGACACAAAGATAAAGTTGCAGGTTATGTATTAGGCAAAGCTCCTCAAAAAGAGCAAGAGTGTATCGAGGCCGTCGTTGACGAATCGGTTCGCAGCCTAGACATCTTATTAAAAGATGGCCTACCAAAAGCACAAAATCGCTTACATACGTTCAAAGCAGAATAAGGTTTATATCATGGGTTTTAAATGTGGCATCGTTGGTCTACCAAACGTTGGTAAGTCAACTCTGTTTAACGCACTGACTAAAGCAGGCATCGAAGCAGCAAACTTTCCATTTTGTACGATCGAACCAAACACAGGTATCGTTCCGGTTCCAGATCTACGCTTAGATGCATTAGCAAGAATTGTTAATCCACAGAAGATCCTTCCAACGACAATGGAATTCGTAGATATCGCGGGCCTAGTTGCTGGCGCATCTAAAGGTGAAGGTCTTGGTAACAAATTCCTAGCTAACATCCGTGAAACTGACGCTATCGGTCACGTTGTACGCTGCTTTGAAAATGAAAACATTGTTCACGTTGCTGGCAAAGTATCTCCAATTGAAGATATCGAAGTGATCAACCTAGAACTTGCACTGGCTGACTTAGACAGCTGTGAGCGTGCAATTCAACGTAACGCAAAGAAAGCGAAAGGCGGCGACAAAGACGCTAAATTCGAAATCACTGTACTAGAAAAGCTACTTCCAGTTCTAACTGAAGGTGGTATGGCACGTACTGTTGAACTTGGCAAAGAAGAAGCGGCAGCAATCGGCTACCTAAACTTCCTAACGCTTAAGCCAACAATGTACATCGCAAACGTTGCAGAAGATGGTTTTGAAAATAACCCATACCTAGACGCTGTTCGTGAATACGCAGAAAACGAAAACAACGTTGTTGTTGCTGTTTGTGCAGCAATCGAATCAGAGCTTTCTGAGCTTGATGACGAAGATCGCGAAGAGTTCCTTGCGGATATGGGTATCGAAGAACCAGGTCTTAACCGAGTGATCCGCTCTGGTTACGAACTACTGACTCTTCAGACTTACTTCACAGCTGGTGTTAAAGAAGTTCGTGCTTGGACAATCCCTGTAGGTGCAACTGCGCCACAAGCAGCGGGTAAGATCCACACAGACTTCGAGAAAGGTTTCATCCGTGCTGAAGTTGTTGGATTCGATCACTTCATCGAATTTAACGGTGAGAGCGGTGCGAAAGACGCAGGTAAATGGCGCCTTGAAGGTAAAGAATACATCGTTAAAGATGGTGACGTTGTTCACTTCCGCTTCAATGTATAATTCTGATTAAACATCTAGAAAAAAGGCCAGTGAATTCACTGGCCTTTTTGTTTTTCCCCTTTCTAAATTGTCCCTCACCAGAAAGTTAACTTCCTATATATATCGCCTTTTAGACCTGTTTTTTGTCGACAAATACGCCTCTTTGCCTAAAAAGAAACCGAACAGATGTTTATTCGCGATTTATTCAAAAAAAAAGTTGACGGGTTTCACTCAACTCCGCATAATGCGCCCCGTTCACAGCGAAGCGGCAACGTTTCGAAATGAGCAACAATATGGAAATGGCTACTTAGCTCAGTTGGTTAGAGCACATCACTCATAATGATGGGGTCGCAGGTTCAAATCCCGCAGTAGCCACCATTTCCTAAGCACTCTATTTGATATTAAAGTTTGTCTTTAGTAACAAAGAGTTTTTAGGAAATAACGCGGTCGTGGCGGAATTGGTAGACGCACCAGATTTAGGTTCTGGCGCCGAGAGGTGTGAGAGTTCAAGTCTCTCCGACCGCACCATATTGAGATATCTTTAAGATATCATTGTTGGGCTATCGCCAAGCGGTAAGGCACCGGCTTTTGATGCCGGCATTCCCTGGTTCGAATCCAGGTAGCCCAGCCACAATTTAAAGTGTAATTATCTTTAAAAAGATAATGGCATTGAAAGCAAGATTATATTATATTGTCTCGCTCTCAGATGGCTACTTAGCTCAGTTGGTTAGAGCACATCACTCATAATGATGGGGTCGCAGGTTCAAATCCCGCAGTAGCCACCATTCTTTCTTCGAGAAAGAAAAGACAACGTTATATTGAATCACCAATATTCAGTATGACTACAAAGATTTGCTGCGGTCGTGGCGGAATTGGTAGACGCACCAGATTTAGGTTCTGGCGCCGAGAGGTGTGAGAGTTCAAGTCTCTCCGACCGCACCATTATTTCTCTTTCATTAGAGAACAAATAATGAATCTATTAGATTTATTATGGCTACTTAGCTCAGTTGGTTAGAGCACATCACTCATAATGATGGGGTCGCAGGTTCAAATCCCGCAGTAGCCACCACTTATACAACGTCTTATTGAAGCACCAATATTCGATATGACTATAAAGATTTGCTGCGGTCGTGGCGGAATTGGTAGACGCACCAGATTTAGGTTCTGGCGCCGAGAGGTGTGAGAGTTCAAGTCTCTCCGACCGCACCATCATTAAATAGAACCCAGCTTTTTAGCTGGGTTTTGTTTTATCTGGAATATGCAAATCTGCTAGCCAAGTCACCAAGTATTCTCTTCTATAACCTCACTTTTAATACGATTTTATAAGACAATGTCAGCTCCATTTTCTAATTGAGTATGACTAGCCTATGAAACCCCTCCCCTTAACGATCGGTTGCTACACAGATACACCAAGTAAAAGCCAAGGTGTTTATCAAACTCAGTTAGATCTAGAAACAGGAAAACTATTACCTCTAGAGCTGATCATCAAATGTACTAACCCCTCTTTTATTACTGTAACAAAGACTGGGATCTATACTGCATCGGAAGTGGACCAGCAAAAACAGCCCCAGCTCATTCATATACCTAATGTTGATTCACAGCTAACACACAATACAAGCCTCATCTCGGGAGATCACCCTTGTCACGTCGCGATAGATCCACACAATAAGTTTGCTATCACGTCGCAATACTCATCAGGCACATTCGATATTTTTAGCTTAAGTATCAACGGCAGCATCGATAAACGACTCAAAACAATCCAGATGGTTGGTTCCGGGCCAAACAAAGAGAGACAAACTAGCCCACACGCCCATCAATGCCTGTTCTTACAAAACTCACCACAGTTTGTGACTGTCGATCTCGGCACCGATCGCATCAACTTCTATTGCTTTGATGAAGAGCAAGAAGAGTTCCTTGATGAGCCAATGCAGTCTATTAAGGTGCCCGCCGGCAATGGACCTCGCCATTTAATCTTTAACAAAGCTGAAGACAGAGCCTATGTGGTCTGTGAACTCTCTGAAACGTTGCTGACTTTGGAAAAGGTTTTAGGCATTTGGAATGTAGTGGAAGAGATTGATGCATTGCCTAATATGGAGAAGGGAGAAGCCGCAGCTGCGATTAAGCTATCGCCTGATGAGCAATTCCTTTATGTGTCATGTCGACACCAATCAAGAATCAGTAGCTTCAAAATCGACTCTGAGACTCAAAGGCTGACTTTCATTGATAGCTACGACACTGAAGGCAAATTCCCAAGAGACTTCCATATAACGAACGATGGGAAATGGCTTATCGCCGCCAACCAGCACTCCAACAACATCACCTCATTCAAGCGAGATAATGAAGATGGGTCTTTGGTTTATACAGGGTACTCTTTAGAGATCGATGCACCGGTTTGTGTGACGCAACAGCGATAGTAGTCATCTGATACAAAAAAGGAGAGCATTCGCTCTCCTTCTCTTTATAAAGTGTCTGTAATACTCAATTAAAGGCCCAGGGCATACTTCAACACTTGAGCTTTAATCGGCCCTGAGTTCTCTGCTAGCTTGAGTGCAGCATTACGCACAAACTTAAGTGGACCAATGTCGTTGCTGAATGTCTTATAGAAGAAATCCATACCGCTTTGCATCACTAGGTTGTCACCTCTTCTCATCACCTCGTAGCGTCTTGCTACAGACTGGTTCAATTCACCCTTTTCTTTGGTGACATCCAGCAGTACTGATACATCTTTGAAGCCTAAGTTAACACCCTGCCCAGCCAAAGGGTTGATGGTATGCGCAGAGTCTCCGACCAAAATACAGTTATTCTTCGAGTATGATTGAGCATGACGTCGTGTCAGAGGAAAAGAACCCGAATTCAAGACTTTGATATCACCTAACTCTTTAGGAAAGTGAGTAAGTACTTCGTTACGTAGTTTTTCAGGGGTCATTGCTGACAGTTGCTTAATACGCAGCGGAGAATCATACCAAACTAACGAGCCCAGCCCAACTTCTTGACCGTCAGAGGTTAGAGAACACAAAGGCAAAAATGAACGAGGGCCACTTGGTAGAAATTGCTGCCAAGTAATATCTTGCTGAGGTTGTTCTGTTTCTACATTGATAAGCATACAGTGTTGTCGATAATCCCAAGCCGTGATGCCAATTCCAGCTTGTTGGCGAACGGCTGAATTCGCACCATCAGCACCAATCACCCACTTCGCAGACAACTCAGCCCCTGATTGAAGCTTTACGATATTGATTTCACCAAACTCAATCACATCGAGCTTTTCTGGGCATAACAGTTCGAGATTGTCGTAGGCATCAAATTGAGACCATAAACCTAATTGAATGAGTCTGTTCTCAACGATATAGCCCAAACGAGGAAGGTCTAGTGAGGCAGCATCAAATCGAGTACGACATTCTGGGTGTTCCCAAGTCTCTAAGCGCTTGTAAGAGCAAACTCGCATTGCTGCTATGTTCTGCCATGCACCAAGATCGTCAAGTAAATCGACTGACGCCTGAGAAATCGCTGACACTCGAATATCCATCGCTTGCGACTCATCAAATGCTTGTGGGGCAAAACCTTCGATCACCGCAACACTCAGACCTTGCTTTGCAAAACCGATTGCTGTTGCTGCGCCAACCATGCCGCCACCGACTACTACAATATCGTAACTGTTCATATTTCGTACTTATCAGTTTGATTCTTTGACTGTTTTTGATTGTACTTTTTCATAACTAACTTGTAACCAAAAACCTTATTCGAAAAAAGGGTTATCCCTTATGGCATATGGCGTTAACGATAATAAAAACCACTACATAAGAGATTTGTTCAGACTACTAGTCAGTCGGTTTTGAAACCAGTACAATACGCCGCTTGCCGCTAGAGCCTGTCATAAAATTGAATACCGAATTATGACAAACGGGGCTAGCGGATGAATAATGGGCGATTTGCTCCCTTAAATTAAACTAACGATCGAGCGAACATATAATGAGTAAGAAACTGCTAATTAAAACTTGGGGCTGTCAGATGAATGAATATGATTCATCAAAAATGGCCGACCTGCTTAACGCTGCAAATGGCTATGAGCTAACTGAAGTACCTGAGGAAGCAGACGTACTACTATTGAATACTTGTTCTATCCGCGAAAAAGCGCAAGAAAAAGTATTCCACCAGCTTGGTCGTTGGAAAACGCTTAAAGATAAAAAAGAAGGTGTGGTGATCGGTGTGGGTGGCTGTGTAGCGACTCAAGAAGGTGATCACATTCGTCAACGTGCACCTTACGTAGACGTTATCTTTGGCCCACAAACATTACACCGTTTGCCAGAGATGATTAAATCATCACTGTCTAACGAAAAGCCAGTAATGGATATCTCTTTCCCAGAGATCGAAAAGTTCGATAACCTGCCAGAGCCAAAAGCTGAAGGCGCGACGGCGTTCGTTTCTATCATGGAAGGTTGTTCTAAATACTGTACTTACTGCGTTGTACCATACACACGTGGCGAAGAAGTTAGCCGTCCAATGGATGATGTACTTTTCGAAGTTGCTCAACTTGCAGAGCAAGGCGTACGTGAAGTTAACCTGCTAGGTCAAAACGTAAACGCATACCGCGGTCCAACACACGAAGGCGATATCTGTTCATTCGCAGAACTGCTTCGTCTTGTTGCTTCTATCGACGGTATCGACCGTATTCGTTTCACAACAAGCCACCCGCTTGAGTTTGGTGACGACATCATTGAAGTTTACAAAGACACACCAGAGCTAGTGAGCTTCCTTCACCTACCAGTACAAAGTGGTAGTGACCGTATTCTTACGATGATGAAGCGCCCACATACGGCTATCGAGTACAAATCTATTATCCGTAAACTGCGTAAAGCTCGCCCTGACATTCAAATCAGCTCTGACTTTATTGTTGGTTTCCCTGGTGAGTCTAAGCAAGACTTCCAAGATACAATGAAGCTAATTAAAGACGTTGATTTCGATATGAGCTTCAGCTTTGTTTTCTCTCCACGTCCAGGTACGCCAGCGGCAGATTACCCATGTGATGTACCAGCACAAGAGAAGAAAGATCGTCTGTACGAACTGCAGCAAACGGTAAACACACAAGCTATGCGTTTCTCTCGTCTAATGTTAGGCACAGAGCAACGTATCCTTGTTGAAGGCCCATCAAGAAAGAACCTAATGGAACTTCGCGGCCGTACTGAAAACAGCCGCGTAGTGAACTTCGAAGGTTCTGCTGACCTTATCGGCCAGTTCGTAGACGTGAAAATCACAGAAGTATTTGCTAACTCACTCCGTGGTGAAATAGTACGTACTGAGAAAGACATGGATCTTCGCAGCGTGATCTCGCCGACTCAAATGATGGCGAACACAAAACGCGAAGACGAGCTAGGTGTAGCGACATTTACGCCATAGGCAATACAACTGTTTGAGCACAAAGCGCAAACACAAAGCTTGAAATTACCTAACTAAGTGACCATCTTAGAAATAGGGATATCACCATCAGAAGCCCGGTCTAAATCGGGCTTTTTGCTCTTTGTTTTATTTAAGAGTGAGTGGCACAAAATGAGAGGCTAATTTGAGCAATAAAATCGTTACCTTAGAGATAAATCTAGAACCAGCAGACAACAAGCGCTTGGCAAGTTTATGCGGACCATTTGACGACAACATCAAGCATCTTGAGCGTCGTCTGGGCGTTGAGATTAATTACCGTAGCAACTTTTTCACCATTGTCGGTAAGCCTCACACTACAGCCGCAGCTTTAGACATCATCAAACACCTCTATGTTGAAACGGCTCCAGTTAAAGGCAACATAATCGATATCGAACCAGAGCAAATACATCTGGCGATCACCGAGTCAGGCATTTTGGAGCAACACGTCGAGTCTGAAATTGACTACGGCAAAGAAGTGACCATTAAGACTAAAAAAGGCGTCATCAAACCTCGAACGCCAAACCAAGCACAGTACCTAATGAACATGGTGACTCATGACATCACCTTTGGTATTGGGCCAGCAGGTACAGGTAAAACCTACTTAGCCGTTGCTGCAGCAGTTGATGCACTTGAACGCCAAGAGGTTCGCCGAATCCTACTGACTCGTCCTGCTGTTGAAGCCGGTGAGAAGCTTGGTTTCCTACCGGGTGATTTAAGCCAAAAAGTAGACCCATATTTACGTCCACTTTACGATGCGCTGTTTGAGATGCTTGGCTTTGAGCGAGTTGAGAAGCTGATTGAACGTAACGTAATTGAAGTTGCGCCACTGGCTTACATGCGTGGTCGTACATTGAATGATGCGTTTATCATTCTTGATGAGAGCCAAAACACCACGGTAGAACAGATGAAGATGTTCTTAACCCGTATCGGTTTTAACTCACGCGCTGTGATCACAGGTGATATTACGCAAATCGATTTACCTCGTGGTGCAAAATCAGGCTTACGCCATGCGACTGAAGTGCTCAATGAAGTCGACGACATTAGCTTTAACTTCTTCATGTCTGAAGACGTCGTTCGTCACCCTGTAGTTGCTCGTATCGTCAACGCATACGAGAAGTGGGAAGCAAAAGACCAGAAAGAGCGCAAAGAGTTTGAAAAGCGTAAACGTGAAGAGCGTGAAGCCAAACTTCTTGAGGCTCAGCAGGTAGTTACGACACAATTAGCAACACAAAATAGCTCTGTAATTGCAGAACAAGGTGATAAATAGATGTCTATTGAACTAGACCTGCAATTAGCGGTCGAAAATGAGCAAGGTCTTCCAACTGAGCAAGATATTCAGCTTTGGTTGGACAAAACAATTCCTCAGTTTCAAGAGAACGCTGAGTTGACGGTTCGTATCGTTGATACACAAGAAAGCCACCAGCTCAATCATGAATATCGTGGCAAAGATAAGCCAACTAACGTGTTGTCTTTTCCATTCGAGGCTCCTCCAGGGATCGAGTTAGATCTACTGGGCGACCTCATTATCTGCCGCCAAGTTGTCGAAAAAGAAGCAGAAGAGCAAAGTAAGCCTCTGCTAGCACACTGGGCTCATATGGTTGTACATGGCAGTCTGCATCTGCTAGGTTATGATCATATCGAAGATGATGAAGCTGAAGAGATGGAGTCACTCGAGACAGAAATCATGCAATCTATGGGGTTTGAAGACCCTTACATTCTAGAAAAGTAAATTGATTCTAGTAAAGTAGGTTGCAGAGAAACAATAACTCATCGAACCTGTGATTTTCACAGGAATCTGAGTTGTAACGTGTGCTATCACACTTCTGATAGCGTTATTTTTTGAGAAATCATGAACGAAGGTAACCCCCCCACTTCTGAGGGAAGTAAAAAATCTGAAGGTCCGAGTAGAAAGTCCTTCTTTGAACGCCTAGGCCAACTATTTCAAGGTGAAGTAAAAGATCGCCAAGAGCTCGTAGATGTAATCCGCGACTCAGAAATTAATGACCTAATTGACCACGACACACGCGACATGCTCGAGGGTGTTATGGAAATTTCAGAGATGCGAGTACGCGATATCATGCTGCCTCGCTCTCAAATGGTTACAGTTGAACGCACAGATGATCTAGATACATTGATTGCGCTCATTACTGATGCTCAACACTCTCGCTACCCAGTGATCAGTGAAGATAAAGACCATGTTGAAGGCATTCTATTAGCGAAGGACCTACTTAAGTATTTGGGTTCAGAAAGTGCTCCATTTGATATCGAACAAGTGATTCGCCCTGTCGTGGTTGTTCCTGAAAGTAAGCGAGTTGATCGCCTGCTTAAGGAGTTCCAAGAAGAGCGTTACCACATGTCTATCGTTGTCGATGAGTTTGGTGGAGTTTCTGGCCTGGTAACCATTGAAGATATCCTCGAAGAAATCGTTGGTGAAATTGAAGACGAGTTCGACGATGAAGAAGAGCTAGATATTCGTAAGCTGAGTAAGCATACCTTCTCTGTAAAAGCTTTAACCACTATTGAAGAGTTCAACGATACGTTTAACACTGCCTTTAGTGACGACGAAGTGGATACAGTTGGCGGTATGGTGATGACAGCACTCGGCCACCTGCCGGTTCGTGGCGAAATTGTAGAAATCGAAAACTACCATTTCAAAATAACATCAGCAGATAACCGTCGTGTGATTCAGCTACAGGTAACCATTCCTGACGAACAGCCTCTTCCGACTATCGAAGAATAACAACTTCTCTCTAAAGAGATGACAAAAATTAGATGACTAATACCTTTATTCATCGCCTATTACGGCCGCTTGCGGCCGTTTTTGTTGGCGCTATAACCACCCTTTCATTCGCTCCATACTCTATATGGCCTCTTGCTATTCTCAGCCCAGCTTTGTTGCTGTTACTGATCCACAACCGCTCTCCTAAAAGTGCGCTTTGGATTGGCTACGCATGGGGTTTAGGTCAATTCACCACAGGTATCAGCTGGGTATACGTCAGCATTGATGGTTTTGGCGGCATGCCACTGGCAGCCAACCTATTTTTGATGGCATTGCTTGTTGGCTACCTAGCCGTTTATTCAGGGCTATTTACCTGGGGTTTGAATAAATTCTTCCCTGCCAATAACCTAAGCCGCTTTTTCCTTGCAGCTCCTGCATTCTGGCTAGTCTGTGATTGGCTGCGTGGCTGGGTAATGACGGGCTTCCCTTGGCTTTGGTTAGGCTACAGCCAAATCGATTCGCCATTGGGTTCATTTGCACCGATTGGCGGCGTAGAGCTAGTAACTTTAGCGATCATTGTTTCAGCCTCTGCATTCACTTATGCGATTGTTAACCGGGCTTGGAGCATCGCTATCATTCCCGCTGTCGTATTTAGCGCAGGCTTTGGTATTCGCAACATCGACTGGGTCACGCCGAACCCTGAAAAAACCACGTCAGTCGTCTTGATACAAGGCAACGTCGATCAAGACAGTAAATGGCTACCGAGTCATCGCTGGCCAACCATGATGAAGTACACCGACCTAAGCAGAGAAAACTGGGGAGCGGATATCATCATCTGGCCTGAAGCGGCTATTCCAGCATTCGAAGTTGAGATCCCATCTTTCCTACGTAACTTGGATAGCGCAGCGAAGATGAACAACAGTTCGATCATTACCGGTGTGCTGAATCAGTCTGAAGATAAGAAATACTACAACAGTGTTCTTTCTCTCGGTGTGAATCCATACGGTGAGTACAGCTACGATCCAGACGAACGCTACCATAAACACCACCTGTTACCATTTGGTGAGTTTGTGCCGTTTGAAGATATCTTGCGTCCATTAGCACCTTTCTTTAACTTGCCAATGTCATCATTTAGCCGTGGCGACTTTGTTCAACCAAACATAGTGGCAAATGGTCGTCACTTAGCGCCGGCACTGTGTTATGAGATCATCTTTAATGATCAAGTTAGACAGAACGTAACCGACGAGACTGACTTTATTTTAACGCTCTCTAACGATGCGTGGTTTGGTCGTTCGATTGGCCCTCTGCAACATATGGAAATTGCACAGATGCGTGCTCTGGAGCTTGGTAAGCCGGTTATTCGCTCGACCAACAACGGTGTGACGGCAGTTACTGATTACAAAGGCAATATAATCAAGCAAGTGCCTCAGTTTGAAACGGCAGTGTTAAAAGCTGAACTCATTTCAACGGATGGTCAAACGCCTTATCACACAGTAGGTACTTGGCCACTGTATATCTGGGCGATGCTCAGCTTGGTGATTGGTTGGGTAATTAGAAAGCCAAAAAGCTAGATTCGACGAAAAGTGATTTGAGGGTTGACTGATCGGGTCAACCCTTTTTCATTGCTGTGGTTTTGCGTTGATACGCTATGGTTCAGAAGCTTACGGTTTAAGGGCTTTACGACTAAACCCTTTAGAACCACATTTAATGCATGGAATGATATTGGTTGGGTGGTTATATTCGGTTTGGTGACCACACTCGTCACATACTAAGGTTCCCAAGCCAATGACTTCACCCGCTTGATACAAGCCTTGGTGTTCTAAGTCTTGGAACAGTTCAACCCATTCCACCTTAGTACGATCAGTAATATCCAACAGCCCTTGCCAAATAGAGTCCGCAATCATCAAATAGAATGGACCGCTTTTACTCTCTTCATAGCTTTCGGAAAACTCTTTTAAGTCCGACTTCACGTAGGCAGAGATCAATGAAAGCTCATCTTTAGTCATATCATTAGCTGCTTTCGCAAACTTGCCCGACGTTTCGATTTTGTTGTTGAGCTCTTCAGGGCTATGCTTCAGCGTTTCAATCACCTCTTCGACGACTTCTTCATAGAGCGCTTTTTTCTTCGGCATAACAACCTCCTTAAGATAACCAACCTTTTAGTGAGCAAACGGATGCGCTGCAATGCACTCCCGCTTACAAACAAATGCAATTCATACTCTTAAGTATAGTTGCCCTGCGAAATTCAGTGAAAATTACACAATCTACTAAGCGGCAACTGCAAGTATGAAGGGTATAACTATTGTTGTACTCAGCTCCTTTAGGTATTCTATGACGATCTGTAAGACTCTGTTCTAACCGAACTCACAAATTCCAAGATAACCGGATACCATCGATGCAAGAACAATATAACCCGCAAGAGATTGAACAAAAGGTTCAACAACACTGGGATAACAGCGAGACTTTCGTTGTAAGTGAAGACCCAAACAAAGAAAAATTCTACTGTCTTTCTATGTTCCCTTACCCAAGTGGCCGACTGCACATGGGTCACGTGCGTAACTACACCATCGGTGATGTGGTATCTCGTTTCCAACGTCTACAAGGCAAAAACGTAATGCAGCCAATTGGTTGGGATGCATTCGGCCTACCTGCAGAAAACGCCGCTGTTAAAAACAATACAGCACCTGCACCATGGACTTACGAAAACATTGAGTACATGAAGAACCAGCTTAAGCTTCTAGGCTTTGGTTACGACTGGAACCGTGAATTCGCAACGTGTACTCCAGAGTACTACCGTTGGGAACAAGAGTTCTTCACTAAGCTTTACGAAAAAGGCCTGGTTTACAAGAAGACATCTTCAGTTAACTGGTGTCCAAACGACCAAACAGTACTGGCAAATGAGCAAGTAGAAGACGGTTGTTGCTGGCGTTGTGACACTCCAGTAGAACAAAAGAAGATCCCACAATGGTTCATTAAGATCACTGAGTACGCTCACGAGCTGCTAGACGATCTAGACAACCTTGAAGGTTGGCCTGAAATGGTTAAGACCATGCAGCGCAACTGGATCGGCCGCTCTGAAGGTGTTGAACTATCTTTCGCTGTTAACGGTGAAGAAGCGCCGCTAGAAGTGTACACAACACGTCCAGACACACTAATGGGTGTTTCTTACGTTGGTATCGCTGCAGGTCACCCTCTTGCAGAGAAAGCATCACAGAACAACCCTGAGCTTGCAGCATTCGTTGAAGAGTGTCGCAACACCAAAGTGGCTGAAGCTGAACTCGCAACGATGGAAAAGAAAGGTATGGATACTGGCCTAACGGCTATCCACCCTCTTAACGGTCGTGTTGTTCCTGTATACGTAGCAAACTTCGTACTTATGGATTACGGCACAGGTGCGGTAATGGCGGTTCCTGCTCACGATCAACGTGACTACGAGTTCGCAACTAAGTACGGCATCGATATCATCCCAGTAATCAAACCTGAAGATGGTTCTGAACTAGACGTGTCTGAAGCGGCTTACACTGAAAAAGGTGTACTGTTTGATTCTGGTGAATTCGATGGTCTTGCGTTCCAAGAAGCATTCGATGCAATTGCTGCGAAGCTTGAAGCTGAAGGCAAAGGTAAGAAGACAGTAAACTTCCGTCTACGTGACTGGGGTGTATCTCGTCAACGTTACTGGGGCGCTCCAATCCCAATGGTAACCACTGAAGACGGTGAAGTTCACCCAGTACCAGCAGACCAACTGCCAGTCATTCTTCCTGAAGATGTAGTAATGGATGGCGTAACGAGCCCAATCAAGGCTGACAAGTCTTGGGCTGAAACAACATTCAACGGCGAACCCGCTCTACGTGAGACTGACACGTTCGATACGTTTATGGAGTCTTCTTGGTACTACGCACGTTACTGTTCACCGCAAGCAGACGACATTCTAGATCCAGAGAAAGCAAACTACTGGCTACCAGTTGACCAATATGTTGGTGGTATCGAGCACGCTTGTATGCACCTGCTTTACTCTCGTTTCTTCCATAAGCTTCTACGTGATGCTGGCTACGTGACGTCTGATGAACCGTTCAAGCAACTACTATGTCAAGGCATGGTTCTGGCTGACGCGTTCTATCACGAAAACGAAAAAGGCACCAAAGAGTGGATTGCACCGACTGACGTAACGGTTGAACGTGACGGTAAAGGTCGCATCGAAAAAGCAGTCGACGATCAAGGTCGTGAAGTTGAACACTCAGGCATGATCAAAATGTCTAAGTCTAAGAACAACGGTATCGACCCACAAGAGATGGTAGACAAGTACGGCGCTGATACAGTACGTCTATTCATGATGTTTGCATCACCTGCAGACATGACGCTTGAGTGGCAAGAGTCTGGCGTTGAAGGGGCTAACCGCTTCCTTAAACGTGTTTGGAAATTGGTTCACGCTCACTCTTCTAAGGGTGCTGCTGAATCTGTTGATGCTTCTGCGCTATCTGGCGACCAAAAAGCACTTCGTCGTGATATCCATAAAACTATCGCGAAAGTAACGGACGATATCGGCCGTCGCCAAACGTTCAACACAGCAATCGCTGCGATCATGGAATTGATGAACAAGCTAGCGAAAGCACATCAAGAGTCTGTACAAGATCGTGCAATCCTTGATGAAGCGCTAAAAGCTGTTGTTCGCATGCTTTACCCAATGACGCCACACATCTCTTACGAAATGTGGATTGCACTGGGTGAATCAAACGTAGACTCAGCAACATGGCCAACTTTCGATGAGAAAGCGCTAGTTGAAGACGAGAAAACTATCGTTGTTATGATCAACGGTAAGCTACGTGCGAAACTAACCGTTGCTGCTGATGCAACAGAAGAGCAAGTTCGTGAGCTTGGTCTAAACGATGAGAACGCTAAGAAGTTCCTAGATGGCTTAACTATCCGTAAAGTTATCTTCGTACCAGGTAAGCTTCTAAACATCGTTGCTAACTAATTTCGTTAGCACAATGCAATTGCTAAAGAATTAACGAACTTAATTCATCAAAAGCAGTCTGTAGACAGGGTAGCTAATTGCCCTGTCTACTTATTTAAGCGCTTTAGACTTGAGCCTAACCACTCAAACGAACTAAAGCCTTTAAATAAGTATTCTACCTTCATGAGAGCCATCAAATAATGCGCCTGATTTCACTATCTTCATTGAAAGTTACTGTTGTTGTTTTAACCGTCAGCCTATTAAGTGCGTGTGGTTTCCACCTACGTGGTGATTACTCCGTACCAGAAGAACTCAACAAGATCTCCGTAACCAGTTACGACCAATACAGTACGTTTACACGTATGATGAAAGGTCAACTGCGTATGAATGATGTAGAAATTGTGCTACCGGCTGAGAATACACCTAACCTGCACATCATTAGCGAGAGTGTTGGTGAGCGTACTTTATCGCTATACCAAAATACTCGTGCCGCCGAAATTGAGCTAACATTTAACGCTTCATACCGAGTAACGATCCCAGATCTTGGCTCAAAAACGTTCTCAACCAGTGTTACCCGTAGTTACCTAGATAACCCGCTAACAGCCCTCGCAAAGTCGGTTGAACGCGACATGATCGAAGATGAAATGCGCAAGCTAGCAACTAGCCAAATCCTTCGCCAAATGGCGCGCCTAAAAGCCAACATCGCTGCAGACAGTATGGACCTTGAAGCACTAGAACACGTTCAAGTGAAAGAACTCGAAAAGCAATACAACATCAAGAATGTTGAGATCGTACCAGCTTCAGAAGAACAACCAACACTTAGCGATTCGGCTGAGTAATAGGTTTATTTGATGCGTATTTTTGCTGACCGCTTATCAGAGCAACTTATTAAACAGTTGAGTAATGTTTACCTAATTTTTGGTAACGAACCGCTACTGTTGCAAGAGAGCCGAGAAGCGATTCAAAAGGCTGCAAAACAGCAAGGCTTTGAAGAACGTCACCGCTTTGCGATTGATAGCAGTCTCGACTGGAATCAAGTCTACGACTGCACTCAAGCACTGAGCCTATTCTCTAGCCGTCAGGTCATCGAGCTTGAACTGCCAGAGTCAGGCGTCAATGCCGCAATAGCGAAAGAGCTACTCGCAATCTCCGAGCATATCCACAGTGATATCTTGTTAATCTTGGTGGGCACTAAGCTCACCAAAGCTCAAGAAAGCGCTAAGTGGTTTAAGGCTCTTTCGAATCAGGGTCACTGGGTCAGTTGCCTAACGCCAGATGTCAGTCGGTTACCTCAGTTTGTCCAAGCGCGTTGCCGTCAAATCGGTTTAACGCCAGACCCTGAAGCGATTCAAATGCTGGCGCAATGGCATGAGGGTAATCTATTTGCTCTCACCCAAAGCCTAGAAAAACTGGCTCTCCAATACCCAGATGGAAAACTCACGTTAGTACGCTTAGAAGAATCGCTGAGTCGACACAACCATTTTACTCCATTCCATTGGAGTGATGCGTTATTGGCAGGCAAAGGTAACCGAGCACAACGAATCCTGCGTCAGCTAGAAGCTGAAGGTGTCGAACCCGTCATTTTATTACGTAGCATACAACGAGAGCTTGCTCTGCTATTACAAATGCAGCAACAAATGAAACAGATGCCGATTGGTCAGGTCTTCGAAAAACACCGTATCTGGCAATCTAAAAAGCCTCTTTATAACGCCGCGCTAACAAGAGTTTCGATTTCTCAATTACACTCTTTGTTCGCGTTGCTCACTCAAGCTGAATTGATGACAAAAACTCAATATGAGCAGTCGCCTTGGCCACTAATTCATCAGTTAAGCGTAGAGTTTTGTATCCCTTCAGCTTCAATACCATTCCACGCATAAAAGCGTGTTATATTCTAGGGTCAACAAGCCCTAAACAAAGCTAAATTCAGATTAAAGGAACACCCAGTGTTACGTGAAGAACTAAAAGATTTTCTTGCAGACAAAGCCGACGACATGAAAGCAGAATCGATTGTAACTATCGATGTAGAAGGCAAATCAAGCGTTACTGATTACATGATTGTTTGTACTGGCACCTCTAAACGCCATGTTGCCTCTATTGCACAGCATGTTGCTGATGAAGTGCGTAAAGCGGGTATGCAACCTCTAGGTATGGACGGTCAGCAAGAAGGTGAATGGGTTGTTCTAGATATGGGCACAAGCATGCTTCACGTTATGCAAGAAGAACACCGTGAACTGTACCAACTAGAAAAACTTTGGGGCTAAGCTTTGAAGATCCAGTTAATCGCAGTTGGCACAAAAATGCCAAAGTGGGTTGAAGAAGGCTTTAAAGAATATAAACGCCGCTTCCCTCATGATATGCCATTAGAGCTCATTGAAATTACTGCGGGAAAGCGCGGTAAAAATGCGGATATTGCACGCATTCTTCAAAAAGAAGGCGAAGCGATGTTGGCAGCGGTTCCAAAAGGCAACCGCATTGTCACGCTTGATATCCCAGGTAAAAAGTGGGACACATCACAACTGGCAGAGCAATTGGAAAGTTGGAAGTTGGATGGACGCGACGTTTCTATCCTTATCGGCGGGCCTGAAGGATTAGCACCTGCATGTAAAGCGGCTGCAGACCAAAGTTGGTCTCTGTCTGCGCTTACTCTCCCTCACCCATTAGTACGCGTTATCATGGCTGAAAGCTTGTATCGAGCTTGGAGCATCACTGCTAACCACCCTTATCATCGAGAATAAGCGTTAATGTTACGTAAACGTAGCCAAATCCGTGATTACAAAGCAGAAGCACGACTATTTACTAATCGTGCTTTTGTTGCGTTTGCGGGGATCATAGTCATGATATCGATGTTGGTTGTTAATCTGTACAACATTCAGGTCAATCAATATCAAGACTATAAAACCCGCTCTAACGATAACCGTATCAAGGTCGTTCCAATCGCCCCTAACCGTGGTTTGATTTACGATCGTAATGGTGTACTTCTTGCCGAAAATCGCCCGGTTTTCAACCTAGAAATCACGCCAGAAAAAATCAAAGATATGGATGACACGCTCGTCCGTCTACAAGAATTAATCGAGATCCCGCCAGAGCGCATTGAACTATTTGATCGTGATCGTCGCAATTCACGACGCTTCAAGTCAGTACCTATTCTGAATCAGCTTACCGAAGAACAAGTTGCGATCTTCTCTGTAAATCAACATAAGTTCCCAGGCGTTGAAGTTACAGGTACGCTAAAACGTTTCTACCCTTATGCTGATGTGTTAACTCACGTGATTGGCTACGTATCGCGCATCAATGACCGTGATATGCAGCGCCTGGTTCGCGAAGAGAAAGACGCCAATTACCAAGCCACTCGCGACATCGGTAAACTTGGTATTGAGCGCTACTACGAAGACATGCTTCACGGTACCGCTGGCTATCAAGAAGTCGAAGTTAACAGCCGTGGACGAGTGATCCGTACTCTAAAATTTGTACCGTCGGTTCCGGGTAAAGATATCGTGCTCAACTTGGATATCAAGCTACAACTATACGTACATAAGTTACTGGATGGCCGCCGTGGCTCAGCTATCGTTCTCGACCCGAAAGACAATGGCGTGTTAGCCATGGTATCTAGCCCAAGCTACGACCCAAATGCATTCGTACATGGTATTTCGTCTAAAGGTTATAACGCCCTGCTTCAAGACAAAGACCGCCCTTTGGTTAACCGTGCAACGCTAGGTATTTACCCACCAGCATCGACGATCAAGCCATTCATTGCTGTTGCGGCTCTGCAAGAAGGTGTGATTACACCTAATACAACGCGTAATGACCCAGGTTATTGGAAGATCCCTAATTCAAAAACAAGACCATTCCGTGACTGGTTGCGTTGGGGACACGGGGTCGTTGATATAGAGAAAGCGATTGAAGAGTCAGTGGATACTTTCTTTTACCAAATTGCTTATGATCTCGGCATTGATCGCATATCCAAATGGATGATGATGTTCGGCTTTGGTGATTATACTGGCATCGATATTTATGAAGAAAGCAAAGCCAATATGCCAACTCGTGATTGGAAGATGGCAAGACACCGTGTGCCTTGGTACCAAGGTGACACCATCCCAGTTGGTATTGGCCAAGGCTACTGGACTGCAACACCCATGCAGATTGCAAAAGCCACATCAGTTTTGGTCAATGAAGGTGAAGTAACCGCACCTCACCTACTTCGTTCAACCATTGATAACGGTCGTCCATTCGATGAACAAATCATGTCGGACATTGAAACTTACCCACCGCTAACCGGGGTTAAGAAGAAGTATTGGGATATCGCTCAGGAAGGTATGAGGCTGGCTAACCACGGTAAGAAAGGTACGGCAAGACGTTCATTCCAGAAGATGTCTTACCAAACCGCTGGTAAATCGGGTACCGCACAGGTATTCGGCTTAAAAGAAGATGAAGAGTACAACGCGGATGAAATCGCAGAGCACTTACGCGATCACGCCCTCTTTACGGGTTACGCGCCTTTTGAAGATCCTGAAGCCGTCGTGACTATCGTTCTAGAGAACGCAGGTGGCGGTTCTTCTAACGGCGGCCCAGTAGTAAGAAGGATTTTAGACCATATTATCCTTGCAGAAGATTATCAAAGTGAGCCAATTAAATAATGAAACTTGATCCTTCAACTGGACGAAATAGAGCCCTATTCGAAAGGCTGCATATCGACCTGCCGCTTTTGCTTGGCATTCTGGTTTTAATGGGCTTTGCCCTGCTGATCATGTACAGCGCAAGCGGACAAAGCCTTGCGATGATGGACCGCCAGGCGATGCGCATGGCTCTGTCTTTAGGTGTGATGATCTTCCTAGCGCAAATCTCACCTCGTACTTATGAAACCTTGGCACCACTGCTATTTGTAGGTGGTGTCATCTTGCTATTGGGCGTGTTGTTCTTTGGTGAAGCCTCTAAAGGCGCCCAGCGTTGGTTAAACTTCGGCTTTGTTCGATTCCAACCGTCAGAGCTATTAAAGCTCGCGGTGCCTTTGATGCTGGCACGATTTATCGGTAAGCGCTCACTTCCACCAACATTCCAAACATTAGCGATCTCGCTAGTGATGGTGTTTGTACCGACGATTCTAATCGCAAAGCAGCCTGACCTAGGTACATCTATCCTTATCGCCGCATCTGGTATCTTCGTGATATTCCTGGCTGGTATCAGTTGGAAAATCATTGCTAGCGCGGCAATCGCATTAGGGGCATTTATCCCAATCCTATGGTTCTTCTTGATGCGTGAATATCAAAAAGTGCGTGTTAGAACCCTTTTTGATCCTGAATCAGATCCATTAGGTGCGGGTTACCACATCATTCAAAGTAAGATTGCGATAGGCTCTGGTGGTATTTCAGGAAAAGGTTGGCTGCAAGGCACTCAATCTCAACTAGAGTTTATTCCAGAGCGTCATACCGACTTCATTTTTGCGGTCATTGCCGAAGAGTGGGGCATGATTGGTATCTTGTTCTTGCTTGCTATCTACCTGTTTATTATTGGACGTGGCTTAGTGCTTGCGAGCCAAGCTCAAACCGCATTCGGTCGAATGATGGGCGGAAGTATTGTACTGAGCTTCTTCGTTTATATTTTTGTAAACATTGGCATGGTAAGTGGCATTCTACCTGTAGTTGGTGTTCCTCTTCCTCTAGTCAGTTATGGCGGTACTTCAATGGTTACCCTTATGGCTGGTTTTGGTATTTTAATGTCGATACATACACACAGAAAAGCATTCTCAAAGGCGACCTAATCGATGTCTATTACAACGTTTCAAAAAAAAGCATCCTTGGTTGAAGAGCTGCCAATCAAAAAAATAGTCTCTATCTTGGGGCTAGCGATTTTAATCAATGGTTGTTCTTCAAAGCAGCCAACAGGCCGCTACGATATTGATTCAGATATTGCACCAGACGCACCGATCTCAGTAGAGCATCTCGAGGATGCTCACCCTCAGTATGAACCTTATAGTTTAGGTGGTAACACGGATTACACTTTACGTGGCGAAGACTACAAGATCGTAAAGAAGACCGAAGGGTTTACTGAGAAAGGCAAAGCCTCTTGGTACGGTAAGAAATTTCATGGCCACTTAACGTCGAACGGCGAGATCTACGACATGTATTCGATGTCTGCGGCGCACAAAACATTGCCAATTCCAAGCTATGTAAAAGTGACGAATACCGACAATAACAAAACGACGATTGTTCGTATCAATGACCGCGGCCCATTCCATGAAGGCCGAATCATTGACCTTAGTTATGCGGCAGCTTACAAGCTCGATGTGTTGAGAACCGGCACGGCAAATGTTGAGATTGAAGTCATTACTGTGGCTATGCCAACCGACGCAAATAAAAAGGCTGCTTTACCGCAATTTATTATTCAAGTCGCAACATCTCCACATGAAGATAGAACAGAGAAGTTAGCGAAAGATCTAGCCGAAAAGCTAGAAGTAGCAACGTTCTTGCAGCCAAATGATGACAACTACCGTCTGATGATTGGGCCATTTCATGACTATGCTCTGACTCAAGAGAAATTAGAACAAGTTAAGCTAATGGGTTACCCGTCAGCTTATATAAAAAAACACACCCTAACTCGCTAATTAATCTAACAGTTACTTCTGGTAATCAGCGCTCTGGTGTGACAGAGTGATTCTGTTAATATATGAATAGTTCACCAAATAATTGCATTCAAAATGATTAAATCTAATAAACTTGTTAAATCGATTTTTGCTACTTCTGTTGCTCTTTCTGCAACGATAGCTACATCGTCATTCGCCGCTCCTATTGTTGTTCCTGATGCTCCTCAAATCGCCGCTAAAGGTTTTGTTCTGATGGATTACCATTCAGGCAAAGTACTAGCAGAGAAAGAGATGAATACTCAGCTTTCTCCAGCAAGTTTAACCAAGATGATGACGAGCTACGTGATCGGCCAAGAGCTCGACCGTGGCAACATCAACCTAAACGACGATGTTGTAATCAGTGAAAATGCTTGGGCTAAAAACTTCCCAGATTCATCTAAGATGTTCGTTGAAGTGGGCACTACGGTTAAAGTTGAAGAATTAAACCGCGGTATCATCATTCAATCAGGTAACGACGCATGTGTTGCTATGGCTGAACACATCGCTGGCTCTGAAGATGCATTCGTTGACCTAATGAACGCTTGGGCAAGCTCTATCGGCATGAAAGACACGCACTTTGCTAACGTGCACGGTCTAGACAACCCGAACCTATACTCAACGCCTTACGATATGGCGCTACTTGGTCAGGCGCTGATTCGCGACGTACCAGACGAGTACCGTATCTACTCAGAGAAGAAATTCACATACAACGGCATCACCCAATACAACCGTAACGGTCTGTTATGGGATAAGAGCATGAACGTTGATGGCATCAAAACGGGCCACACAAGCAATGCAGGTTACAGCCTAGTAAGCTCAGCGACAGAAGGCAAAATGCGCCTAGTGGCTGTAGTTATGGGCACCAAGAATGCGAATGCTCGTAAAACAGAAAGCAAAAAACTGCTTAGCTACGGCTTCCGCTTCTTTGAAACAGTGGCACCACACACAGCCGGTGAAACCTTCGTAGAAGAGAAGATCTGGATGGGTAGCAAGGACACAGTTGCACTGGGTGTCGACGAAGATACTTTCGTAACGCTACCTCGTGGTCAAGCTAAGAACCTGAAGGCAAGCTTCGTTCTTGAGAAAGAACTAGAAGCGCCAATCAGCAAAGGCGATGTAGTTGGTAAACTATTCTACCAAGTAGACGGTGAAGACGTTGCTGAATACCCACTACTAGCACTTGAAGATGTAGACCAAGGCAGCCTATTCAGCCGTCTATGGGACTACCTAGTTCTTCTGTTCAAGGGTTTATTCTAAACAAGCAAAAGGTTTGTTCTAGGTAAAACCCAAGCTTGTTGTATAGCTAACCTAATGAGTAAGTTCATGATTTACTCATTAGCGAACCAAAAGCCGCCATGTGCGGCTTTTGTTGATCTTGAGTTCGGTGATATTTACACGTAATATTCCGCCTTATTACTCGTGTCTGTTGACCGAACACGCTTTTTATCGACATTTCGCCAATTTGCGAGAGTCTAGCCTTTTGGAGCTAATCATGAACATCAATTCTGATGCAAAACTAAAAGACCTCTTAGAGTTCCCTTGTTCATTCACTTACAAAGTAATGGGCCACGCTAAGCCAGAACTGACTGAGCTAGTACTAGAAGTGATCCAGCGTCATGCTCCTGGTGACTACAGCCCAACGCTAAAACCAAGTGCGAAAGGTAACTACCACTCTGTTTCTATCAATATTACTGCGACTTCAATTGAGCAAGTAGAAACTCTTTATAAAGAACTGGGCGAGATCGAAATCGTTCGTATGGTTCTGTAATCTCCGATTACACATGAAAAACAGCGGCTTATTGCCGCTGTTTTTATTTAAAGCGCCCTATCTAGCTCAAATTCATTCAACTTAATTTTCAATAAATACAAAGAAAGTTGAAAAACCTTGCAGTCCGTCTGTAGTTAGAATCATGTTTCGCGTTTATAATGCGTTCACTTTATTAATCCTTGAGGGAGTGCAGCTTTGCAAAATAAGCTAATCGTAAAAAAATTAGGCCGTCAGGATTACGAACCTGTATGGAAAGCCATGCATAAGTTCACAGACGAACGCACGGAAGAAGACCTAGACCAAGTTTGGTTGGTTGAACACAACCCTGTCTTCACTCAAGGACAAGCAGGCAAAGCTGAGCATGTATTAAATGCCGGTGATATCCCTGTAATACAAAGCGATCGCGGTGGCCAAGTGACTTACCACGGCCCAGGCCAATTAGTGGCTTACTTTCTGATTAACATCCGCCGCAAGAAATTCGGAGTACGTGATTTGGTTACTCATATCGAGAACCTCGTAATCAATACTCTGAAAGCTTACAATATAGATTCAGCTGCCCGACCTGACGCTCCTGGTGTTTATGTCGATGGCAAGAAAATCTGTTCACTTGGATTACGTATTCGACGTGGCTGCTCGTTCCACGGGTTAGCACTCAACGTCGATATGGACCTGTCTCCATTCCTACGTATTAACCCATGTGGTTACCAAGGTATGGAAATGGCGCAGGTAAGCCAACTCGGCGGACCAAGTGAACTAGAAAACGTTGAGCAACAGTTAATACAAGAGCTCGTAGAGCTACTCGGCTATGACCAAGTAGACATTCAAGCCACCAGTAACATTACAGCAGAAGCATAAAATCATGAGCAAACCAATCCAAATGGAAAAAGGCGTTAAATATCGTGACGCTGACAAAATGGCATTAATTCCCGTAAAGAATATGCCTGCTGAACAGAAAGAAGTTCTACGTAAGCCTGAATGGATGAAGATTAAACTTCCTTCAGACAGCCATCGTATTCAAGAAATCAAATCAGCAATGCGTAAAAACAACCTGCACTCAGTTTGTGAAGAAGCGTCTTGCCCTAACCTAGCCGAGTGTTTCAACCACGGTACGGCAACGTTTATGATTCTTGGCGCTATCTGTACTCGTCGCTGCCCGTTCTGTGATGTTGCCCATGGTCGTCCTGTTGCTCCTGAAGCTGAAGAGCCGAAGAAACTGGCTAAAACAATTCAAGACATGAAACTGAAGTACGTTGTAATCACTTCAGTTGACCGTGATGACTTGCGTGACGGCGGTGCTCAGCACTTTGCTGACTGTAACCGTGAGATTCGCGAACTCAACCCAAATATTCGTATCGAAACACTGGTTCCAGACTTCCGCGGTCGTATGGACGTTGCGCTTGACCTAATGAAAGACAACCCGCCAGATGTTTTCAACCACAACCTAGAGACAGCGCCACGTCTATACCGTAAAGCGCGTCCAGGTGCGAACTACAAGTGGTCTCTTGATCTACTGAAGAAATTCAAAGAGCAGCACCCTGATATCCCAACAAAATCAGGTGTGATGATGGGTCTTGGCGAGACAAAAGAAGAGATCGTTCAAGTACTGAAAGACCTTCGCGAACATGGTGTGACTATGCTGACACTAGGTCAATACCTAGCACCAAGCCGTCACCACTTACCAGTAGAACGCTACGTGCCGCCTTCTGAGTTCGATGAGCTGAAAGAGATTGCTCTAGAGCTAGGCTTTACTCACGCAGCGTGTGGCCCGTTTGTACGTTCTTCTTACCATGCGGACTTGCAAGCTCAAGGTATGGAAATTAAGTAATCACGATTGCTTAACGAACAATGCAAAGGCGCTGAATATTATGTTCAGCGCCTTTTTTCTATCTTGTTCGTGCCGCTATAGCTTTATATTTCGTGCCACTAAGCTTTATATAAAAACAACAAAGCCACTCTTTATGAGTGGCTTTGTGCTTAATATTTCAAGTTCAGAGGAGGTAATTTCAAAAAGCCCAGATAGGGTTCTGCATTAACCGAAAGATGCCCAGATAACCGTTGCTACCAAAATTGGGCACACAAACTTCACATACATTGGCCAAACCTTACCAAACCAACCAAGTTGAAAATCAGGACTGCCTTGTTCAAGCTCTTTCACTTTTGAAGCTCGGCTCCATACCCAACCACCAAACACACAGAACATCAGTGCAGCGACTGGTTGAAGATACTGAGTTGCAATCATCGCTACCATGCCAAACATCGCAGCAAAGTTGTAAACAATCACCACACTAAACAGCGCGATAGCACCACCAATCACCCAGCTTGTTGGCGTTCGTCTAGTATTGAAACGCTCACTCACTAGCGCAACCGGGCCTTCAAGCATCGAAATCGAAGAAGTCAGTGCAGCAATCGTTAGTAGTAAAAAGAACACAATCGCAAAGATCTGTCCAAGCACACCTAAACTATCAAACATCAACGGCAAAACCGTGAATACTAGAGTGTCAGAGCTTAATAGTGAGCCGTCTTCAGCGTAGATTTGAACGCCTTTTTGCATCGCAACAAACATTGCTGGCATCACCACTAATCCAGCAATAAAAGCGACAGCAGTATCCACCAGAGTTACGTTCATCGCCATTTTTGGTAGGTTCTCTTTCTTGCTTAAGTAAGAGCCATAAACCAACATCGAGCAACCGCCAATAGTGAGTGAGAAGAACCCCTGTCCCATTGCCGCCAGAATCAGTTTTCTATCCCACACTTTCTCAAAGTCTGGAATAAGGTAATGTTTTAGGCCTTCCATCGCGCCAGATTGCGTCATGATGTAAACAAACAATAAGCCAAATAAAACAAACAGCGCAGGCATCAAACGAGTCGACCATTTCTCGATGCCTTGCTTAACACCGCCCTGCACAATCAAGATAGTCAGTACATAGAACGCGACGGTACCAAATACGTTGCGCTCAACACTGAAGCCCTTAAACCAATCAGCAATCGCTTCTAGGCCGATAAGATCCGCGACCGCACCAATTAGGAAACAGATCAACCAGCCACCAACAATACTGTAAAACGCCAACACTGCGCTTGGTACACTCAGTCCAACCCAACCGACAAACTCACCGACTTTCTTACCCAAAGGGTTTGTCGTCAAAGATCGCATGCTATCAACTGGGTTTGCTTGGCCGTGACGGCCTATAGCCATCTCAACCACCAACATAGGGAAAGCAACCACGAAGATCATGATCAAATAGACTAAAAGGAAAGCGCCACCACCGTTGCTAGCAACTTGAGTCGGGAAACCCCAAATATTACCCAAGCCAACCGCTGCACCAGCCGCTGCTAAAATAAAACCTAAACGAGAGCTAAAGTGCTCTCTTGAAGAGGAAGATTGTTGGTCCATATCGCCCGCATTAAAAATCAGTGAACTAGTTGAGAAGTACAGTAATAAAAAGCAATGATAGGCACAACCAATAAATGAACAATTCTCTGATTTTTACAATCAATGCACTATTTAGAACAACAAAATTAACAAAAAACCAGTCTTATCGTTCAATTATAAGCAACAAAGCGAAGCGGTAGGCTTAAGAAGGAAATGGATTGAATTGAGATAAATACTCGCCGTGTGGTTCCATTTATACAAACAAAAAGAGCACCGACCGGTGCTCTTACTATTCATCACTAGACTCGAATTAAATTGTGAAGACTTGGTAATCTTTTAAGTTCGGAATGATTTCATGCAGTTCTTGCTCTTGTTCTGCCATCTCATCAAGTGAATCACAGAACTCATTCGCTTCCTCCTGTACTTGTTGAGAGTGTTCTTTCATTCGCTCTTCAACTTTCAGCTTTAATTCAGCCATACTGTCAGCCAGTTCAGTCAGGTTTAGGCCACCGTCTTGTTTCATTTTTTCTGACATCGCATTAAAAGCGCTAGAGATAAATTCTTGGTTAAAGATTTCTTTCGCCTTCTCGAAATCTTCAGACCAGCCATTGGCCATCGAATCAAAGCTTTCTGCAGGCAACACTAATTCGCCATCTTTGTAATAACGCGCTTCCAGTTCTGCAAAGTAGGTTTTCATTGATTCTTTTACATTATCAAATGACTCAGGTGAATCCAGGCTAGCCGCGATATCATCAATCACGTCATTGGCTAACGCTAAGCTATCGTTGGCCATTTGTTTCGCTCGAGGTAAGTACTCACTCATGTTTTCGCGATATTTCTCAATCGCCGCTTGTTGGTCGGCATCAAGCTCAACCTTCTCACCATGAATATAGAGGTCGTTGTTATCATCAAAAACGGCCGTATCACCATTCACTTGATGGATTTCGACTTTTTGGTCATCAATTCGTAGTTCATTCTTCAAATCAACTCGACACTGAGCAGCAAACGTTGGCAAGCTCACAACAGCGATAACCGCTGTTAGTGATGCAATTAATACATTGTTTTTCATAACATCCTCTCATCAATCTGACAGATTACTATACCCTTGGTATATGCTCCTTTGTCAGAGAAACGTTTTATATCTATTAGTCAGTTAGTTAGTCGATAGAGATAACTTCGTAGCAAAACTGTTTATCTGCGACCTTAAACTCAATCTCATCACCAACTTCTTTACCCATTAGAGCCTGGCCAAAAGGTGCATTTGCCGTCACGATGGCAATCTCATTCTCATTCCACGTGACAGAAAGTCCGCCGACTCTCGGCCCCATAAAAAAGTGTTTATATTGATCATGCTCGTCAATGACCACAACGTAACTGCTCACCGTAACCTTCTCACTATCACGCAACACTAAGTTACGATAACACTGAATATCGTCTTCACACTCTTGTACCCTCACCGCTTGACCATGGGCGAGATACGAAGCTTCTAATGCCAATGTATCGTACTTATGTTCAGGCACTGTCTCTTCATCTGTCGCAGCATCAATCGCGCGTTGAGTAGCAGATTGTGCGATACGTAATCGGGATTCAAGTTGCTCTATGATTATTTGGCGAAGCTCAGACTTATTCATACTATTGGGGTGCTTTTCTATAGGAGCTACAGAATAGAATTAGGTACAATCAGGTGCAAGACATTTGATTCATCAAGCGACGCTATCATGAATGGGCGCCCGCTTTAGCATCAATACGACACTTAATAACTCAGGTAGAACATAAATGATTGAGCAGAAGCTAAAACAAGTATTCGGATTCGACTCACTGCGCAATGGGCAAAAGCAAGTCATTGATAACGTTCTATCTGGTCACTCGACTGCCGCGATATTCCCGACAGGCTCAGGTAAATCGCTGTGCTATCAATTACCAGCATTAGAGTTACCGCACTTAACCTTGGTGATATCGCCACTGTTAGCCTTGATGAAAGACCAACTCGCTTTCCTGCACAGTAAAGGCATTAGCGCAGCGGCAATCGAATCAAGCCAAGACCGACAAACCACACAACAGGTTATGCAGTCAGTGCGTAACGGTGACACCAAGATCCTCATGATCTCCGTCGAGCGCTTGAAGAACGAACGCTTTCGTCAGTTTATCTCCCAAGTGTCGATCTCACTGCTTGTGGTCGATGAAGCGCACTGTATTTCAGAATGGGGACACAACTTCAGACCCGACTACCTGAAGCTTCCTCAATACCAAAAACAGCTCAATATTCCTCAGGTTCTACTACTGACAGCCACTGCGACTACAGCGGTTATCCAAGATATGAAGTCAAAGTTTGAAATTGATGAGGAGCGCGTTGTGGTTACGGGTTTCTATCGTCAAAATCTCGATCTGTCGATTCAACCTTGTGAACAAACCAGTAAGCTAGAAACCTTGTGCAATGTGGTTAACCAAGCTTCTCTCGCTCCGACTATTGTTTATGTCACCCTTCAACAAACGGCAGAGATGGTGGCTCAGCAGCTTCGCAATGCTGGCGTTAATGCAGTGGCTTACCATGCGGGTCTTAAGCCTGAAAATAGAGATGCTATTCAACACCAATTCATGAATGATGACGTGAGCTGTATCGTCGCAACTATCGCGTTTGGTATGGGCGTGGATAAGTCCAACATTCGCCGAGTGATTCACTTTGACTTACCAAAATCGATCGAAAACTACTCACAAGAGATCGGCAGAGCTGGTCGAGATGGGCAAGCGTCTGAATGTATTTTACTGGCTAACAAACACGGTTTAAGCACACTCGAGAACTTCGTTTTTGGTGATACGCCAGACAACATATCGATCCAAGCGGTATTAAAAGAGATCTACGAAAATCAAAACATTGGCGCTTCTGGCTCGAATCAATGGGAGATCATGCTTAATCAACTATCACGTGAATCCAACATTCGTCAGTTACCGCTAAAAACACTACTGGTGTATCTCGAAATTGAAGGTGTGATTGAGCCCAAGTACAGCTACTTCGCAGACTACAAATTTAAGTTCATTCGTCCGAAACAGCAGATCACAGAGCAATTTCAAAGTGAACGTCGTCAATTTGTCGAAGCGATTTTCCAATGCTCTCCTCAAGCAAGAGTGTGGTGCCAAGTCGACTTCGATGCGCTTTGGACACACTTCCAAGCCGATCGTCAGCGTGTGATTGCGGCTATCGACTACTTCAATGAACAAGGTTGGATTGAACTAGAAAGCAAGCAGATCACCGATGTCTACGCGATCCACAATACTTCTGAAGATATGATGCAACTGTCAGAGCGTCTAACTGAGTTGTTTAAAGCAAAAGAAAACAGCGAGATAAACCGCCTTAACCAAATGCTGAATTTCTTTGAGGCGGATACTTGCCTAAGCTCACGCCTTGCGAGTTATTTTGCCGATGATAAAGCACCAACAAACTGCGGTCACTGCTCTGTATGTCGAGGAGAAGTGGCAATCTTACCAACCGTTGATGTTGAACCTATCGATGATGAGACGGTGATGACATGGATACATGAGTTTATTTCGGCTAGCCAACAACTGATTACCGACGAGGCAATTACTCGCTTCTTATGTGGAATCGCCACCCCGCTTTCAACCAAACTCAAAGCCAGTAAAATGGTCGGTTACGGCAAGCTAGAGCAGCAACCGTTCAGTGATACCTTAGCGCGAGTAAAACAACTTCCTAGGTAATTCTTACTTATAAAAAACCGACTAGGCTATGAAGCGTAGTCGGTATTCATCTCACTCATTATCTTTAAAAGAAGCTCAACTGACGCATTTGGTCTTTAGGTTGCAGCATTACGCTTAAACCAAGCAGGCGTATTTCTCGCCCCTGTTGTCTTTTCAGTATTTCACTAAGCAGCTCTTTGAAGTGTTCACGATCGAGAGAGGCATGGATGTGTTCAATCGTGGTTTGTTGAAAGTCGGCGAACTTGAGCTTAATGCCCTGCTTGATGATCGCTTTGCTTGGGCTAGCCTTTTCTAAGCGAGTCTCGAGTTCAGGAAATAGCTTATCTTCGATTACCTGCCAACATTCTGCGTAGCTTGAAATGTTTTGGGTAAAGGTGCGCTCTACACCTACCGATTTTCGCTCGCGCTCGATGATAACTTCTCGATCATCAATGCCATGACTGCGCTTCCAGAGTGATGCACCTTGACGGCCAAACTTGAGTAGCAGGTCTCGATAGTCAGACTCTTTGATATCCTTACAAGTAAAGAAACCCGCTTGGTGCAGCTTTTCTATGCTCACTTTGCCGACACCGGGAATCTTTTCAAGTGGTAGCTCATCGATCACTGATTGCACGTCTTGTGGAGGGATAACAAACTGACCATTGGGCTTATTCAGATCTGAGGCCACTTTCGCCAAGAATTTAATCGGTGCAATTCCTGCAGAAGCTGTCAGGTTCAGTTCGTTCCAAATATCACGGCGAATAGACTCGGCAATAAGTGTTGCTGAACCGTGACACCGCTTAGAATCGGTGACATCAAGGAAAGCTTCATCCAAGGAAAGTGGTTCAATGATTGATGTGTATCGAGAGAAGATTTCACGGATCTTTTTAGATATCTCGACATAGACCGACATTCTTCCCGGCACAACCAATAGATTAGGACAAAGCTGTAGGGCCTTTCCGGTAGGCATTGCAGAGCGAACACCAAACTTGCGGGCTTCATAATTACAGGTGCTCAAAACGCCGCGTTGCTTTTCATGACCACCCACTGCGAGCGGTCGATTGCGATAAGACGGGTTATCTCGCATTTCTACAGCTGCGTAAAAACAATCCATATCAACATGGATTATTTTTCTCACTTTCTCTTGGTCCGCACTACGCATCTAGAAATAACTCAACCTTACAACTGTATCTATGAACAGTATAATCAATTATTCTCAAATTTAAAATGATATAGAGTCCAGCTCAACAGGTTTCACTTCAATAGCCACCTACAATTCTGATAGTATTGTTAACGAGTATTTAGTCTATAAGTAGGGATCGCTTTTGAGTGAAAAAATACTAGTGGTAGAAGATAGCCGTGCATTCAGAAACTACCTTTACCAACAACTTAAGAACGATGGCTATGACGTAAAGTTAGCCGAATCAGTGGCACAAGCGAAAGCTATCTTAGAGCAAGAGACAGACTTCTTGTGTGCGGTATTAGATTACTGCTTACCCGACGGTCAAGACGGTGAGATCATTGACCTCGTCTTAGGCTACCAACAGAAAATCATTGTTCTGACCGGGATGTTCGACAATCAACTGCGAGAGCAAGTCCTAGCCAAAGGCGTTATCGATTACATACTTAAAGACAGTATGTCGTCAGTAAGCTACCTACTCCCTCTAGTTCAAAGAATTTCGAATAATCGCCACCACAAAGCACTGGTTGTCGATGATTCAGCGGTCGTTCGCCGTTACATAGTTCAACTTCTAGAACACCAATATATCCAAACAATCCAAGCCGAAGATGGCGAACAAGCATTAAAGCTTCTTCATAACGACCCTGATATTACATTCGTTGTTACAGACCATGATATGCCGAAGAAAGACGGTATAGCGATGATCCGTGAGATTCGACGCGATCACGACAGAAACCAGTTGGCCATTCTAGGATTATCCGGGAGTGATGATCGCACTATGACAGCGCGATTCCTTAAAGCGGGTGCCAACGATTTCCTTTACAAACCTTTTAACCAAGAAGAGTTTTTCTGCCGTATCCATCAGCTGCTTGATATGAAAGAAGCGGCTAATGAGCTATTTCGACATGCCAACGAGGATGCTCTTACTGGCTTATGGAATCGTCGCTACCTGTTCAATCATCCTTGTAAAGGCTGCGATCAACGAAACATCGCGATGATGGACATCGACTTCTTTAAGAAAGTGAATGATACCTTTGGACACGATGGTGGTGATGCCGTGCTGATCGATGTAGGGAAAATAATCAAAGATCATTTCAAAGACGATGTCGCTGTGCGCTTTGGTGGCGAAGAGTTTTGTATTCAGTCGTGCGGCGCATTTGAAAGCTTTGTTGACAACTTAGAGTCCATGAGAGAAGCCATTGAAAGCCATGTTGTTGAGCATGACTCTCAAAGAATCAAGGTCAGTATCAGTATCGGCGTAACCGATTTAGACGCGAAGTTAGATGAACAGATCAAAGCCGCTGATGAGCTTCTTTATACGGCAAAAGAGCAAGGTAGAAACCAACTAGTGTTTGCGCGTAACAGCATGCAAATCGAACAATAGTCATTCGCTTTTGTTTCCATTTTGGTATGCCAAGATTAATTGCTAGACCTCAAAACTAAAAAAGCTCAAGACGATAATCTTGAGCTTTTCAATTTGAGGGCATAGATAACTCTATCCCCTATGACTGTCACCCATTAAGCGATACGGTCTTTACTCCAAGCCGCTTCTTTTTGTTGACGCTCAGCCAGCTTCTCTTCACGGTAAGCTTCACGTGCTTCACGCTTCTTACGCGCGTCACAAGGTTCAGGGCAGTTACATACTTTATCAATACCAACAGCACCCAAACCGCCACAGCTACCTTTCACAACTTTCTTTTGGATAATGTAGCCAATTGACATCGCTGCGATTACTGCAAGAAAAACACCAAATGTAATCAGAAATGTATTCATAATTATCTCGCTTACCTTATTTACCTAAGTATGGCTTAAATGCTTCAGAAGCAATTTCTTTAAAGCCATCTGCTGTTTTTACCACCATGAACACTGGGATGTTATGTTGGTTTGCGACTTCCATTCCTTTTTCCTCACCTAAGACCATAAGGCCCGTAGATAAGCCGTCTGCAGTCATTGAAGACGGGTTTAAAACAGTCACAGAAACCACTTTATGATGAAGAGGCTTTCCTGTTTCTGGGTTGATGATGTGTGAGTAACGAACACCATCACGCTCAAAATAGTTGCGGTAGTCACCAGACGTTGCGATCGCCATATCACCAGGTTCGATGATCTCTTGAATGTTGCGTTCGTCAATACTTGGCTTTTCGATGGCAATACGCCAGCCTACACTTTCGCGGTTAAGGCCTTTTAAACGGATTTCACCGCCGACTTCTACCATATAGTTGTGAATACCAATTGAATCAAGGTAATCAGCAACAACATCAACGCCCCAACCTTTTGCAATGGTTGACAGGTCGACATACAAATTAGGCAAGTCTTTAGTTAGCTTGTTGCCTTCAACGCTCAAGTGGTGAATACCAACTTTAGCTTTACGAGCAGCAAGCTCTTCATCTGATGGAACCACTTCCGGACGAGCTTCAGGACCAAAACCCCAAAGATTAACTAATGGACCAACCGTAACGTCCAACGCTCCTTCAGTAAGACCGTTCAAACGAATGGCTTCTTTCACAACGATAGCGGTTTGTTCAGAGACTTCGAATGCGTCCGCACCTTTGTGTTGGTTGAAACGGCTTAATTCGGAATCTTCACGGTAAGTCGACATCTGGTCGTTTACTTCTTCAAGTAGACGATCGATCTCTGTATGAACTTCATTAGACTCAGGAAATTCATCACCATTGATGTATTTAATATTGTAACTCGTGCCCATCGTTGGGCCACTCAAATGCACTTGCTCTCTTGACTGCTCACAGCCCGCAAGAAAAATCAAAGAAGTTAATGCAACAAGCCAAATTCTCACTTGCTTACTCCTGTCTAATGTTGAGGATTTATATAAGGAAAAATAAGAGTAAAAAATAGGTATTTTGAATGCCTTACTCTTTCTTATATAAGCCAGTATGTTGTCAAAAGCTGTCTTAGAAAAACAAATGGCTGACTCGTAGGAGTCAGCCATAATATCAATCACTTAAGTGGATTAACCACCGAAGTCATCTAGTAGGATGTTTTCATCTTCTACACCAAGATCTTTCAGCATGCCGATAACAGCAGCGTTCATCATCGGTGGACCACACATGTAGTACTCACAATCTTCAGGAGCTTCGTGATCCTTCAGGTAGTTTTCGTACAGTACGTTGTGGATGAAACCAGTGTAACCGTCCCAGTTGTCCTCTGGTTGAGGATCAGACAGTGCACAGTGCCACACGAAGTTTTCGTTTGCAGCCGCTAGGCCATCGAAATCTTCAATGTAGAACATCTCACGCTTAGAACGCGCGCCATACCAGTAAGACATCTTACGAGTAGACTTAAGACGCTTAAGTTGGTCGAAGATATGAGAACGCATAGGCGCCATACCTGCACCACCACCGATGAATACCATTTCATTGTCTGTGTCTTTAGCAAAGAACTCACCAAATGGACCAGAAATAGTACATTTGTCGCCTTCTTTAAGAGACCAGATGTATGAAGACATAACACCAGGAGCTACGTCAGGGTTGTTTGGCGGCGGAGTTGCGATACGCACGTTAAGCTTGATGATGCCTTTCTCTTCTGGGTATGAAGCCATAGAGTAAGCACGGATCGAATGCTCTTTAACGATAGACTCATAACGGAACAAGTTGAACTTATCCCAGTCACCACGGTATTCCTCAGGAATATCGTAATCTGCGTATTTCACGTGATGTGGTTCAGCTTCAATCTGAATGTAACCACCCGCGCGGAACGGAACTTCTTCACCTTCAGGGATCGCTAGAGCAAGTTCTTTGATGAAAGTAGCTTCGTTGTTATTCGAGATAACAGTACATTCCCACTTTTTAACACCAAAGATATCTTCGTCTAGTTCAATCTCCATGTCAGTTTTCATAGCAACTTGACATGCAAGACGTTCGCCTTCGCGAGCTTCACCTTTTGTGATGTGATCAAGTTCAGTTGGAAGGATGTCGCCACCACCAGACTTAACTTTTACACGACACTGACCACAAGAGCCACCGCCACCACAAGCAGAAGATACGAAGATACCAGCGCCAGCCAGGGCACCAAGTAGCTTGCTACCAGGTTGAGTAACGATCGCCTTTTCAGGGTCGCCGTTTACTGAAATAGTGATGTCACCTGATGGTACTAACTTAGACTTAGCGAAAAGAATCACTAGTACTAGAGCCAGTACAATAATGGTAAACATCGCTACGCCAAGAATAATACTAAACATTTGTTATTCCTTATTACTGGGTGCTTACCCTACAGTTGAACACCAGAGAAAGACATAAAGCCTAACGCCATCAGACCAACAGTAATGAACGTGATACCAAGGCCACGAAGACCTGGAGGTACGTCAGAGTACTTCATCTTCTCACGGATACCCGCAAGAGCAACGATAGCTAACATCCAACCCACACCAGAACCGAAGCCGTAAACAACAGATTCAGCAAAGTTGTAGTCACGAGTTACCATGAAAGATACACCACCAAAGATTGCACAGTTAACTGTGATCAGTGGAAGGAAGATACCTAGTGCGTTGTACAAAGGTGGGAAGAAACGGTCTAGAACCATCTCTAGGATTTGTACAAGTGCCGCGATAACACCGATGAATGCGATGAAGTTAAGGAAACTTAAATCGACACCTTCAACAAGCGCGTTTTCTTTCAGGATGTGTGTGTAAACAAGGTTGTTTACAGGAACAGCGATTGTAAGTACTACAACTACCGCAACACCAAGACCAAAAGAAGTTTTAACTTTCTTAGATACCGCTAGGAATGTACACATACCTAGGAAGAAAGAAAGCGCCATGTTTTCGATGAAAATCGATTTAACTAGCAGACTAATATAATGTTCCATGACTACCTTACCCCTTCGCTTCTACTTGTTCTGGTTTGAACACACGAATTGCCCAAATCAAGAAACCAATTAGGAAGAATGCAGAAGGTGCTAGAAGCATCAAGCCGTTTGGCTGATACCAACCACCGTTGCTCACTAGAGGTAGTACTTCCATACCAAATAGTTTGCCAGAGCCTAGAAGCTCACGGAAGAAACCAACAGTGATAAGAACGAAACCGTAACCAAGACCGTTACCAAGACCATCGATTAGAGATGGGATTGGCGCAGACTTCATTGCGAATGCTTCAGCACGACCCATTACAATACAGTTAGTAATGATTAGGCCTACGAATACAGATAGCTGCTTAGAGATATCGTATAGGTATGCTTTAAGCACTTGGTCTACCACGATTACTAGTGATGCGATAATTGCCATCTGAACGATGATACGCACACTGTTAGGAATGTGGTTACGGATCAAAGAAACGAAGAAGTTAGACAGAGCAGTAACGAACATTACCGCGATAGTCATAACAAATGCTGTTTCTAGCTTAGTGGTTACCGCAAGAGCAGAACACACACCAAGAACCTGTAGCGCGATTGGGTTGTTGTCCAACACCGGCGCTAAGATGCTCTTTTTAATTTCTTTTGCACTAGACATTAGTTCAGACCTCCGTCACGAACTTTTGCTAGGAACGGACCAAAGCCCATATCACCTAACCAGAAGTCAAATGTATGTTGAACACCAACGCTAGTCAGTGTTGCACCAGAAAGGCCATCTACACCGTGCTCAGAACCTTGAGGAGCGCCACCTTTAACAACCTGAATAGCAGGTTTGTGGTTTTCGTCGAATAATTTCTTACCAACGAATTGAGCGCGCCAAGATGGGTTCTCAACTTCACCACCAAGTCCAGGAGTTTCACCTTGCTCGTAGTAAGTGATACCAGAAACTGTGTTGCCATCAGTTTCTACCGCAACGAATGCGTACATCATTGACCATAGACCGTTACCGTGAACAGGGATGATAACTTTAGAAGTTTCAGCGCCATCTTTCACAAGGTATACAGTACCCGTGTTAGCACGACGAAGGATCTTAGCGATGTCATCTTCAGCTGAAAGCTTGATTGACTGAGCTGGATCTTTTGCCGCTTTACGTTGGTCGTATGCAGTAGCGTCGCCGTCAACGAAATCGCCAGTAGCGAAATCAACTAGACGAGGTTCAATGTTCTCTGCGTACAGTTCAGGGATATTACCCGCAAGTTCAATGCCCGCAACTTCAAGGATCTTGGTTTGCTGATCCAGAACTGCGTTAGCTTGTTGCTTAGGTTTAAGAACAACTGCAGCTGTTGAAACGATGATTGAGCACACTAAGCTCAATGCGATAACAACAAACAGCGTCTTTTTAATGCTATCGTTATTACTTGCCATAGCGCGCTAGTCTCCGCTTAATGTTCTTCTCGATTACAACGTGGTCAAACAGAGGAGCAAATAGGTTTGCGAATAGGATCGCAAGCATCATGCCTTCTGGGTATGCAGGGTTAACTACACGAATCATTACACACATTGCGCCGATTAGGATGCCGTACCACCACTTACCACCATTGGTAAATGACGCTGATACAGGGTCTGTTGCCATGAAGAACATACCAAATGCGAAGCCACCTAGAACTAGGTGCCAGTGCCAAGGCATGCTGAACATTGCGTTAGTGTCAGAACCGATCACATTAAACAATGTTGATACAGCAATCATACCGATCATAACACCAGCAATGATGCGCCATGAAGCAATGCCCATGTATACGATCATTGCAGCACCGATCATAAGTGCAAGCGTTGATACTTCACCGATAGAACCTGGAATGTTACCAATGAATGCGTCCATCCAAGTGATCGTCTCACCAGATACCGTGTTCATTAGCGCGCTACCACCGCCTTGAGCCCATTGGCTAAGCGCTGTTGCACCAGAGAAACCATCAGCTGCAGTCCAAACTACGTCACCAGAAATCTGAGCAGGGTATGCAAAGAATAGGAACGCACGGCCAGCAAGTGCAGGGTTTAGGAAGTTACGACCCGTACCACCAAAAATCTCTTTAGCAACAACAACACCGAAGGTAATACCTAGTGCAGCTTGCCATAGAGGAAGTGTTGGCGGAACAATAAGCGCGAACAAGATAGAAGTAACAAAGAAACCTTCGTTAACTTCGTGCTTACGCACCATACAGAACAGTACTTCCCAGAAACCACCAACGATAAAGACCGTCGCGTAGATAGGTAAGAAGTAAGTCGCACCCAAGAGCATCTTACTGCCCCAGCCTGCATCGGCTCCTAAGGAGGCTCCAAGCATTTCGGTTAGCCAGTAGTGCCAGTTACCATCAATGATAGAAACTAGTTCTGCACCTGAATACATGTGGTTTAGTGCTGCAATAGCTTGACCACCTGCGTTGTACATACCCCAGAACATTGCTGGGAATACCGCAAGCCAAACCATGATCATGATACGTTTTAAGTCAACGCTATCACGGACATGCGAGCTTTTCTTTGTAACTGTACCTGGTGTGTAGAAAAGTGTTGCTGCAGCTTCGTAAAGCGCAAACCACGTTTCGTGTTTACCACCTGGTTCAAAATGATGCTCGATGTCTTCAATAAACTTTTTAAGGCCCATGAAAATTACCCTTCCTTCACAATTGTATCTAGGCATTCACGAAGTAACTGACCGTACTCGTACTTACCAGGACATACAAAGGTACACAGTGCTAAATCTTCTTCATCTAGCTCTAGCGCACCAAGTGCTTGTGCACTATCAACGTCGCCAGCACATAGATCGCGAAGCAGCAAAGTAGGCTCCATATCTAATGGCATTACTTTCTCGTAGTTACCAATTGGAACCATAGAGCGATCACTACCGTTTGTTGTCGTTGTCATGTTGAACAACTGACCTTTAAACACGTGACCAAGGAATGAACGAGTAACAGAGAACTTGTTCTTACCAGGCATAGCCCAGCCAAATAGCTCTTTATCACGACCTTCACGAAGAACCGAAACCTGTTGATGGTAACGGCCAAGGTAAGCATGTGGACCTGAAGCGTGAACACCAGATAATACTGAACCTGAGATCAGGCGAACTTCACCTGGCATCAACTCGCTGTCCGTCAACTCTTCAAGGCTAGCACCAATTTGAGTACGAACTAGGCGTGGGTTATTAACTACTGGACCAGCCAGAGAAACAACACGCTCAGAGTAAATCTCACCAGTAAGGAACAACTTACCGAATGCGATAACGTCTTGGTAGTTAATGCTCCACGCTACATTTTGTGCATTTACCGGATATAGGTAATGCATATGCGTGCCTGCAAGACCTGCAGGGTGTGGGCCATCAAAAACATGTTCTTCAACGTTAGACTGAGCTGAACGAGGTAAGCTAGTACCTTTTTTACAAACGTACACTTTACCGTTAGTCAGAGTTGAAAGAAGATCTAAACCAGCAACGAAAGCATCAGACTGCTCGTTAATGATTAATTCTGGCTCAGCTGCTAGCGGATTAGTATCCATAGCAGTAACGAAAATAGCCTGAGTTTCAGAATCAACTGCTGGAACCTTGCTGAACGGACGAGTTCGCAAAGCGGTCCATGCGCCAGACTCAACTAACTGAGCTTTAACCGTTTCACGGTCAAGGCCTACTAGTTGGTTAGCTTCATAGCTATTGAACGTGATTTGCTCATTGCCTGCTACTTCAATCACTACTGATTGAAGAACACGCTTAGCACCACGGTTCACTTCAATAACTTTACCGCTTGCTGGAGAAGTAAATACAACACCTGGGTTCTTTTTATCTGCAAAAAGAACTTGGCCTTTCTTCACTTCATCACCAACGCGAGCATGCATCGTAGGACGCATACCAACGTACTCTTCGCCAAGCAAGGCGACTTTAGTGATGGACTTACCATCATTAATCACCTGGGATGGAGTTCCTGCGATAGGAAGATCCAAACCCTTCTTTATTGTAATCATACGCACTTGCACTACTTTATCGGGAAAAAGATTCTTTTAATTGCGTAAATTCGGGACGTTTTAAAATCGCCCTTAGACACGACATTACAGTGTCCGGTTTTGGTAAATTTGAGATACCAAAATCGCAACATTACATTAATAAACTCATCACAAATATTATGTGAGATTTATCAGGTGCCGTATTCTAGCATTTTTTGACAACTTGATGCCATGACCAATAACTTGAATACGGCCTTTATTTGGTGAGATTTGAAGCATATGGACTCTCAAATATGTATAAATTTGACGAGCCGCACAGATAGATTGGCTTTTGAATCGTGTTTTAAACAAGAGATTAATACTCTGTCACAAACTAATATTTTACGAGTTATGTTGAAACACTGTTAATAAAAACATTACTCATTATAGGTATTTTTAGTCGTTCAAATTGCCATCAGTTTGAGTGATATAACAACGAAAACACATAGGTTTGGCGACAAAAAAGGCGGCATCACCACCTTTTGTCAATATGCTCGCTGTGTTACTTGCCACCACCCATACACATAGGGCTGTCTGGCACGTTATCGAGCTGCTTCATCCATTCATCTTTTGTATAAGTGTGAATGGACAGTGCGTGAATATTATTCGCTAGCTCTTCTGAAAGAGCTTTATTTACCGCTCGATGACGAGCAATAAGACGCAATCCTTCAAACACATCACTGACAACAATCACTTTAAAATGACTCTCAGAACCGGCCGGAACATTGTGCATATAGCTCTCATTAACCACGTTTAAATGACTTGGTGAAAACTCATTGTGCAATTTTGTTTCGATAACTTCTTGGATCATTGTGATTCCTTAATAACGTATTGGCATTATCCGTGGGATGAGTATAAACCCTAAGCGGTCGACTGTCTGAGTATTTGATAGCGAATGGCGTAGGTTTGGTTGAGTTTTTTCTATCTTGTTCAGCCTGCATTTGAGACAATATCTTTGTTATTTCTTACATAAGTATCTCAAGCAATGAAAACCGAACTTACCCTTCACGATAGAACTTTAACCTTACATCGTTTCCCGAAACGTTCAAATGAAACCCTTCAAGCTTGGGATGCGGGCGACGAATACCTGATCAGTCATGTTGAAGAGATGAACCTCGAACCTGGCAAACACATCCTGATCATGAACGACAGCTTCGGTGCCCTATCCGCTTGGTTCTCGAAAGATCATGATGTCACCATGATGAGCGACTCATTTATCTCTCATCGCGGTGCCCTGAAAAACTTGCAGCGCAATCAAAGTAACCGAGTGAACTTCTTGAACACGATGGATGATATCCCACACGGTATCGACCTTGTGATCATGCAGCTGCCAAAAACAAATCGTCACCTAATCTGGCAACTGAGCCAGCTACGCCAAGCATTGCCTGAAGGCTGCCAAGTGATCGGCGTCAACAAGGTAAAAGAGATTCACACCTCTACGCTTAACCTGTTCGAAAAATACCTAGGCGAAACCAAAACATCACTAGCGAAGAAAAAACACCGCTTAGTCTTCTCATCTCCAAACTGCCAGCCAATTCAAACGGTAGAGCCTTTTGTTGAATGGGATGTAGACGGTGAAGATATCCGCCTGAAAAATTTACCAAATGTTTACTCAGGGGAAGCACTCGATCAAGGCGCTCGCTATATGCTAGAGCACATCCCTCAAGATCCTGAGCTACGTCATATCATCGATCTTGGTTGTGGCAACGGTGTATTGAGTGTAAAAGCAGGGCAATTGAACCCACAAGCCCGTATCACCTGTGTGGATGAAAGCTTTATGGCGGTGGAATCGGCGCGCCAAAACATCAAAGATAACCTTGGTGAAGAAGGCAACTTCCAGTTCATCGCCAACAACTGTTTAGATGGCTTCAAGAAAAACAGCACCTACTTAGTGATGTGTAATCCTCCATTCCATCAGCAACAAGCGATTACGGATCACATTGCGTGGCAAATGTTCTGTGATGCAAAGCATGTTCTAAGCAATGGAGGCAAATTAATTGTTATTGGCAACCGACACCTCGGATACGATGTCAAACTAGCAAGACTATTTGGTGAAGCTAACGTTGAAACGCTTGAACTAAACCAAAAATTTGAGATATTACAAGCAACAAGAGAACCTGCGAATTTTAATAAATAAGCAGAAACGACTTCACAAGAATTTAAGATACCGAGCTTCTGGTGTGAATTTAGAAAGGATAAAGGAATGAAAAAACTGATTTTGGCTGCTTCTATTATGGCTTTGACAGCATGTTCAGCCCCTCAGCAAGAACAGATCAATGTAATGCCAGAAGCTTCACTAAGCTCAAGCAACCTTGTACAAGGCAAAACATACACACTAACCAGTAAAGATGTTCGTGCCGCTCAATATGTTGCATTGGTTGATAGTGGCCGTTCAAACATTCAGCCAATTCACGCTAAGCAAAACATGCGTATCTCTCTAGAAAATGCTGTTGCACAGCAGTTAGAGTCTCAAGGTTTTCGTGCGAGCGTAAACAGTGAAAACTCGATTGTTTTAGAGATTCACGAAGCACTCGTTACCGTAGAGCACACCATTATGGAAAACAAAATGGACGGTAAAGTAACGCTTGAAGTTACCGCTGAAACGCCTGAAGGCAAACTAGTTAAAACATTCAACGGCACTGCAACACGCACTGGTGCATTGAGTGCATCTAACGACGACATCTCTATGGTTCTTAATGACGTGATCAACTTGGTTCTTACTGAGATCGCTAACGACCAAGAGCTACAAACTTACATGAAGGAACGTTTCTAATGGGTCGTATTTTATCTTCTATCGCATTAATGCTAGTGAGCGTAAGCGTTTGGGCTGGTCCTAAAGTAAACGTGGAAACAACATTAGGCGACTTCACTATTGAGCTTAACCAAGAACAAGCACCGGTTAGCGCGGAGAACTTCCTAAAATACGTGGCAGACGGCAGCTACGAAGGCACTATCTTCCACCGTGTTATTCCTGGCTTTATGGCTCAAGGTGGCGGCTTCGATCAAGAGATGAATCAACAAGCAACTTACGCTCCTATCAAGAATGAAGGCAGCAATGGCTTGAAGAACGATACAGCAACAATCGCGATGGCTCGTACTAATGCGCCAGATTCTGCAACTCGTCAGTTCTTCATTAACTTCTCTGATAATGACTTCTTGAACGCAAAAGGTAGCAACCCAGGCTACGCTGTATTCGGCAAAGTAACTGAAGGTTTTGATGTTGTTCAAAAGATGGCAACGATTCCAACCAAGCGAATGGGCCGCATGTCAGACATACCAGTTGACCCAATCGTCATCACTAAAGTGACCCTTCTTAAGTAATCCAATCTAACGCCCTTATTTCTTAAGGGCGTTTTTCTACACAAGGACGCCCTATGTCATCAGGCACTCCCTCTCTTTCTTGGATGCAGACTTTCCGCAGCTACCTAGATAAACGCCTACTTTGGGTGTTTATGCTCGGCTGTTCGAGTGGCTTCCCATGGGTTCTTATTGGATCCAATATGTCTGGTTGGCTAAAAGATGCAGGTTTAACGCGTGCTGCCATCGGCTACTTTGGCAGTGTGTTTGCCGTGTATGCGATTAACTTTCTATGGGCACCATTGGTAGACCGAGTAAAACTGCCGGTGCTTCACGCAATACTCGGCCAGCGACGCAGTTGGATCTTTTTCTGCCAATCCATTGTTTTAATCGGTACCTTATTCATCGCAGGCGTCAATCCCGCAGAGAACTTGGCGTTTACTTCAATGTTGGCGCTCGCTATTGCCATTGCCTCAGCCACGCAAGACATCGCGATTGATGCATTTCGTATTGATACCTTCCCAAAATCCGAAGCATCAAAACTGCCGCAAGCTTCTGCAATGGCCGTAATTGGTTGGTGGACGGGGTATTCTCTACCAGGCTACCTTGCCTTTATTAACGCAGACTCAATCGGTTGGAATGGCGTGTATTACGGAATGGCAGGCGTCGTTGTCGTACTAATGCTGTTTACTCTTTTTGTCGGAGAGCCAAATACACAACGCGAAGCCCTACAAGAACAGGCTCAGCAACGCCACAATAAGGTTGTCGGTTCGAAAGTCGTGGCTTGGTTCAGTGTTACCGTGTTAGAACCGTTTTATGACTTCTTCAAACGAAACGGAGTTCAAGTTGCCATCACCCTACTGCTGTTCGTATTCCTATTTAAGATAGGTGAAGCCTTCCTAGGTCGCATGTCGATCACCTTCTATAAAGAGATAGGTTTCAGTAACGAACAGATCGGCCACTATTCGAAGTTAATTGGTTGGGGCGCAACCATATTCTTCACTTTGGTAGGCAGCGTCTTCAATGTAAAATTCGGCATTGTACGCGGACTGATGATTGGCGGTGTTGCCATGGCAGCCAGTAATCTAATGTTTGCATGGATCGCTCAAGCAGGCCCAAGTGAAACACTGTTCTTGGCAACGATTATTGTCGATAACTTCACGACCGCCTTTTCAACAGTAGCTTTTGTCTCTTTCTTAACGTTATTAACTGGGCAGGCCTTCTCTGCAACCCAATATGCATTACTCGCATCCTTGGGTAACTTCGGTCGAACAACACTGGCTTCATTTAGTGGTGAATTGGTCGATTACCTCAATGATTGGTCAACCTTCTTTATACTGACCGCACTTATGGTGATTCCAAGTTTGATCATGCTCTACTCGTTACGCCACTTTTTCACGGATTTATTAGAGAAAGCCAAAACTAACCAAGAATAGAGTCAAAGAAAACAAATAAGAAGAGGGTAGCATTGATCTACCCTCTTCTACGTTCTGTCTTCAGATCTAGTCTGTTGTTTCACTGACAATTAGGTTAAAACCCGTACCCATCGAATCATCAATCGCCACGACTTGATACACCACACCATCAGCTAAGGTTGCGGGCGCAGAGTCGATAGCCACAACTGACGGCTGACCCGCTACAGTAATCGTCACAAAGTAAGACCCCGCCGCAACATAAATGCCATTCGCATAATCTCTGAATTTCACATCACTTAGCGCCGGAGTGCTACCAGCAATACCCACCGTTTTCGGTCAAAGATAGATCAAAGACTGGATTGTAAGACGGGTTGAATTGTCATTTTTTAAGAGAAAACGCTTAGAAATGAATACTGTTGATTTTGATATGCATGTCACTCTAATTAGTAGAATCGTTTGCTTAGCACAGTATTTCACCTATTTATCCACAAAATAATCGAGTTTCACAAAATCAATAGAATTAGAGGTGCATCAAGATGCATTTCCACATTAAAGTTCCATCATTTAGATCATTAGTGTGATCAACCTCACCTTAATAATTGTAATTTTCACTCTGTCTCACTTTTATTTGAGAACAAAATCGCTATTATGCTCGGCATTCGGACATCATAAACACGCACGGATTAGCGGGTTACTTATTTCAAACATAGAGAGTTCCATTATGCGTAAATCACTTTTAACTCTTGGCCTACTTGCAGCAACTTCTGCTCCAGTAATGGCAGCGGATTATTCTGACGGCGACATCCATAAAAACGATTACAAATGGATGCAGTTCAACATCATGGGTGCAATCAACGAGAAAGGTCCTTACGAATCTACTCATGATTACCTAGAGATGGAATTTGGTGGTCGCTCTGGAATCTTCGACCTTTACGGCTATGTTGATGTATTTAACCTAACATCAGACTCAAGCAGCGACAAAGCAGACAAAGATGGCAAAATCTTCATGAAGTTTGCTCCTCGTATGTCTCTTGACGGCCTAACTGGTAAAGACCTTTCTTTCGGTCCAGTTGAAGAACTATACCTTTCAACTCTTTTCGAGTGGGATGGTAACAACGGTGGTGTTAACACTCAGAAAGTTGGTCTAGGTTCTGACGTAATGGTTCCATGGTTCGGTAAAATGGGTCTAAACCTTTACGGTACATACGACTCAAACAACAAAGATTGGAACGGTTTCCAAATCTCGACTAACTGGTTCAAGCCATTCTACTTCTTCGAGAACGGTTCATTCATCTCTTACCAAGGTTACATTGATTACCAATTCGGTATGAAAGATGAGTACGCTCAAGTAAGCAACGGCGGCGCAATGTTCAACGGTATCTACTGGCACTCAGATCGTTTTGCAGTTGGTTACGGCCTGAAACTATACAGCGATGTATACGGCTTTAAAGATGGTGCAGACCTACCATGGGACGCTTCTTCACAAGCTGATTCTTCTGGCGTAGGTCACTACGTTGCAGTAACTTACAAGTTCTAATCGAACTTCTAAGAAAAGTTTCCAAAATGGCACCCTAGGGTGCCATTTTTTATTGCTTTCATTTAATGCCTCGCTATCCTTGCAGCATCACTTTCTTATCTCGGTATTGCTGTGAACATCACTATTGTTGGACCTGGAGCTATCGGCTCTTTATGGGCGATAAAACTACTTCAAGCTGGTCATAATGTCTCTTTGTTGAGTCGCTCCCCTGAAACCTCAATTGACCTAACACTTGATGAGCAAACTTCACTTTCCTTCAGCAATAACAATATCGACAAGCTATCAACGAGTGATTTGGTTATCTTCACAGTCAAGGCTTGGCAAGTAGAAGAAGCCACCACTCCGTTACTTCAATATCTCGACTCTGACACCATTCTCATGTTCATGCATAACGGAATGGGCGCGGTCGATAATATTGCTACTCAAGTCGATGGTTACCCCGTTGTATTGGCGACCACGACTCAAGCCGCATTCAAACCCAGCCGTAATCATGTATCTCATACAGGGTTAGGCCACACCCAATTGGGTGCTTTTAACCAAGTCGGTCAGCAATGCACGTTTTTAGTTGATGTCCTCAACCATGCCCTGCCAGAGGTAAGCTGGAACCCTGAAATAAAAACTGCGCTTTGGACTAAGCTCGCGATTAACTGTGCCATAAATCCACTCACTGGGCTCAAGCAGATTAAGAATGGCGAACTTGCTGATCACCAATTTGAGGGGGTGTTGCGTTCGATAGTTCAAGAACTGACAGAAGTGATGCAAGCAGAAGGGATCGCTTGTTCATTCGACGGATTAGAAGCAAGTGTCAAGCAGGTCATCCAAGCCACGGCGCAGAACAACTCATCCATGAAGCAGGATATGTTTTACCAACGCAAGACAGAGATCGACTTCATCACTGGACACCTAATAAAAACAGCGCTTAAGCATCAGATAGAAGTTCCCGTTAACCAAAAGCTGTTCGATCAAGTCAAAGAGCAAGAAAATAGCTGGAATCATCAAGATTAGTCAGCAACGGTCAACAAGTCGCGATAAAATAACAATACCGCTAAGCATAACGCTGGCACCAATTTCCAAGATTTTAGGTAAGAATAGATGCTTGATATCAATCACATCCGAGAGCAGTTTCCTGCGCTATCCCAAACCATCAATCAACAACCATTGATTTACTTAGACAGCGCGGCAACGACACAAAAACCTCAGGTAGTTATTGATGCCATTAGCCAATATTACTCCAAACAAAATGCCAATGTTCACCGTGGTAGCCATAGCTTAACAGCGAACGCGACCAGTCAGTTTGAAGCTGCCAGAGATAAGGTCGCTCAGTTTATCGGTGCAAGCTCTTCAAAAGAGATCATCTGGACTCGCGGTGCAACCGAAGCGCTCAATTTAATTGCTCAAACTTACGCAAGAAGTATTCTTCAGCCTGGCGATGAGATCTTAGTGAGTGAAATGGAGCATCACGCTAACATAGTTCCTTGGCAAATTGTGGCAGAACAAACCGGGGCTAAAGTCGTTAAAGTACCGATGACATCGGATTGTGAATTTGACCTAGTCGCGTTTGATACGCTTTTAAATGAACGAACCAAGATTGTTGCATTAGCTCAGATAACCAACGTAACGGGTTCTCGTCAGCCGATTGAAGCCGTCATCGAGAAAGCACATAAGATGAATGCAATTGTGGTAGTCGATGGCGCACAAGGTATCGTTCATGAATCGGTTGATGTTGCTGCTTTAGGCGCTGATTTCTACGTATTCTCTGGACACAAGCTCTATGCCCCTGCGGGCATCGGTGTGCTTTACGGCAAGCTTGAATTGTTAGAAGCGATGCCACCTTGGCATGGTGGTGGCAAAATGGTCGAGCGCGTCTCTTTCTCTGGCACTACTTTTTCAGAACTGCCTGGCAAATTCGAAGCGGGCACGCCAAATGTGGCAGGGGCCATAGCACTAAGCACCGCAATAGAATGGTTAAGTGGTTTTGTACAACAAGATGTCGAAAATCATATCCACCAACTACAACACGAGACTTATCTTGCGCTCAGTAAACTGGATGACATTCAGATTTTAGGGTATCAACCTAACGCAAGTGTGATTACTTTTGTGATGGATGGTGTTCACCATCAAGATATAGCGACTCTACTGGATCAGCAAGGTATCGCAGTACGTGCAGGACATCATTGTGCTCACCCATTAATGGATGCACTTAATGTGAAAGGAACGGTTCGAATTTCATTTGGTATTTACAACAACATGGATGACGTTGATAAGCTTATAGCTGCGATAGAAAAAGCCGTTGATATGCTTTAGGGTGTGGCGAGATTATTTAGGGTTGGCGTTTAGCGTCAACCCTTTTTGTTTCTGTGTATCTGAGTGATATTAAGCACTTAACTCTTGGATTTGAGCAACAATCGCTTTTAATCCGTTTCCGCGAGATGGGCTTAGGTGGGTGATTAAACCGATGTTTTCAAAGTAACCATCAATATCGAACGCTTGAACCTGCTCTGATGTTTTTCCATCATACGCAGCCATCACTAATGCAATCAGACCGCGCACGATACGAGCATCAGAATCAGCACAAAAATACCAAACACCGTCGATGTTCTGAGAAACTAGCCAGACTTGGCTTTCACAACCAGAAACTACAACCTGCTCACTCTTCAGCTCATCAGGCATGCTAGGTAATTTCTTACCCCATTGAATCACTTGGCGATAACGATCTTCCCAGCCGCTGAATGTCTGCATCTTCGCGACAATATCATCACTGGTAATTTCAGTGCCGAATGGAGAGCTTGGGAATGACATCATTTTAATATCCAATAGATTATGACTAAATGTACAGGTGACAATGGTTAAGTGTTCTCAAGCAAATAATAAAGAACTACTTAGAGTGCTTTTGAATCAGCTTTTCAACAATACGTGAAACAGCCACAAAACCAAAAGTCGCAGTGACCACTGTCGCAGCGCCAAAACCCGTCGCACAATCCATGCGTTTTGGACCTTCTGCTGTCGCTTTCGCAGCACATACACTGCCGTCAGCTTGAGGGTATTTCAGCTGTTCAGTTGAGAACACACAATCGATACCAAACTTACGTGCTGGATTCTTAGGGAAGTTATGATGACGACGAAGGGTATCTTTTAGCTTCTTCGCGAGCGGATCTTGAATCGTCTTAGTCAGATCAGCCACTTTGATTTGAGTGGGATCGATTTGACCACCCGCACCACCGGTGGTGATCACCTTAATTTTGTTGCTACGACAATATGCCAACAGTGAAGCCTTAGCTTTCATGCTATCAATCGCATCTAACACAAAGTCGAACTCTTTCGATAGGTATTCAGCCTGATTGTCTGGGCCGATGAAGTCGTCAACCAAGTTAACTTTACACTCAGGGTTAATCAGCTTAACGCGCTCTGCCATCACTTCAATTTTGCTTTTACCAACGGTACCCGACATTGCGTGGATCTGACGGTTGATGTTGGTCACACACACATCATCCATATCGATCAAAGTCAGCTCACCTAAACCAGTACGAGCAAGCGCTTCAACCGCCCATGAACCTACACCGCCAATACCGATCACACACACGTGTGCTGCTCTAAGTATGTCGACTTCACTATTGCCATATAGGCGACGGGTGCCACCAAATCGTTGGTCATAGTTTTCTGAAGCTGGAGTGGTCAATTCACGCATTGTTGCCGCCAATTTATTTCTGAGAAAAAGAAAAGAGTGCGTTTTATACGCACTCTTGAATAAAAAGTCTAGGGGATTAGCGATTCGCTTTCAATGCCCTATTTTATTGTAGCTTACTCAACCTTTTCAGGAGGCAAAGCCCAAGGCGCTTCAGTTGCGCTGCCATCTAAACCGAGCTTCCACACACGACCAAAATGCTTGTAATGGCCCGCTTCTGTACCCGCTCGAGGGCCCATGCCGTGGTAAAGGTCCAAATGGTTTTGCTTAACCGCGCCGCCCGTATCCAAAACCAATAGCAGTCTTAGTTGATGAGCGCCGCTCCAAGTACCATCAGCATTCAATAATGGAACCTCAGCAAGAATCGGCGTCCCCATAGGCAAGATAGAGCGATCGCCCGCAACCGCCGCCATAGGTAATAGAGGAATGCCCGCGCTACCCATCACAGATAGGTCGTCTCTCGCTTCAAAAAACACGAAAGATGGGTTTTGCTCAAGCAGCTCTTTGACCACTTCAGGATCGTTTGCCAATACCCACTCTTTGATTGCTTTTAGCGACATTTTTTCGCGTGGAACTAAGCCTCGTTCAATCAGAACACGGCCAATGCTCACATAAGCTTTATTGTTCTTACCCGCGTAGGCGAAATACTGCAGCGTGTCATCATCACCGAAGTGTACAAATCCACTGCCCTGTACTTCCATCATAAATGGGTCGATACGGTTTGCTGAGTAACCTAACTCAAGGCCCTGACCTTCTAGTGCGCCGTTGTAAATCTCTTGGCGTGTTGGACACTCTTTACCACACTCAGGAAGCCCGTAAACAGGGTAACGATATTCTTCATTCGCTTCGTGGCGCAGCTCCATCACAGGAGAAAAGTAGCCCGTGAACAAAACATTGCCTTGTTTATCACCACCACCTAGTTGAGCGGTTTGAACGCCAAAATTCGCTAGCTCGCTTGGATCTCCACTCAGCATCGCCCACTCATTGAGTTGTTGATAAAGCGGCTCATAGATTTTAGCCATCGAAGGGGATTTAGAAACCACCATCTCAGCTTGTTCTGCAAATGCGGTGTAGTCTCTTGGTTTATTGGATTCAACCTGATCGACCTTATTCAAGGTGCGAGGAAATTCGTCATCAAGGTGTTGCTGAGCAAGATCAGTGGGTTGAGCACAGCCAAATAACAAAGAGGCAGCGACAAGGGGAAGCCATTTTTTAATCACAAGAGTCATCCTAAAAATTCTATGCATCGAGGATGACAAAAACAGTCAGATAACACAATCTTAGATTGTAAGAGTTTACAAGAAGATAACCTATCGGACGGAGTTATCGATATGGCCCTTAAGGCGGAAGATGGGATTGTAGTGACTGTCAGAATCGAGCACCATTTCTGTATTGTCAGAATTGGTCATGCGGAAGCGATAGGTTTTATCACCCGCCTTGTATTCAAAGTAGTTTCCATCAAAGTCAAAGCTCGTCGAAACAACAGACCCACGAACTGACACACCATTAGCATTCAGAACAAACTCATCGGTCGCATAATGTGCAACATCTTGCTCTATCCAAGTGCCGTATATCAGATTGTCGGGCGTCGCCGCATTTTGCACTCGGGAAAGCACATCGCCGAACAAAGAAACCACCGCAAACGAACCCACTAAGGCTAGAACCATTAAACAACGTTCAATGATCTTACGCTTCAACTTAGATTGATTGCGCTGATCAGCTTCGCTGTAGAGACCTTTGGTTATCTCATCGATTTTGTTCTTTGTTGCTGGAGCTTGTTGCATTCGGTGACTACTCATAAGGATGCTATGCGCATTCTACACTGAGACAGTTTATATATTGAAGCCTAGATAAGAATAGTTTGCGCTTTATTCCAAAAAGGTGTTGTTTACATTTGAATTTAAATGCTAAATTATCGAATAAATAAACAAAATGGACTTGTTCTGTGAAATTAAGAAGTACAGCGCTAGTAAAAGGTTTCAGACAATCAACCCCTTACGTAAATGCTCACCGTGGCAAAACCATGGTCATTATGCTGGGAGGCGAAGCCGTTGCCGACAGGAACTTTGGTAACATTATTAGTGATATAGCCTTGCTCCACAGCCTTGGAGTAAAGATTGTTCTCGTTCACGGGGCAAGACCGCAGATCAACCAATTGCTCGCCAAGCAAGATTGCCATACGCCTTATCACAAGAATATTAGGGTCACTGATGAATATTCTTTGGGCGTCGCTATGCAGGCTGCTGGACAGCTTCAACTTGCCATCACCGCACGCCTCTCAATGAGCTTAAACAACACGCCGATGGCAGGCACTCAACTCAATGTTATGAGTGGTAACTTCATTACGGCTCAACCGCTTGGCGTGGATGACGGTACGGATTATTGCCACAGCGGGCGTATTCGTCGAATCGATATCGAAGGGATCAATCGCACGCTTGACCAAGGTTCAATTGTACTGCTTGGCCCTATTGCCAGCTCCGTGACAGGCGAAAGCTTTAACCTACTTTCTGAAGAGGTCGCTACCCAAGTTGCTATTCGTCTAAAGGCCGACAAGCTGATTGGCTTCTGCTCCGAACAAGGGGTAACAGATGAACGCGGTAACGTGCTCGCCGAACTCTTCCCTAAAGATGCCAAGCAAATTCTAGAACGATTAACGGAATCTCAAAATCCTGCCGAAGACATGAGCACAGGAACACTGCGCTTCTTGAAAGGAGCGATCTCCGCTTGTCGAGCTGGTGTGCCTCGTTGTCATCTAATCAGCTACAAGGTAGATGGCGCATTAATCCAAGAGTTGTTCTCTTTTGACGGTATTGGAACCCAAGTGGTCATGGCTAGTGCCGAGCAAGTAAGACAAGCTCAGATTGACGATATTGGTGGCATATTTGACCTTATTCGTCCTTTGGAAGAACAAGGCATTCTCGTTCGTCGCTCAAGAGAACAATTGGAACAAGAGATTCACCGCTTTACGATTATCGAAAAAGACGGACTGATTATTGGTTGCGCTGCACTATATGCGTATCCGGAAGATCACATGGCAGAGATGGCGTGTGTGGCGATTCACCCTGACTATCGCGATGGAAACCGTGGGCAATTGTTGCTGGATTACATGCGTCACCAATCAAAATCTCGTGATATCGACCAGATTTTTGTCCTTACTACGCACAGCCTTCACTGGTTCCGTGAACAGGGTTTTTACGAGATAGCGGTTGATGAATTACCGATGGAAAAACAAGGGTTATACAACTATCAGAGAAACTCAAAGATCTTGGCGCTCAACGTATAAATAAAGTTTTGGAGCACAATCTCACTTCGACAGAAAAATAATTGCAAATGTAATCGCTTTCTATATGAGATTTATTAACTATGCACTTTCACTCACACGTATAATTGTATAGAATTTAGACGCTTTAATAATCTTAACAAATGTTTTTATTGGAATTGCCATCTCGATAGTCATGTCGAACTCATTGAGGTGGTCACTGCACGGATTGCTATACCCGTTGACGGCCAGCACGCTAACATTAGCTCTGCTCGTTAATATAAACAGCAAAAAGAGCAATATTGATATGAGAACCATTGTTTGTAACTCGCTGCAAAGTTTTTGGGATATGGCTGATAACCAATTCTTAGAAGGGCTAGACGTACACTGCGTGTTCCCTGTTAGCGAGAATCTAAAAGAGTTTATTTTGAATTGCCAAGCAAAGTACAAGATAAACCACATATCGTTTACTCGAGCGTTTTTAGGCTCTGATTCCTAATAACGCTCAAAGCAACCAAGGATGGTTGCTTTGTGTTTATCTAGCCCTAAGTTCAAAACCTTCTCTAGCCGTCCATAACGACTAATTCGTTAAGCGACTGCCTAAACCACTCACTCGCTCTGTTTTCACCTTAATCCCACGCTTCAACACATTTGTATCGCTGAACATCATCAGTCGTTTCTTCGCACGTGTAATACCTGTATAGATAAGCTCCCGCGTTAAAATAGGGCTGAAATCTGGCGGCAAGATCATTAAGGTCAGATCAAATTCACTACCCTGAGATTTGTGTATTGTCATTGCATAAGCCGTTTCATGATCGGGCACTCGGCTTGGTAGCACAGCTTTTACGCTGCCATCGGGCAACTCAAAATAGACCTTCAAACGAGGGGTTAAGTCAGGTTGACTAGAACCCGCCTCAAGCATACAGATACCAATATCACCATTGTACAAACCCAAGCCATGATCATTTCGCGTCACCATAACAGGACGTCCGTGATACCACAGCTCATCATTATGAGGGCTCACCAAACGCCTTGCGGCCAGTGCTCTTTCAATTCTGTGGTTGAGGCCTTTAACACCAAAATCCCCTTCACGAATGGAACACAACAGTCGGCATTGGCTGAACAAATCGAGTACCGATTTCGCTCTCGCTTCTTGAGTTTCTAACTCTTCCAACGGCACATTCATTCTATTGAGGTACGCACCATACTCGTTAACCAAAGTACGCAGCATCAGGTTATAGCTGTCACTCGACAGAGGGTGGTTTTCGATATCGCCAAAACCTTTGGCAAACACTTGGTCTACTTGATTCGCAGAACCATTATTGATTGCTTTTGCCAGCTGACCGATACCGGAGCGCGCATCGAAACGATAACTCTTCTGCAGCATACACAAGCTATCCGCAATCGCAGGCGGATTCACCGCTCCAGCTTTGTTTTGTCTTGGTTTAGCTATCGCATCAAAACCTGTCATCTCTGCAATCAAATTGCCTTGCGCTGTGCTGTACCCTGCAGAGTTGAATGAACAGATATCACCGAGCACAGCACCTGCCTCTACTGAAGCGAGTTGGTCTTTATCACCCAATAAGATGAGCCTTGCGTGCTCAGGAAGTGCATCCACCAGCTTATACATCATCGACAGATCAACCATTGAAGCTTCATCCACTACCAAGATATCAAGGTGGAGTGGATTGCGTCGGTTATGCCTAAACTCAGCACGGTTAGGAATCGCGCCGAGTAATCTGTGTAAGGTGCTCGATTCGGTCGGTATGTTGGCTTTCACTTCAGGCGCTAATGGCAGCTGTTCAATTGCTTTACCGATCGACTCGGTTAAACGCGCCGCCGCTTTACCCGTTGGTGCCACTAGCTTAATCGTTGGTGTTTTACCTTGGCTGAGAGATTGCTCGACCATCGCCGACAGTAATTTGGTTACCGTGGTTGTTTTACCAGTACCCGGCCCACCAGAAATCACCGCAAAACGACGACTCAGCGCCACCGCTGCCGCGACTTTTTGCCAGTTCAAACATGCCGATAACGGCACCAAGTCGTCCAACACATCTAAGTCCGTTACCTGCTTAGCTTGTACAATCGCTTGGTCGATTGATCCCCAATCTAAAGCCTGCTCATTCACAATATCAAGATGGTCACACACCAATTGTTGGCGTAATACCTGAGACGTTTGTTGGCTTGCTTCAGCCTTGGATAAGGCGTTAAACAGAAAATGATAGCTACGTGCAAAAAGCAGATTGAGCGTTTCAGTCAGCGCTTTTTTCTGCTCAGTATTGAACTCTACCGGCTTACTTAAACGGTTTAAGGTCTCAGCCAACACAACTTCGTAGTTCCAATAACGCTGTAAATAGACACGCTGCCCATCGAACATTAGAGGCTTAACACAATCGTTGGTCGTTCCCACTAAGTTTGATGATTGAAGCACAGCCACCCAATCAATACCCAACAGTTTTTGGTTCAATTGCAGTGCAGTTTCACCGTATAACCCAAGTAACTGAGCAAGATCTGCCGCTAGTTCAGGGCCTGTCGTATGCTGCTGTATAAGCTGAGTACAAATGTGTCCTTTGCCTAATTCATGGCTCACTACTCCCGCGAGAAAGCCGATCTCTTGAGGGTAGCTCGTGGCTTGCTGAGCAAGAAAACGGGCAAATTGATAATCCAACTGACGAATAGAACCCTTATCCGCAAGAAACTGGAGTACATCCATCAGTTGCTCAGGAATAAGTGAAACTGGCTTTGCTGTGTTCGCAGTATCTATGCCGGTATTAGTGGTCGTTGTTGTCATTATAAAAGCCCCATCTGTCCAGTTTCATTGTCATTCAATTGTGCTGAACGTCTGTCTATCACTTTACCGTCAATCAATTGATCCATTTCATCGAGCAAAGCCAGTGTTGGTTTCGCCGAGAAAATACCTTGTTGAGATTGACCGTCCATTCCTCTTAAGAACAAGTAATAAACCCCACCAAAATGTTGTTCATAACTGTAATCCGCAACGCGGCTGCGTAAAAAGCGATGCAATGCCAACGCATAGATCTGATATTGCAGATCATAACGGTGGTCAGCCATCGCCGATTTCAATGCTTCGCCATGGTAGACAGCAACATCATCTCCTAAGTGATTCGATTTCCAGTCGAGTACATAGTATTTACCTTGGTGCTCAAACACCAAATCGATGAAGCCTTTCAACATACCTTGCACGGTTTGGAAACCTAGATCGCCCGCTTTGGCTGACAATGGATCGTGATATTGAATGGTTTGATTCAGTTCAGATGCAGCCAATACTTCGATCGGCAGTAAGAATTCCATCTCAACTAAACGTTGCGTCGAGTCTTTCTCGCTTAGCTTTAAGTTCTTGCCGTCTAATGCGGTGTTCAGCACTGTATCGACCAGTTGCTGAAGCACAGGTAGCCACTCTAATTCATATTGCTCTGATTCTAATAAGTGAGTGATTACTTGCGTGTTATGTTCACTGGTTGCTGGCTCGGTAAATTCAACCTCCTCAAACAAGGTGTGTAAGAAAGTACCTGGGCGAGCACCACGAGGGAACGTAAAGATAGAGCGTTCAGGCTCAATCAACTCAGACTCATCCTGCTCATCAGCCGAGTCAATATCAAAACCAGACACCTCAATGGTCGCGTCATGACTCGCACCGTGACTGCCCTGTTTGACAAGCCCCGAGTAACTGGTGATACGCCAAGCTCGGTCAATTGAAGCCTTAAGTTCACTGGCCTGTAAGTCGTCACTCACTTGCTCTGTTTGCACAAAAATTTGTTCGTGAGCGGTAGGTGTTTCGGCTAACAGCACACTGGAATTCTTACCCTCAATAGCCGATAGAGCTTGATGCAACTCGGCGATGCCTTGCTCTTGTCCGTTTTGAACCAAATAGCCCATGGCACTCAAGTGAACGCCGGTCGGCTCTTTGGTTGAACGCCCTTTACGTAGCGGTGCCATGCCAATAAAACATCCATAAACAGCACGAGTCAGCGCCACGTAAATCAAACGTAAGTCTTCCGCCAATCGCTCTTTGTCGGCTTGAGCTAAGGCACTATCGCTACCCGTAATATCAAGTACCGTGGTATCTGAATCATGGTCGTAGAACTTACCTTCACTCGCTTCACGATAGCTTGCAACGAACGGCAAAAATACTAAGTCATATTCCAAGCCTTTCGATTTATGAATGGTAACGATTTGAACCAAGTTTCTTTCTGATTCAAGGCGTTGAATGTCGTCGTCACTGCCACCTAAACCATTTTGTGCATCTGAGATTGCTTCAGCCAGCCAACGCAACAAGCCATAGTCACTGTCGAGTTCTTGTCTTGCTTGTTGCAACAATTCGCCAATGTGCATTAAATCAGTGAGTGAGCGCTCACCATTTTCTTCTTCCAGTAAGCGTTCCGCGAGATGTCGTTTACTGATCACGCTGCGAAGCATTGGCAACACGCCGCGCTGAAGCCACAACTTACGATATTCTCTAAACTCGTTAACGACGTTTTCCCACACCACTTCATCGTTGTTGAGTTCATCCAATGATGCGGCATCCAGAGCAAACAACTCCGACGCTAAACTGGCGCGTAATGCTCGGTCATTTTCAGGTGTCAGCACCGCCTGCAACAAACGTTGAATATCTTGTGCGACCAAGCTGGTGAACACACTGTCTCGGTTGGATAAATACACGCTCGCAATGCCTTGTTCCGACAGCGCATTTTTGATCAGGCGACCTTCACTGCCGGTTCGAACCAAGACAGCAATATCACCCGCATTCACGGCATGTTGTTTTTTGCCGTTATCAAAATAGGCTTGCTGGTTTTGAGAAGCGGTCAGAATGGTTTGAATTTGACTCGCCGTCGCCTCTGCCATTGCCTTGTGATATTCGCCCTTTGGTAACGGCTTGTCTTCAGCCTCTTGCAGCCAAAAGGTGAGCGCGTGTTGAGTTTGACCATTCATCACCCATTGGCGTTTGTCAGCCGATGGGCTCGCAGCTACTGGCAAAAATGGAATGTCTTGGTCGTAGATAAACGGGCTATCCGAATTCATAAACACTTGGTTTACCGCGCTGACCATATCAGCACTCGAACGCCAGTTAGTGCCTAACGTATAGTGAGCACTCACTTGGTTTCTTGCCTTAATGTAGGTAAATATATCGGCACCGCGGAAACCGTAGATAGCCTGCTTAGGGTCGCCGATCATAAACAGGCCACATTGCGGATTGTCTAAATAGATTCGACTAAAAATACTGTATTGCAGCGGATCGGTATCTTGGAATTCATCGATCATCGCCACTGGGTATAAGGTGCGGATTCTCTCCACCAGCAGTGATTGCTCATCCACATCAATGGACGCGGATAACTGAGTCAACAAATCATCAAACGATAACCACTGCTTTTGCTGTTTAGCTTTGGCTAACATGGTTCGGCAATGGGTAATGGCATGCGCCAGCAATGGAGCTTTTAGATCTGCTGGAGAATTTAAGAAGTCCTCAATCGCTTCGAAAACGGCGTGCTGAGGTGCAGTGCCTTTCGGTGTTTTTTCAATTAACGTGGCTTGTGAGAACTTATCTAGTTTATCTGGAAGCTGGTAATCATGAGTGTCGCTCTGCGCCCATGCCGTGACCGCTTCTAACCAAGTCGGTAAAGACTTCTTGGTGTAGCTACGCTTGTTCACATCTGAACCTGAAATCAAAGCCAAAAAGTCCGCTTCGGATTCGCACCACAACGCCTTAAGTTGCTTCACTTTATCTAGGTTTTGATTGTGCAGAGTTTGCAGGTCGCCCGACATTGCTTCGACGGTTAGCTTTAGTGGAGAACCCGTCAGATAACGATTTACGTCAGCCAATAGAGAAGCGGGAGAACCCCAGATATTACGAACCTCACCTGCTAATTGAATTGGCAATGGGTAGAACTGTTTACGCCAATAGTCGGCAACCACTTGTGCTTTTAGGTGGCTTTCATCGGTCACAAATTCATTATCAAAGCGGCTTCCAGACTCGAAGGCATTTTGAGTCAACATTCGCTGACAGAAACCGTGAATGGTGTAGACCGCTGCTTCATCCATTTGTCTTTCAGCGTTAAGCAGAGTTTTAGCTGCGCCAGCATGATCATCGATGGCTTGTAACAAAGGAGCAATCACTGGGTCGTCACTTTGCCCACGTGCAAACGCAATCCGTGCATCATGGATTCGAGCACGGATACGATCTCGCAGCTCAGCGGTAGCTGCTTCAGTAAAGGTCACCACCAGAATTTGGTCTACAGTTAGTGGCTCATGGTGTCGTGTAGCTTCCGTCAGATCACCTTGCGGCGCAGCAGTGCCGTGCCCCAGCAGTAAGCGCAAATACAAGCCAGCAATAGTAAATGTTTTACCCGTACCCGCCGATGCTTCAATTAAACGCGCGCCATGAAGTGGAAACGTCATGGTATCGAGTGTTTTTGGAGCGATTACCTGAACACTGCTTGTGGTCGTCATGCCTTACTGCCTTCTGATAAATTAGTTTGTTACAAATGTGACCTAGCGTAGAAAATGTCATTCAATTTACGTCCTACGCCATTTTGTTAATAGTTAGTGCGATCTCTCTCACGGATCAATTCAGATCGCCTCGCTACTATGCGCCCACGAGTTCAGGATCGCCTACGAGTTTTATACTCATGCGTTACTTTGAACCACAGAATAATGGTCCCTCTGACCTGTGGCCGTACAGCGAACGCCCTACACTAATAATGATTTACTGGCGGCCACTTTATTTCCTGTACCTGCTTCCCTTTGCCTTGATTCCCTTCACTTTGAATGCAGGCATCCCAAACGCTGACCAACAACTCTCTTTCGTTTTTCATTAATTCAGCGTGCACGCTATTGATCTTGTCGATCACAGCCACTTACTCCTGATCTGCCAGATCGGCAGCAGCCAACCTTGCCGCCTGTAGCACAAGCGTTGAATACATACGCGACTCAGTAGCCAATTCATCGTCCCATTTAGACCAGATTCGTGAGATGTAGGTATCTCTACCCTCGCCCGTGAAGGCGAAGCTGTCATTAAAGGTATCGGCCATTTTCTTAAGGGACTTTTCTTCGTCATCGACCCATTTCCCACGACTAAAGCCCGCTTCAACACCAGCTAATGCGGTTTTCGGGAAGTAAGGTAATGGCGCTGTCATGCCTTGATAAAACAGTCGTACTAACTCAGCCAGCAAACTCTTCGCCTGCTGCGCATCGCCAATCGGTTGTAGTGTTTGGTGAACCACGCCCTCTTTTCTGTCATAGCCAATAATATGGGTCGTTTTTCCGTGCCCCATAACAGCGCAGGATAGGTGATCAATCCACGCTGCCAAGTAATCTTGAGAGCGTATTTTGCCGCTACGGAAACGCACTAGACCTGATTGATAGTTTTGAGTTAACCACCCCATCAAGCGAACAGGTTTGCCTTCGCCTAACACATCAAGTTCGATATTCACTTCGAGATCTTGTTGCGGTGATCCACTCACAAATCGAATCTCTTTGGCTAAGTCTTCCGCTTGAACACGGTTGGTTTCAAATTCGATATCACCAAAGGCGCCAACCGGTAAGCGACCCTGTGCTTTTTGCTCAGAGACAAACAATCGAACCGCTTCGTCAGCGCCTTCAGGATGGTCCAGCAACACTTGCAGCAGCGCATCTTTAAGCTGGAAGCTCTCTAGCCCATTGAGTACGAATGGTTCATCGTCTTCCATTACCGGAAGAGGTGGCTCAAACACCACTTTGAGACGGCGATTAAAGAAGTACTGCACTGGCAAACGCCAAAAACGCTGTAACTCAACCAGATCCAATTCCAGTGGATAGCTCGCACCAAGTAAATAATCATCCAATGCGCGATTGAATTCACCACTGCGTTCGCCAGAACGATTTGCCGCAGGTAGCCACTCTTTGGCGTAGCTCAATACATGGCTTGCGTCACCTTGCGTGAAAGCTGCAGGGCTGAACGGTGTCATGGTGTGTTCAAAGCTGATCGCTTGAGTCAGGTTGATGCCTGAATCATCACTTGGTAGCGCTTGGTCTTCGCTTAAACTGTAGTTCTGGTGGCAGTACTCAATCAACTCAGAAACCAATACCGACGGTACTCGCTCAGTATTATCTTGAATCGAACGGCCGACATAGCTGATGTATAAACACTCTTGTGCTGACAGCATTGCTTCTAGGAATAGATAACGGTCATCATCACGACGAGAACGATCACCAGGTCGAGTGCGCCCGTTCATCAGGTCAAAACCTTCTGGCGGCATTGAGCGAGGGTAAACCCCATCATTCATGCCTAACAAACAGACGGTTTTGAACGGAATAGAACGCATCGGCATCAAGGTACAAAAGTTAACTTGTCCCGCTAAGAAACGCTGACTGATACGGGCGCCCGACAGTTTATTATTTAAGTACTGATAGATGATACTCGGCGACAACTCTTGCTTATACAAGGCATCATCAAGCTGTTCATTCAGTTGTGAAAGTGCATCACGAATCGACTTAAGCACCACCTCACCTTCCAGCTCAACCGCAAAAAAATCATCAATCATTTGCAGCAAGGTTTCACGCCACATATCGATTGATTGGGTTTCAGTTAGTCGTTGGCGGTAATGAGCGATACGGTCAATAAAGTGCGCTAACTTACCCGCAAGTTCGGCGTTAATACCCTGAACTTCGTTATAAGCCGCAATCGGAGAATGTTCAGTTTCAAACAAGCCCGCAGAGTCTGACATCGCATAGCCCAGTAACATACGCTGAATACCAAATAGCCAGGTATTTTGCTCAGTCGCAGGTAGATCAAATTCTGTTGCAGTTGAAGCATCAACCCCCCAACGAATGCCCGCCTCTTCAACCCACTGCTTAGCTTGTTCAAATTGAAATTCATCAATACCGAAGCGTGCCATCATCGCTGGGATTTCTAATAGCTCTAGAAGTTCAGAAGCTAGACAACGCGTGTTCGGTAACGCGACCAACTGCATGAACGCGGTCAGAATTGGGCTCTCTTGGTCTGCCGTTCTATCCGAGATCGAGTAAGGGATATAACGCTCACCCGGAGCATTACCAAATACCGCCTGAATAGCAGGGCTGTAAGCATTGATGTCTGCCACCATCACAATGATATCGCGTGGTTTTAAGCTTGGATCAGCATCAAACATCGCTAACAACTGGTCATGGAGAACCTCCACCTCGCGCATTGGGCTGTGACAAGCGTGTACCGTCAACGAACGATCGCCCAGCTCAACCACTTGTTTGTGGTTGCTGGAGTCTAAGATGTGATCGTCTTGGTGCTCTTCTAACTCAAGAATATCGGCTTGCAGTTGATGCAGCAGGCTGTCTCTCTCGACATCAATAAAGAACTCATGCTCTTCGCTGTCTGATTGAGACAGCAAGAACAGGTTATCTCTGCCCAGTTTACCCATAGACGCCAGTAAGCTATTACCGACCGCTTGGCTGGTATGCAGTTCGTCTTCAATATTGGCTTCAATGCCATCTTTTAATGGTGAGACTTCGCCTTCTAGCTGAGGTAAACCATCAACCAAAGCAAACTGCTTACGACGCTGCGCTTCCACTCTCGCCAAGTATTTACGGTCACGAATATCGCCCCAGTAATGTTGGCAAGGGTTGGTAAACATCAGGTGGACATCAATCTGCTCGCCAAGCGCTTTCAATGCGTCCATATAACGAGGAGGCAGTGACGAAATACCAAACACAAACAGACGTTTCGGCAGGTGTTGTAACTGGCCTTGTTGATTAGCTAACGCTTCAATGAAGTCGTGATACAAGTTACCACGGTGATATTTCGATTGGCCTTGAGAGAGCGTTTGCTCGTAGAGTGCCTTCCACAAAATCGGTTGCCAAGGGTGCTCTTGTTGCCCTTCACTATCAATCAATTCTGCAACGGGTTCTCCCGCTTCCCACATCGCCATCCACTCAGGTCGATACACCAAGTAGCCATCGAAGATGTCGGCAATTTTCTCTGCCAATTGGTACAACTTCGAATCATCTTCGTCGTTTTCAAGGTAGCGTTGTAGAGGTAAAAAATCAGGGTGGTCAAGCTTAGCGGGTAACAAACTCATCAGCTTCCATGTCATCGCTTCCTTGTTAAAAGCACTGCGTTTAGGTACATCAGGAAGCACTTGGGTAAACATATCCCAAATGAAGGTTGCTGGAAGAGGAAAGTCTATATTTGCTGCTACACCAAACTCTTTGGCGAGTTCCATCTTAAGCCATTGAGACATACCTGGGCTCTGAACCAAGATCTGCTCTTTTTCGAAAGGGTTGGCTAAAGGATCACTTTTGATTAAATGAACGAGAAGGATTTTTAAAGTATCGACTTTATTGGAATGGTAAACAGTAAACAAAGTGCACTCACGCTAATCTTGCCACAATATAAAGCCAGATTAGCATAAGTGCCGAGTTTGGATGAGGAATATAAGCTTATGAAATACCGAAAGCTTAAGGTCCGTTTATCTTTTGAACTATTGCCCTTTACAATCTGCCCGCTACCGCACTTAAAACACGGTGAGGTTTGTAGTTCATGTAATAACGAACCGCCACATAACCGACGACGAAGGTTGCCACAATCAGTTCTAGGTACGCTAGATTGAACACTTGGCTGATGTAGTGCGCTTCAACACCTTGTGCTTGCATCCACGCAGCCAGTTTGAACAAGGCTGTTGCACCAATCACGATTGGGAAAGTAAACGCTGCATAACCAGGGCTAAATGGCAGACGAAGTAGTTTGAAAAACGTCATATAGATAATGAACGTCATCAACACTGCAATACCAAATAGTAAACCAATGATCACAGGTGAAGGGTTAGCAGTAACGGTTAAGTAACCCGCCAAAGATAGGCTTGCCGGTGCTGCCATAATCGCAATCGTTGGTTTTGCAGCATCTGGCACTTCGTGAGAGAAGATCAAACGGTAAACCATGATTGGTAGCATTACTGCGTAAACCAATAAGCCGAATACCAAAGTCGCGTTAGCTACTGGCTCTAAAACTGGATTACCTGAGAAAGAGACGTCAGCGACGATAATACCGATCGGTGGCACAAACCAGCTTGGCACCATGTGGTGAATCTCAAAGTTTTTAGCTCTGTGGTACAAAAAGCTCATTAGAAACACAACATGCAAAGCCACAGAAGCCAACCACATAGCTTCTTGTAAGAATTGAGAGATTGGCGCCAAAGACGCTGACACCACCATGCACCCCATTGCAAATGTTGGTACCACACTGCCGACAACAGGGTGAGCAAGATCTTCACGCAATAGGTGACCATGAATCAAAAATTTCACAGCTAAAACAAGAAGTAATACCGCCGCAATGCCAGCACTGATCCACTGCACCAAACCCGGTGTGTGTAAGATACCTTGTGCGACTAGAACACCATCCCAACACCAGCCTAAGCTTGCAATTGCGAGTGCTAACCCTGCCATGGGTGTTGGAGCTCCTGTTAATCTATATTTAATACGTTGAATCATGTCAGCCTCTCTTAAACCTAATTCACTAAACTTGTGAACTCATCAGCTTGTTGAAGCCATAATACGCTTGCGCTTCGTTAAACAATATCCAATTATATATAACAAGTGTTCATCAATACTGAACAGAATCCATTTTCACCAGCAGAGTAAAACTAGGAATCTGATGGCTAATATTTCAATAAAACAGCTCAAAGTGTTCGTCACTATTACTCAGCACTCGACATTGACTGCTGCCTCTGAGGCTCTGTTTCTGTCTAAAGCTGCGGTCAGCATGGCACTAGGCGAAATGGAGAAACAACTCGGCCACTCTCTATTTGACCGGGTCAACAACCGATTAATTCTCAACCAAGAGGGACATAAGTTACTTCCATTGGCGGATGAAATATTACATCGTGCTGCTGGTATTGATGTTTTGTTCCGTGATGATCAGCCTTTAAGTGGCAATCTAAAGGTCGGCGCGAGTGACACGATTGGTAATCAGGTCGCACCGTTTATTTTGTCAGGCTTTCGCGAACGAACTCAACATCAGGATCAAAGCTTGTTCATTTCAAACAGTGCCCTGATCTGCCAAAAGTTGGTGGATTATGAACTTGATATCGCGCTAATTGAAGGAAAAACATTACACCCTGAACTCATTTCGAGTCAGTTTAGCAGCGATGAAATGTGTATTATTGTTAGTAATCAACATCCTCTCGTTTCAAAAGAAAAAGTGACTTTAAGCGATTTGGAAGATAGTCACTGGATTCTACGTGAATCAGGCTCAGGGACCCGCGAGTTTTTCCTTCGTGCCGTTGCGCCTCGCATCGAACATTGGTATGAATCCTTTGAACTCAACACCACTGAAGCGATCATCAATTCAGTTTCAGCCAATCTTGGATTCGCTTGTTTATCACGATTGGCGGCGCAACGAGCGATTGATTCAGGCCGAGTGAAAGCGCTCGATGTGCCACTCGACATGAAACGACGTTTCTGGATGCTGGTACACAAGGACAAATACCAGAGCCCACTACTGAAATCTTTCATGAGTTATTGTGAAGACTGGGCTACACATCAAGATTGAGGCCGCATTGTTAGGGCTCCAACTGGACTTTTAACATCAGAAACTGTATAAAAAGCCAGTAAAATTTATCAAACTTAGAGGATTAACCATGGCTGTTATCGTCAAGTACGTGGTGGAACGCAACGGAGAAGAGAAAATGACTTTTACCTCTAAAGCCGAAGCCGACGCATACGACAAAATGCTGGATATGGCTGATGAGCTTTTTGAACTTTTAGGCAAAAGCGATTTAGTTGAAGATGAAGGCAAGCAAGAAGAACTTGCAATGTACCTAGCAAAGAACAAAGAAGAAGTTCTTTACGCATTAGGTGCTAAGCGTAAGCCAGCTCCGAAAAAAGCTAAGAAGCTTGAAGCTGTTGAAGACGCAGAAGAAGATGCAGCTTAACTAGCTGATACCTTTCTAAAAAACGTCAATGACGCCTCTAATCAGAGTTCGTTATTGGCGTTTTTTATACTTATCGAAATATAATGAAGCTTGTTTATAGTCGAAATCGCTCTAAACATTCGCTTGCATGAAAGTGTGAGGAAGATCTAATCTATAGCCATCAGGTGATGGGGTTCCACCTAAGCTTTTGCTTCAACCGCCCGTTCTTTCCGAACAGTGCTAATGACTCCTACAGAATCGAAAACAGGTAATACTGTTGGACGTATCGCTATTCCTCCATTTTGAAATGGACTTAGTCTATTAAGACCAAGTTCCATGACACCTTTGGATTATCGATACTCAAGATCTGTAGTGAATTAGCCGCACCTCTTCCAACACGTCCTGTTTTCTCAACGCCCTAGGCCTTAAATGGCTCTATAAGTGAGAAAACATTATGCACTACTCTTCAGAAATTCAATCAATGTGCCCTATTCAAAGGGGTGATCTTCACAATTCAGCTCCAATTCCAGTTGAAGGCGCAATGGTTAGCCCAAAAGATGTCATCGCTATTTCTGGCTTAAGCCACGGTGTTGGCACTTGTGCACCACAACAAGGTGCTGCAAAACTGACTCTTAACGTAAAAAACGGCATCATCGAAGAAGCATTAATCGAAACGATTGGTTGTTCAGGTATGACTCAATCTGCCGCGATGGCTGCGGAAATCCTCACCGGAAAAACCATTCTAGAAGCGCTGAATACTGACTTGGTATGTGACGCGATTAACGTCGCGATGCGCGAAATCTTCCTGCAGTTTGTTTACGGTCGAACTCAGTCGGCTTTCTCTGAAGGTGGCCTAGAGATCGGCGCAGCACTAGAAGACTTAGGTCAAACACAGCGCAGCCAAGTTGGCACCAGCTACTCAACCGCAGCAAAAGGCGTTCGTTACCTAGAGCTTGCAGAAGGTTACGTAACCAAGCTTGCACTTGATGATCACAGCGAAGTGATTGGCTACGAATATCTCAACCTCGGCAAAATGATGAAGGCGATTAACCAAGGCGTGCCAGCGAATGAAGCGGCCGACCTTGCGACAGGGACCTATGGCCGCTTCGATGAAGCCGTGACCACTATTAACCCACGCCAACAGTAATTTTGCCAATTTAGAGGAAAGATATGATGAACACTCAATTTAATGAATCAGTAACTCGCGTATTGGCAGAAATGAACTTCGACTCGTTGGAGCAAGCAAACCAATACTGTTTATCACATAATGTCGACCCAAAAGCATTAGTGATGGACACCCAACCTATCGCTTTTGAAAGCGCTGCCGATGCTTATATCCTAGGCTCAGCACTGGCGCTATTTCGTAAAGCCACCAGCGCAGAACAAGCCGCTAATATTATTGGTGAAGGTCTTCAAGCATTCACCAAACCTGGCAGTGTTGCTGAACAACGCCAAGTTGGTATTGGACATGGCGCGCTAGCCGCTCGTCTTCTCAATGAAGAAAGTCACTGCTTCGCCTTCCTTGCGGGTCACGAATCTTTTGCTGCAGCAGAAGGTGCGATCAAAATCGCACTAAACGTCAACAAATCACGTCAAAACCCATTGAAAGTGATCTTAAATGGCCTAGGTAAAGATGCCGCTTATCTTATCTCACGCATCAACGGCTTCACTTACGTGCGCACTCAATACGATTACCAAACAGGTGAACTTGTTGAAACAGAACGTCGCCGTTTCTCACAAGGCCCTCGCGGCGACATCTTGTGTTACGGCGCTGATGATGTTCGTGAAGGTGTGGCTATCATGCACAGAGAAGAGGTGGATGTCAGTATTACGGGTAACTCAACCAACCCTACTCGCTTCCAACACCCAGTAGCGGGTATCTACAAAGCAGAACGCACTCGCCAAGGTTTGCCATACTTCTCAGTTGCTTCAGGCGGCGGTACAGGTCGAACATTGCACCCAGATAACGTAGCAGCAGGCCCAGCGTCTTACGGCATGACCGATACCATGGGCAGAATGCACGCTGATGCTCAGTTCGCAGGTAGCTCTTCAGTTCCTGCTCACGTGGCGATGATGGGCTTCATCGGCATGGGCAACAACCCAATGGTCGGAGCGACGGTTGCATTGGCTGTGGCAGTGAGTGAATCTCAACACGCATAACGACAAAGTGAGTCCCACAATCTGCCTGTTATGTAGAGTCTGTTAGTTGAGAATCAAGCAATAACGGACGACTAAAACTCTACACCTATCACTAAAACCAAACAGCCAGCCTTATGCTGGCTGTTTTTTATTCACATTTGCTCTACTATCTATTTCTAATAATTATTTGTATCTAAGATTAAATACATTCTGCTGTCGTATTTAACTACATATTTTCAAAGGAATAATATGAAAGAGCTCATCATTCATACCATTACCGTGTTCATGGGCTTTTTTGCCATCATGAACCCTATCGCCAACACACCGATCTTTCTTTGATTAACAGGTGATAATGATAGGGAAACGGTCAAGTCTATCGCTTTCCGCTCAGTGTTCATCGCCTTCATCATCGTCAGCACCTTTGCTGTCTCGGGTAAACTCATCTTCGACCTCTTTGGTATCGCGCTTTACGCGCTTCGTATCACCGGCGGGATCCTCGTGTTCTTGATTGGCTTTCATATGCTGCAAGGTGACTCAACACACTCTAAAGCAAAAGAGAAGGTCAACTCAGACGCTCAACAAGATGCGGCGCTCAGTATCGCCGTCTCGCCACTGGCAATGCCAATATTAGCCGGACCGGGCACCATTGCCACCGCGATGAACTTTGCCAGCACCGAAGGCATCTACGAAACCATCGTCGCCTTTGGCCTACTATGCGCCTTAACCTACGTATTGTTTGTATTTGGCGAGCGCTTCGTTAAAGCCGTTGGACCAAGCGCACTGAACGTGATTACTCGAATGATGGGGTTGATACTCGCGGTAATCGGTATGCAGATGTTGATTGAAGGGATTGAGCAAGCTTATAAGGCACTGTTTATCTAAAGAGGGGATTCACAGGAGAATGTTGATTAACGCACCAATCAATTTGTGTTGATCTGCAGTGCTTTCTCATTGCAGAAAACTATCTCTCAAAAGACAAGCAATATCATTTTACAGACTTTATCCCGATACGCCCTTTCATAACGAGGGCGCTCTCTTTATGATGAACGCAATTAAATTAACTTTGCTAACGGCAGCGCTTGTTATTCGAGCCGTTGTTTTGGAATAGCAAAATCAAGACTCAACACATGGAGATTCAACATGGCTTATTTTTCACTAGCCTTCGGTACGGCAACCAAAAATCGCGACAATAAAATCATTGAAGCGTTCTTCCCTAACCCGCTTCTAAACCCAAGCGACGCTCTTGTAGCAGCTGTAGCTGAAGTGTCAGGTTACGCTGAAGGCAACCAAGCTATCGAAATCTCTGCTGCACAAAGCGCAGAACTGGCGAAGGCATTCGCAGCAAACGATGATGCAGCTAACGCATCTTTAGCAGAAAAAGCGGCAGCGTCTGAACAGCCACTTGTTCTTGTTGTTCTTGCTACTGACGAGAAGCCAGCATCAGTTGCTGAAGGCTTCCTAAAGCTACAACTTATCTCTAACCGCCTAGTACAACCACACGGTACGGTACTGGACGGCATCTTCGGTCTACTGCACAACATCGCATGGACAAACGAAGGCCCTATCGACCTACCTGAGCTGGCTGAGCGTCAAATCGAAGCTCGCCTTGCAGGTCGTGCTCTGTCTGTAGATTGCGTAGACAAGTTCCCTAAAATGGTGGACTACGTAGTACCAACAGGTATTCGTATTGCTGACACTTCTCGTGTTCGTCTTGGCGCACACGTAGGCGAAGGCACAACAGTAATGCACGAAGGTTTCATCAACTTCAATGCTGGTACAACTGGCGTGAGCATGGTTGAAGGTCGTATCTCTGCGGGTGTTGTTGTAGGTAACGGTTCAGACATCGGCGGCGGCGCTTCTATCATGGGTACTCTGTCTGGTGGCGGTACGATGGTTATCTCTATCGGCGAAAACTGCCTACTAGGCGCAAACGCGGGTCTTGGCTTCCCTATGGGTGACCGTTGTACAGTTGAGTCTGGTCTTTACGTGACTGCGGGTACTAAGGTTCGCATGCTAGATAAAGAAGGCAATGAAGTAGAAATCATTAAAGCTCGCGATCTTGCTGGCGTGTCTGATCTTCTGTTCCGTCGCAACTCAATCACAGGCCAAATCGAGTGCCTAGCGAACAAGTCTGCTGTTGAGCTAAACAGCGAACTACACAGCAACAACTAATCTAAGCGCTAGATGCTAGATGCTAGA